>CAIKAP010000142.1 GCA_903825435.1 uncultured Verrucomicrobiota bacterium
AATCTTTTCCCCTGAGCCCACCGCTGGAGAGTCAATTGTTCCTCGGGCGACAAAATAATCCGTTCGGTGATGTTCATCATCCATGAGCATAGAATATCACTACTTAAATATAAAGCTATTTATGTAACACTACACTAGCTCTCCGGTTACATCACCAGCGCGACGGTGGAGTTGTTAGACGAAGTGACTCCGAACTCTTCGGCAGCAGCAAGGCGGCTTTGAGGCTTTTCAGACATCGGTGGAATTTTCGCTGCTGTTGTGGACAGAGATGATGACGGAAAGATCAAGGCTGTCCGGTGCTTTGTTGGAGGTTGCGGCGGTAGTCGGGGTCGTTGGGGTTGAGGCGGACGGCCTCGGTGAAGTGCTGGATGGCTTCAGAGAGCCGGCCGCGTCGGGCGAGGGCGAGCCCCCAGTTGTAGTGGGCGTTGGCGTAGTCGGGTTTGTAACGCAAGGCGGTGACGTAACGGGCCTCGGCTTCATCGAACCGGCCTTGGGCGAGGAGTGCGTTGCCGAGATTGCAATGGGCCTCGGCGTAGTCGGGTTTGAGGCGCAGGGCTTCGGTGAATTGGACGGCGGCGTCGGCGGGGCGTTTCTGGCTGAGGAGGGCGACGCCGTGGTTGTAATGGATGGAGGCAGAGTCGGGTTGGAGGCGGAGGGCTTCGGCGAAATGGCTGACGGCTTCGTCGGTGTTGCCTTGTTGGTTGAGGGCGTTGCCGAGGGAGCTGTGGGCTTCGGCGTGGTTGGGATCGAGGCGGAGCGCCATTCGGAATTGGGCGATGGCTTCGGGGATTTTTCCCATGCCGAGGAGCGCGAGGCCGTAGTTGTGGCGGATCTCGGGACGGAGGGGAGCCCAGCGGATGGCTTCCTTGAACTGGGCGATGGCTTCATCGGGCCGTCCGTTGCGGGCGAGCGCGTTGGCCCAATTCCCGCGCGCTTCGCCGAAATGCGGCCGGAGCCGGACGGCTTCGGCGTATTGGGTCATTGCTTCAGGAATACGGCCGAATTGGAGCAGGACATTGGCGAGGTTGTTATGCCATGCGGCGTTATCTGGATTGTATTTAATGGCGATTGTGTAGTGCGCAAGGGCTTCGTCGTATTTGTGGCGCTTGTCGTAGAACACCGCGAGGTTGTAGTGGGCCTTTCCGGCTTGGGGATTCTTGGTAAGCGCGTCATGCCAAAATTTCTCCTGGTCTTGGTAACAGAGTGCTCGATTCCAACTCAACGAGCCAAGCGTTCCCAAGATGGAGATCCCAAGACCGACGACAACAGCTCGCGGTAACTGCATGATACCGGCCGCGACCAGGCTGATGACGCCGATGGTGGCGAGGTATTGCAGGTGGTCGGTGACAATGGGAGAGCGCCCGCTGTAGGGTGCGTTGAAGACGCCCAGAACCGGGAACAACATCCCGCCACAGTACAACAGCGCGAAAAGCGGGGCTTTTCCCCACGTCGAGCGGAACCACCACGCCACACAGAGCGCTGCGCCGGCCGCCGCGCTCGGCAGCCAGAACGAAGCCGTCACCGTGTTGAACTTCCACAGCGGATAGACCGCCACCAAATTGACCGGCATCAGCACCTTGAAGACGTAAAACCAAAACACGTGCCCGGCCGCGCCGAGACGGAACAGAAGGGGGCGGTCAATCACCACGCCGCGCGCGCCGCCCTGCAACTGCCATTGTTGCGACTTTATCGTGATCAGCGCGAACGCCGCCGCCAACAGGAAGAACGGAACACAGCGCAACCAATCCTTGCGGTCAATTTTCCCGCGCTGCCACCACGCGCACACCAGCAACACCCCCGGCAGCGCCACGCCTGAGGTCTTGCTCAGCAACGCCAGCAGGAACAGCCCGACTGATCCCCAGTACCAGCGTGGCGAGTTCTCGCGTTCGGACCGCAGGAACGCCAGCATCATCAGCGCGTAGAACACCAGCGAGAGCGTGTTCTTGCGTTCGGAAATCCAGGCGACCGACTCGACGTTGACCGGGTGCGCCGCGAAGATCAACGCCGCCAGCCATGCGCCGCGCACCTCCAGGCGTTTCAATATCTGCCAGACCAACAACGCGCCCAGCGCATGAAGCAGGATGTTGGTCGCGTGATACCCCATGGCGTTCATTCCCCACAACCGCCACTCCAGCCAGAACGTCGTCCACGTGATCGGATAATAATCCAGTTCCTCGGATGGCAGCCACACCTGCCACAACCCGTCGGCGGAGTGAATGACCGGATTTTCCGTGAGCAGCAGATCGTCGTCCCAGACAAACCCGCCCTTCAGCGCCGGCAGGCTGACGGCGACCGTCAGCAGTACGAGCAGCGCCGCCAATCCCCACTGTTTCTTATCGAATTTGACCATACTGTGTATCCCACCACATTCTCGGCAAGGCTCAAGAACTTTCTATTGTAGACATTCTCTTTCTTCTTGTCGGGGTGTCGGAATTTATTGGCTACCGCTGATGTTCAGCCTAACGGTAGTGGAGGCGGAATTCGAGCTTGCTTTTTGGGTTGTATTGCGGAGAATATGCGCCGTTTCAGGAGCCAACCGTGACAGACACCAATAAGATCACCTTCAGTAATTTAGAGCAATTCGAGCCGGATCTATTCTGGCAGCAGTATGGTCGCAAGATCATTTGGGCTACAGCTGTCGCCCTGGCAATCGGGCTAGTGGCCTACTTGTGGCAACAACAGCGGCTTCAGGAAACGGACGCCGCCTCTGCCAAACTTGCTCAAGCCACCGACGTGACCTCGTTGCAACAGATCGTCCAGAATTACCCCAGCAGCGATGTGGCAGCCGCTGCCCTTATACGGCTGGCTGACCTGCATTTCCGGGAAAGCCGTTACCCGGAAGCCGCCGCTGCTTACCAACAATTCTTGGAGAAGTATCCCAAGCATTTCCTGACTGACGCTGTCCGTCTGGGGCTGGCGGCGATCCAAGAGGCCACCAACAACTTTGATGGCGCTCGCAGCCTGTACTCCCAACTGGTCAACGCCAACCCCCACGGCTACGCTGCCGTGGCTGCCAAATTGGGAGCGGCCCGTTGCACCGAATTGCTCGGCCAACCCAACGAGGCGCGGCAGGCTTACAATGAAGTTATGGCATCCGACAAGGCTGGCGCATGGCAGGGCGAGGCATTCTTCCGTTGGACGGTTTTGGGACGTCTGTCAGGAAAAGCACTAGTTTCAAAGTTGCCGAATAATCCATAACTCCTTATCCTGAGATTGGTTAGATGGAGTATTTTTTTTTATTTAGTCGCTTGACAGTTTAAGGACTATCCATATAATTGGCACCAGTTGTTAGGAGTGTTCTCAGTTGAGAAGTCGTTGGTCAGGCGACTTCTTAGCATAAGAGACAAACAACTAAAGTGTAAGAGAGAAACGCAAACAACAACAACAGGAGGACACAGTGAAGAAAGTATGGTTAATAGCAGCGTTGATTGGCATCGGAATGATGGCCAGCAGCGTATTCGCTGACGTTCAGAATATCCGCCTCAGCGGCGATATCCGCGTTCGCGCAAACTACATCGATAATGGGAACGGGAACTACGACACCGGCACCACCGGTTATAAGATCAACAGTCGCGACAACGCGTGGATCGAGCAACGCACACGCGTGACCTGCGAAGCGGATCTGGAAGACCACGTGCTCGTAGTGGTGACGATGGAAGCCGATATGAACTGGGGTGAAGGCAATTGGCAGGGAAGCCCCTCGAATATCAGGAACAACCGTTCCAGCCTTGGGTTGAGCGAAGCCTATGTTCAGTTCAGCGAGATGTTCTTTACGCCAGCGACCCTGAAGCTTGGTCGCCAGTATCTGAACTATGGAAAAGGCCTGATCATCAGCAGCTACGATCAAGCTTATAACTTCGACGCAGCTCGGCTCGTGTTGGATTTCTATCCATTCACGGTTGACCTCGTCGGCGCTAAACTCTCCGATGGGAATTCTGGCAATAACAATACCGGAGCCAATCCTGGTACCGGAGCCAATCCTGGTCATGGTGGTAACGACCTGTTGTTCATCAATGGTCGTTATGAGGTGAAGGATTCCATCATCAAAGACGTGGAAGCGTATTTTGGCTGGGTCTCCCGCGCTTCAGCGGGAATGTACTCCCAGTGGGACGGTCCTTATTCGCCGACCCAAAACAGCGCTTCTCCATGGGTTATCGGATTGCGCGCAGATCTGACTCCGGTCAAGGGATTGCAAGTCTGGGCGGAAGGCGCTTATGAAGGCGGCCAAGGCCCGATCTCTTCTTTCCCTTATCAAGACACTAAACTCTCTGCGTTCCTTGCCAATGTAGGTGCGAAGTTCACGTTCAAAAATGTTAAGATGGAACCGGCCATCAACGTGGAATACACCTTCGCCTCAGGCGGTGGCCAGCTAAGTGGCAATGGTAATGCGTTTGTTCCGTGGTTTAACTCGAAGCCAGGCCAAAACGGCGAGTTGTTCCAGCCGATGCTGTCGAACATCCACATTATCAATGTGGGAGCCTCGATCAAGCCCGCGAAGAATGTCACAGCCTCCTTGCAGGGATATTACTACCTGAAGGTTGACAGCGACACCTACGCTGGCAGCGACCCGTTCATTGAGAACCAAGGATTGAGCAGTCTGACTCAGTACCAGAACGACAAGAGCGAACTGGGCTGGGAAGTTGACGCCATTGTTGGTTACGACTACAGCAAGGATGCACGCTTCCAGTTGGTGTACGGCGTGTTCATTCCGGACCGTGCGTTTACGACCTCCTCGAATGCTCCTAATGGTATGGGAGTCGACCGGGTGGTCCACGGCATCCGTGGCGAAGTCAACGTCAAGTTCTAATCTTAACGGATAGAGCTTAAACTCAGAGAACCCCCCGAGAAATCGGGGGGTTCTTCTTTTCCTGAAAATGAGCCATTCCGATGAGATTCTCGATGTGGTGGACGCCCGCGATTGCGTGTTGGGTCAAGCCACACGACGCGACATACACGTCCGTGGGTTGTGCCACCGGGCCGTGCACCTCTTCCTGTTTAATCCTGGTGGCGACCTGTTCGTCCAGAAACGCTCCGCCACCAAAGACACGTTTCCGCTGTGCTACGACTCCAGCGCCTCCGGTCATGTGGATCAGAGTGAATCGTACGACGCCTGCGTGGTGCGGGAGGTGCAGGAGGAGCTAGGATTGAAGATTCAGTTCCAACTGCTTCGTAAGCACTTCCAACTATCCGCTTGCGCTGAAACGGGATGGGAATTCGTCTGGGTGTATAGCATCCAAGGCGGTTACGTCCCGCTTGTCAACCCCGCCGAGATCGATGCGGGCGCCTTCTGGCCGCCGTTTGATGTTACCCGTCTCCTGTCCGATCATCCCGACCGCTGCGCCCCGTCGTTTATGCGCATCTTTTGTGAGTTTCAACAACGCAAACTCTTGCCCTGATAGACGTTTTCCGATATAGACATTGTTCCATGAGCCAGCAATACAACAAAGGTATTAAACGCAAACGCCGCCGTCGTCTTTTGGAGCGCCGCAAACAGCGTGCGAAATCAATCCCAAAAACCTCTTCCGCTGCTCCATCCTCAAGCTAACGCAATCTCCGCGCCCGCTCATTCCTAAACAAGAACCCCGACTCTTCGTCTCCGAAGAATCGGGGCTTGTTTTCGGTGGCGTCGCTCAGGCGATGCGCTATCAGATTAGCGGCGGGGCGCAGTCGCGCCAGTGCCGCCCGTCGTGCCAGCCGCAGGTGCATTGGTGGACGGCGGTGCAAACAGAATCTGGAATGCCTGTTGCCACACTTGCGGCGGATAGGTCATCCGCGGAATGTCGCTCCAGTAGCCGTTGAAAGTCGGAGGTTGGGGTGGACGGAAAATCCATGTGTCGCCCGTGCGGGTGTCAACCAGGAACAGAACAGAGTTCCCCTGGCTTTCAGGCTTCACAATGACTTGAAACCGACCATTGTCTGCGACCGATGCCGCGGCTGGAGCCGGAGCCGCCGGTGGCGCATTCTGCGGTGCTTGCGCGCAAGAAACCACCGCTACTGTGCCCACCAGCAACGCCGCGAGGACGCCGCTCTTTACTGCCATTAAACCGTACTTCATTATGTGATCCTTTCTGGGTTGTCTTGGATGTTGTATCTAACCTGCTCCATCGTTTCTGTCAAGTCGCCATCATGTTTTCTTGTAACACGCCAACAACCGATCTTCCGCCTGCTTGTCCCATGGCGACACACCTAACGGTGTCAACCCAAGCCCATTGCACGACGGATACACCATGATCTTGCCCGGTAATAGGTTCTTCTCAACCGCACGAATCCCCTCAATAGCACCGTCCAAACCTGACACCGCCGCCACCGACAGATTCGTGTCAAGCCGCCGCGCCAACACCTTCGCCAGCACTGCCTTCATATCCGCCAACACCGATCCGCTGGTACCGATAAAATACATTTGTTTGGCGATGTATGCATCCAGATCAAACGCTCCCGTCTTATCCACCGGAATACCCGCAAAGATGTTGATGATCGCTCGCATCCCGGCGTTCTGCACCGCCTGTGCCACCAACGCTGGCACGGGCGCCATGATGACAATGTAGCTGCACGCTTCTGCGAGCGATTCCTTCTGCGGATTGTACGGGCGAAGCATGGCGCCGTTCTGCTTCGCCACTGGATCGCAAATTCGTTTCAAGACCGCCAGCCGCTCGTCGTTCAAATCGCCGGCAAACACCGCCACACCACGCAGGCCGAGTGAGAGGTTGCGAATGACGTGCATCATCCCCATCGGTCCAGCTGCACCGACGACATTGACTGTGTCGCCTGCGCGGATCTCGGAGGTCGCGGGAATCACAGTCAGCGCCATTGACGGATCGCTGCCGGTCGTACCAACGACGCGGATGTTGCCGTAATGAATGCGTCCAATTTGTGCGGTCACTGGCCGTCCAAACTTACCGCCGCACTGACAGATGATGAACAAGCCATTGGTGGCGACGTTTTTGAAAAGCTTCTCTGCCACTGTTGGATCACTTCCAAAATAGATAACATCATCGAATTGCCCACTTGGCAGCGCGTCGGGCTGGACGCGAGAGGCGTTTGGCGCGGTTATCGTACCGTTGCCGACGACGAGACATTTGCCGCCGCGCTTGAGGGACCGTCGTTGGTGTTGGGCGTAGGAGTTATCAACACAGGCCCACGGTTCTACCAGCGCGATCGCAGACGCCGCGATGTCCTCCGGCACGGGAATCAGCATGGACTCGCTTTCCGGCGAGGTAATGACTCGTTCATCCATCAACACGTATTCCTGAAGCGCCCCCTCAAAGTTGTAGCCGAACGCCGCGTTTGACCCGGCCGTCGGCAGCCAACGGTAATCGGCCTGCACGAGAAAGCGGTCACCAATCTTGGCGCCCTTGACTTTGTCGCCGGCGGCAACGACACGCACGACCGTCTCGTGGCCGGGCACGGTTGGTTTATCGCCGGGGACGTAGCTTGGAATCTCAGCGAGCACGTTCTTGTCGATGCCGGAGATAACCTCCGACTTGCGCGCGTGCCCGGTGAACTGTTTGAGCAGCTTCAAGTCGGAGAAGCAAAGCCCGACCACCTCGACCTTGCAAAGCACCTGGTGCGGTCCCGGTGCCGGCACGGGTTTCGACTCGTTCAACACAAGCTGGTCGGGTCCGATCAACTGCACCGCACGTTCAGTTTTTGGAATCATTTTTGTATCCTTTCAAGAACCCGTTCGGGCGTCGCCTCCGCCGACAACTCACGGCCAGCAGCTTCGAAGAAATCGTTCTTCGCAGCGACGCTGGAGAATTTCTTCGCCGCCCAGTCGCTGAGATAACCTTGGCCGGAGCATTTCTGGAACAAGGTGTGGGCGTACATGATGTGCGCGCCCCTCAGAAAAACCGGCAACAACGGCTTCAACTCGGTGCTGCCGAAGTTGTCCACGAACTTGTTGCCGGGGCTGTTCATCTCGGTACCGACGATAATCGGAAAATGGTGTCTCTCCGCCAGCGCGACGACGTCGTACAGGTTCTGGAGCTTATGGTCCTTCACGCCGGGTGTAAAGTTGCGGTCGGGAATGATGTTCACTGCCGCCCCACCGCATTGCTCGTTCACGGCAATTAACTCTTCTATGCACTTCTCGCCGTCGGAGGTGCCGTCGAGCCATGTTATCGTCGGGATCGCGCCGCAGTCTAGCGCGCATTGGTTCATGTCTCCCATCAACGGAAATGATTTCTCGTCGGGCGGAACGTAGCCGATGCCGCCTTTCTTCATAGTTTTCGCGCGAATCAGGTTCTGCAACTTCACGCTGTCAGACGGCGCCCCGCCGAGTTTTTCCTCCCAAAACAACACCCGCTCCCCTGGTTCTGGGAACACGTGGACTGCCTTGTGCTCGAACGCCGTGCACAAGTGACGCTCCGTCGCGTTGCCATTCGGTGTCAACGGCAGCACGTCCCGCTCGTAATTCAGCGTTACCGGCGACATGAAGCTGTTCACGCGTTGAAGCATCTCACGGGTCCGCAGTTCCGCCGCCGCGCGCATTCGTGAGAGAAACGGATGTTCGTGGGCAGTGACGAACCCGACGCCCATGTGGTACGCGATGCCCGGTTCGCCGGGCGAATTGATCACGCGCATCCCAAACTCCGGCACGAACACCCGCGACTCGATGCTGGCGATGCCCTTGACCCCGACCAGCCGACACGCTTCAAGGAACTCCTCCACGGCGTCGAGCACATCGAAGTCCACAGTACCCGCCACGCAAAGCCCGCCCTTGCGCGCTAGCCAAGCAAACTTCGACGGCGAGTAGCCGTAGGCGTTGTAAGAGAAAAAAGTGTGCCCGTGAACGTTGTGGTTGGTCGTCGGCTCCGGTAAGTGGATCTTGCCGTCGCGGGCGAGGTCGACGAGTTCTAGCAACGCCTGCCGTCGCGTGGCGGCGGTGAAGTTATCCAACTGGTGTTCGAGTTGATCGATATGGGTGTCCATGACCTACCCGTCTTATAACAGAGGTCGCACAGTTCCGGCAAAAAGAAAGCAGACCGTGCCTCTCGGCCCGTACGGAACACGTCGTCGTGGCAACAAGATAGTTTACGAAATGGTTGGCGATCCTGGTCTCTACTACGAAGCAGCGAAAGCATTTAGCGATGCAGGGACACCACTCACTGAAAGGAGATTTTGCCTCGCTCTCGCTGTCATGTGTAGCGTTGTGGTAACATATACTAAAATGAAAGGCTCCTTTTTTGAAAACTTCCGATTGGCAAGCCTTGTAGTGGGGGGCTATTTCATTGTTCGCGCCTTGATAACCGGACGCATTGAGTTCCTCGGAGGAAGTCCGATTGCGCGCTCACTGACACCGCACAACTTCTGGATTGTCTGGGGTGTGATTACGTCAGTATTTGCGCTCATTCTGTTTGGCCTATTCCAGGTTGGAAGCTGAGTCTCTCAGTGCATTTACGGAATTGAGCCTGCCAAATTGATGGATGACTTGCTGCCACCTACAATAGCGCAGAGATGGACAGGCGGAATGCAAGTCGAGGTGTTTCAGCGGAACATGAACTCAAACCTAGAAGTAGTGATTGGAAGACTGTTGTTGGTCAGTCTGCCACACCTTTGCTGGTCTTGTCGGTGATACCAGAGAATGAGCTGTGGGTGATTGCGTGCCATGCGGCGCGGCGCATGAGGAGGTCCACAGTAGGATCCACACCACGGGGATGGTAATTCGCGATGTGCTCAGGCGATTGTCGATAGAGCATGCCGAAATACAGATAGCCCAGCAATTGTTCCATTCCGCTCGTGTGGGAAAGATGGTTATCATCCCGATAGAAACCGCATTTGCCGCCGAGGTATTCAGCCACGCAATCAAAACCGGATAGCCTCCCCGCAAAGTAATGGTGCAGCATCTCAACCATAGCCGCCCCTGCAGGAATAATGTGAACCTTGCGAGAATAACGAGCGTTAAGCGCATCATAAATCCCGCGAAACATTGTCTGTCCTAGAGCTTGTTGGGAGTCTATGACTCCGAGGATGGTTTCGGTGGAATTGGTGGATAAAGCTTGCGGATACGTCGACCACCCATCCTGAATCAGAAAGGCCATATTCGGGTTGTACTTGAGGCAAACATCAATCCATTGTGTATAGCACTGCGGAGTATCACCGTAGTATACACCCCAACTCATGACATCCCACTGTCCTGTGGCGATGGCGAGCAAGAGAATTGGCGCTGCAGGCTTGTCGCCAAATCTGCCAAACTCCGTCAACCAAATGGCGTTTGCCGAGCCAGTAGCGCCGCCGCTGATATGGGCGCGTTAGCGGTGACCATAGAACCCTGCAGCGGCAGCAATGTCTGGCAGCGTACGGACAGCAGGGCCAACCCAACTGTGGCCGGTCATCAGCAGGCGCACTCCATCGCGCTTGGAAAGCGGGAACGGTTCTGTTCGAGTGGCTGCAGTACCGAGTTGCATGGCTCGATTCATCTCCTCAGCGGTGGGCTGAAAGAACTGATTTGTCGGAGAGCGCCCGGCACGCGCCGCCATAATGGCCTTGGCGATGGCAGAATTCCTTGTGTCGTCATCGGAGGAGCTGTTTGCCGCTGACAGTATTGCTGTGGCAGCGATGCCGATGACGATAAAGGAAGTTTTAAGAAGTAGATGGCGGAAAGTCATAAGGCAGGATGGATGCTAGACGCCACTGAAGGCGCTGAAACCGCCGTCAATGGCGATGACTTGGCCGGTGACGAAACCGCTGCCTTCGTTGCTGAGCAGCCAGAGCAGCGTGCCGACGAGGTCTTCGGGTTTGCCGTACTTGCCTTGCGGCGTGTGGTTGATGATGGTGTTGCCGCGCGCGGTCGGCGTGCCGTCGGGTTGCGTGAGCAGCGCGCGGTTCTGGTCGGTGAGGAAAAATCCGGGCGCGATGGCGTTGACGCGGACGCCGGTTTTGGAGAAGTGGACGGCGAGCCATTGGGTGAAGTTGCTCACGCCGGCCTTGGCGGCGCTGTACGCGGGGATTTTCGTGAGCGGCTTGAAGGCGTTCATCGAGGAGATGTTGATGATGTTGCCGCGGCCTTTGAGGACCATGTCTTTGCTGAAAACTTGCGTCGGCAGGAATGTGCCGAGGAAGTTGAGGTTGAAGACGAACGAGATGCCATCGGCGGTGAGATCGTAGAAAGTCGTGACGCCGTCTTTTTTGGCGGTGATGTCTTCGACGGCGAGAAATTCTTTCGAGGTCGTGCCCTTCGGATGATTTCCGCCGGCGCCGTTGATGAGGATGTCAACGGGGCCGAACGCGGCTTTGATTTCGGCGTGCGCGGCTTCGATGCTGGCTTTGTCCAGCACGTTGCAGGCAAAACCTTTCGCGACGCCACCGGCTTTGACGATTTCGTCGGCGGCTTTTTGCGCGGCTTCGGGTTTGAGGTCGAGGATGGCGACTTTTGCGCCGCAGTCGGCCATCGCCCTGGCCATGACGCTGCAAAGAATTCCGCCGCCGCCGGTGATAACGGCGACTTGGTTCTTCAGATCAATCTTGAATGGGGTACTCATGATGTTGTTTTGTCTCACTCCAGTTTGCCGGGTTCAAGCCCGAAGTATGTCTTGGCGTTGCGGTAGGAAATGTCGCGGACCATGCCGCCGAGCAGTTTCATGTCGCGCGGCAGTTCGCCGTTGACGACATCGCGGCCGATCATGTTGCAAAGGATCCGGCGAAAATACTCGTGGCGCGGGTAGCTGACGAAGCTGCGCGAGTCGGTGAGCATGCCGACGAACCGGCTGAGAAGGCCGAGCTGCGAGAGTGCGTTGATCTGTGACTCCATGCCTTCTTTTTGGTCGAGGAACCACCAGCCGCTGCCAAACTGGATTTTGCCGGGAACGGTGCCGTCCTGGAAATTGCCAATCATGGTGGCGAGGACGTAATTGTCGGCGGGGTTGAGATTATAAAGAATGGTCTTCGGCAGACGGTTGTTCTGGTCGAGCTTGTCGAGGTACCGCGAAATTGTGTCAGCTTGGGGCCAGTCGCCGATGGAATCGAATCCGGTGTCGGGACCGAGAGTGCGCAACAGCCGGGTGTTGTTGTTGCGGAGAGCGCCGAGGTGGATTTGTTTGACCCAGCCGCGGACGGCGTCGAGTTCGCCGAAGAAAATCATGAGGAAACTCCGGAAGGCGTCGGCTTGGTCGCAGGAGACCTGGTCGCCGGAGCGGGCGTCGGAGAATGTCTGCGCGGCCTCGGCCTCGGTGCAATCGTCGGCGTAGCAATAACTGAGTCCGTGATCGGAGAGGCGGCAACCGTTTTTGTGGAAGAACTCGTGCCGTTGTTCGAGCGCGACGAGGAAGTTGGCGAAGTTGTTGCAGTCAATGCCGCTGGCGGCGGAAAGTTTATCGGTCCAAGCGTTGAAGGCGACGGGTTGGTCAACCGCGAGTGCCTTGTCGGGGCGCCAGGTGGGATAGACGCGCGTTTTGAGTTTACGGTCGTGGCGGATTTTGCGGTGATGTTCGAGCGAGTCGGTAGGGTCGTCGGTGGTACAGACGACGGTGACGCGGCTGCGGTGCATGATCTTGGCGACCGGCATGTCGGCGAGCTGGGCGTTGGCGGTGTTCCAGATTTGTTTGGCGGTGGATTCATCGAGGAGGTCGGTGACGCCGAAATATTTTTTCAGTTCGAGATGCGTCCAATGGTAAAGCGGGTTGCGAAGCGTGCGCGGAACAGTGCGGGCGAAGGCGAGGAATTTGTCGTAGTCGGATGCGTCGCCGGTGCAGAATTTTTCAGAGATGCCGTTGGAGCGCATGGCGCGCCATTTGTAGTGGTCGCCGGCGAGCCAGACTTCGTAGAGGTTGCGGAAGGTTTTGTTGGCGGCGATCTGGTCGGATGGAAGGTGGCAGTGGTAATCGTGGATCGGCTCGCGGGCGGCGTAGTCGTGGTAAAGCTCGCGGGCGACGTCGTTGCTAAGGAGAAAATCCTCGGTGATGAAGGTGGGCATCTTGGTCTTGTTCATAACGACAGAAGGAATAGACACCTACCGCCAAGTTGTCGAGCAGTTCTTGACGACAGGCAAGATCGTAACACTTTTGCGCCTTGCCTTTGGCTGGGCACTCCACATCGGGTGCATGAACGCTGTAGAGCTTCTCGCGATCCGTCCACTGTTGCGCCAGCAATGTGGATCGCGTTGCACAGGACCAACCCCTCTTTCACGCCGCTTTCGCGCAGGCATGCCTCCACCTCCGTCGTAATGTTCACGGAATCGCGCCGGGCGGGCACGTTGAACTAGAGCTCTTTTCGGTAGCTTTTTATGGGATTCATCATATATGTTTTCCGCGTGAAAATCACCAACGTCAATCAGGTCCCGCTGGAGAAAATCGAGATGCCGGGTGCCAACGGCTGTGCCTATCGTGTCGCCATCTCGCGGCGTGACGGTGCGCCCAACTTCGCGATGCGCATCTTCGAGGTTGCCTCGGGCGGCCACACGCCGTTGCACCAGCACCCGTATGAGCACGAAGTCTTCATCCTCGACGGCACCGGCACGATCTGGCACGATGGCAACGAAGTCGCTCTCAAGTCCGCCGACGTGCTGTTCGTACCAGCCGATGAGAAGCACCAGTTCAAGAACACCGGCTCTGGGACGCTGAAGTTCATCTGCCTCATCCCGGCAGAGTTCCAGAAATGCTGAAGATCTACACACGCACCGGCGACGACGGCACGACGTCGCTTCGCAGCGGCAAGCGCGTCTGCAAGGAAGCGCCGCTCATCGAAGCACAAGGCGC
Source organism: uncultured Verrucomicrobiota bacterium (assembly GCA_903825435.1). Taxonomy (GTDB): domain Bacteria; phylum Verrucomicrobiota; class Verrucomicrobiia; order Palsa-1439; family Palsa-1439; genus CAIKAP01. Next base: position 13,689 of record CAIKAP010000142.1, read on the forward strand.
GCTGGACGAGTTGATCTCAGCCATCGGACTTGCCCGTTCGATGAATTCGAACCGCAAACTCGACACCATTTTGGCCGACATTCAGAACGACCTGTTTCATCTCGATGAGTCGACGCCGGTGGGAAAGTTGGAGCGGTTGATTGATGAAATGCAGGCGGAACTCCCGCCGTTGAAGCAATTCATTCTGCCGACAGGTCCGGTGCATTTCGCGCGTACAGTTTGCCGTCGGGCGGAACGGGTTTGCGTGACAGTGATGCCGGTGGCGTACTTGAACCGCCTAGGCGACTTGCTCTTCGTGCTGGCCCGCTGGGCAGACCGCGGTAAGGAAACGAAGGTCAGTCCTCGACGAGGATCTCGCCGAATCGTGCCGCCAGCGCGGTGAAGATGATCTCAGCCATCTGCGGGACACCGAACGCGGAGTTCTCGATGACTAAGTGGAACGGGTTCGATGGCTGCTGCAGGAAGAACGTCTTCAGGAACGCGCCGCGCTGGGACTCGCCACGCTCGACATCTTTCTCGGCATCCGCATGGGTGAGCTGTTTCCACTTCGCAATATTCTCGATGCGCCAAGGCCGTGGGGCAATCAGGCGAATGTGGAGCGAGGTTTTCATGTCGCGAGTGAGCATGTAGCCGCCGCGTCCGACGAGGATGGTGTGGCCGTGCGTGGCGAGCGAGCGCATGACCTCGGCAATCTTGCGGAACATCAGTGCCTCATCCACTTTCCGGTTCAGCACGGCATCGAACAACTCACTCATGGCATCGCGGCGGCGGTCGTCCATCGAAGCGACGATGTCGCGGCTGAGGTTGAGTTCGACGGCGACGCGATCAAGCACTTCGCGGTCGTAGCTCGCCCACGGAACAGCGGGCCGGCAGCGTTCGTTGAGGATCTCGGCGAGGCGGGCAGCGAGGCTGAGCGCTTCGCAGCCGTACTCGCGGGAAATGGTGATGAACGGGAGGCGCTCAGCGACGTGTTTATGCTGGCGCTCACGAAACTTGTGCCACGCCGACACGGAGGCGGCGATGCGCGCTTCACGGCTGAAATGTGTTCCGCCCGGCAGTGTCGTGCTCATAGTCCCTTTCCAGAATGTTCCGCCACCTTCAATCGTGCAATCGCGCGTTCCAGCGCGGCTTGCGCGCGGGAGAAGTCAACGTCTTCGCGTTTCTGGAGGCGTTCCTCGGCACGTTGCTTGGCACGCGCGGCGCGCTCGATGTCAATCTCCTCTGGCCGCTCGGCGCTGCGGGTGAGAACGGTGACGCTTTCCTTTTGCACGATCAGGAAACCGGTACCGATGGCAACGTGCACATCCTTGCCCTCGGGCAGGCGCATCCGCAACGGGCCGGGCTTGAGCGCGAAGACGAACGGGGCGTGGCCGGTCAGAATCTCGAAGACGCCTTCCTGGCCGGGGGCGATGACGAAACGCGCTTCCTCGCGCAGGAACTCGCGCTGGAGCGTCAGGATCTCAAATTGGAAGGTCTTCTCGGCCATTACGCTTTCTTCATCTTCTCGGATTTCTCGCGGGCTTCTTCGATGACGCCAACCATGTAGAACGCTTGTTCGGGCAGATCGTCGTGCTTGCCTTCGAGGATTTCGCGGAAGCTGCGGACGGTCTCGCTGACGCGGACGTATTTGCCTTCGAAGCCGGTGAACTGCTGGGCAACGAAGAACGGCTGCGACAGGAACCGCTGAATCTTGCGGGCGCGGGCGACAGTAATCTTGTCTTCCTCGCTCAACTCTTCCATACCGAGGATCGCGATGATGTCCTGAAGGTCTTTGTATCGCTGCAACACCTGTTGGACGCCGCGCGCGACCTTGTAGTGGTCCTCGCCGACGATGAGCGGATCGAGAATGCGCGAGGTCGAACCGAGCGGATCAACGGCCGGGTAGATGCCGAGTTCGGCAATCTGACGCGAGAGCACGATCGAACCGTCGAGGTGCGTGAACGTCGTCGCGGGCGCCGGGTCGGTGATGTCGTCGGCGGGGACGTACACGGCTTGCACCGACGTGATGGAGCCACGCTTGGTCGAGGTGATGCGTTCCTGGAGGTCACCCATCTCGGTGGAGAGCGTCGGTTGATAACCGACGGCGCTCGGCATGCGACCGAGTAACGCCGATACTTCAGAACCGGCTTGCGTGAAACGGAAGATGTTGTCAATGAACAGCAGCACGTCCTTGCCTTCGTAGTCGCGGAAATACTCGGCTTGTGTGAGCGCGGAGAGCGCGACGCGGAGACGCGCGCCCGGCGGTTCATTCATCTGGCCGAACACCATGACGGTGTTCGCGATGACGCCGGACTCGGTCATTTCGAGGTAGAGATCGTTGCCTTCGCGGGTGCGCTCACCGACGCCACCGAACGCGGAGTAACCGCTGTGTTCCTTGGCGATGTTGCGGATGAGTTCCTGAATCAAGACGGTCTTGCCGACGCCGGCGCCACCGAACAGGCCGATCTTGCCGCCTTTGGCAAACGGGGCGAGGAGGTCAATGGACTTCAAACCGGTCTCGAATTGTTTGGTCGCGGGAACTTGTTCCTCGAACGGCGGTGATTGGCGATGAATCGGCAGTCTCATCTTCGCATCCACAGGACCTTTGCCGTCAATCGGGTTGCCGAGCAGGTCGAAGATCCGTCCGAGCGAAGTAGCGCCAACGGGAACGGTGATGGGCGAGCCGGTGTCGATGGCTTCCATACCGCGGACAAGGCCTTGCGTGGCGCTCATCGCGACGGTGCGGACGATGTTGTCGCCAAGATGGCCCGCGACCTCGACGGTGAGGGTCGTGCCCTTGGCCTTGTCGGCGATCGTGATGGCGTTGTTGATCGGCGGGAGATCCTCGGTGAAGAACTCGACGTCCACGACGGGTCCGATGACCTGTGCGACCTTGCCCCTGCGTTGTACGGTTGTGCTCATGATGTTCTCCTGCGGCTATTCTTCCAGCGCCTCGGCGCCGGAAACGACTTCCAGAATCTGCGTGGTGATGGCGGTTTGGCGGACGCGGTTGTACTTGCGCGTCAGCGCGTCAATCATGTCGGAGGCGCTGTCGGTGGCCGACTTCATCGCGACCATGCGGGCGGCTTGTTCGCTGGCGAGCGACTCGACGAGCGAACCGTAGGCCAACACCTCGACGTACTGCGGCAGCAGCGCGCCGAGCAACTCCTCCGCTTCCGGCTCAAACTGGTAAGCGACCATGCGCGCCACGGCGGCGGCGCCATCGGTCTCCGGTTTTGGAATCGGCAGCAACTGCGTCACGGTCGGCTCGCTTTTCAGCACGCTGATGAAACGGGCGTAGGCGAGATGAATCTGGTCGTACTTGCCGGAGGTGTAGTCGGTGATGATCTGTTTGCTGATGGCGCCGACTTCCTCCAGGCGCACCTCGCGCGACGGTTGCGGGAACGACTGGTCAATGGTGATTTCCATCCGCTGGAAAAACTCGCGCGCCTTGCGCCCGACGGTGATGAGGCCGACGTCGGCCGTCTGCTCCTCGACGAACCGTCCCGCCTCGCGGAGGATGCCGGCGTTGAACGAGCCGCACAGGCCGCGGTCGGAGCTGACGACGACGAGGCCGACCCGCTTGACCGGCCGCTGGGCGAGCAACGGATGCCGGGCGCTGGCGCCGCTGGCGAAGACGTCTTGCAGGATCGCGCTGAGCCGCTCGGCATACGGACGGGCGGCCTCCGCCTTGGTCTGCGCGCGGCGCAGCCGGGCAGCGGCGATCATGTTCATCGCCTTGGTGACCTGGCGGATGTTCTTCACGCCGCGGATACGGCGTCGGATGTCTCTTGTGCTCGGCATGAAGTCTTACTTCGCGCTGAACATTGCCTTGAATTCTTCGGTGGCCTTCTTCAGTTCAGCAACGACAGCGTCGGTGAGTTGCTTGTGTTCGCGAATCTCCTTGCCGACCAGCGGGTACTTGCTGCGCATGAACCCGTAGAAGTCGGTCTCAAACCGGCGAATCGCGGCCACGGGCAGATCGTCGAGGAAACCGTTGGCGGCGACCCAAAGGATCATCGTCTGTTCCTCGACGGGCAACGGCTGATACTGCGGCTGCTTGAGCAGTTCGACCATGCGCTGGCCGCGGTCGAGTTGCGCCTTCGTGTTCTTGTCGAGGTCGCTGGAAAGCTGGGCAAACGCCGCCAGCTCGCGGTACTGGGCGAGGCTGAGGCGGAGCGTGCCGGCGATCTTCTTCATCGCCTTGGTTTGCGCGTTGCCGCCGACGCGGCTGACGGAGAGACCGACCGACACGGCGGGCCGGATGCCGGCGTAGAAGAGTTCGCTTTCGAGGTAAATCTGGCCGTCGGTGATCGAGATGACGTTGGTCGGGATGTACGCGGAGAAATCGCCTTCCTGCGTCTCGATGATCGGCAACGCGGTGAGCGAGCCGCCGCCCTTCGGATAAATCGGGTTCATCCGGGGGGCGTCGTTATGCAGCTTCGCGGCGCGTTCGAGCAACCGGCTGTGCAAATTGAAGATGTCGCCCGGGAACGCTTCGCGGCCCGGTGGGCGGCGGAGCAGGAGCGACACTTGGCGGTACGCGACAGCGTGCTTGGAAAGATCGTCGTAGATGACCAAGGCGTGTTGGCCGAGGTCGCGGAAATACTCACCCATCGCACACCCGGCGTACGGGGCGATGAATTGCATCGGCGCGGCGTCGCTGGCGGTGGCGCTGACGACGATGGTGTAGTCCATCGCGCCGTATTTGGTGAGGGTATCGACGACGCTGACGACGGTGGATTTCTTCTGGCCGATGGCAACGTAGATGCAGAAGACGTCCTGGCCTTTCTGGTTGATAATGGTGTCAACGCAGATGGCGGTCTTGCCGGTCTGGCGGTCGCCGATGATCAGCTCGCGTTGGCCGCGGCCGATTGGAATCATCGAGTCAATCGCCTTGAGGCCGGTCTGGAGCGGCTCTTTGACCGGCTGGCGTTCGATGACGTTGGGCGCACGGCTCTCGATGGGGCGCATGTGCGGCGTGTTGATCGGGCCTTTGCCGTCAATCGCCTGGCCGAGCGCATTGACGACGCGGCCGAGCAACGCCTCGCCGACGGGCACGCTAAGGACGCGGCCGGTGCGCTTGACGAGGTCGCCTTCGCCGATGACGGTGGAATCACCGAGGATCATCGCGCCGATCTCTTCCTTTTCGAGGTTGAGCGCCATGCCGAAGACGCCGTTGGGAAATTCCAACATCTCCTCGGCCATGCAATTCGGCAGGCCCTTGATGCGGGCGATGCCGTCGCCGGCGGAGAGGACTTCGCCGATTTCCTCCACGCCGACTTCGCTCTTGTAGGAGGCGATGGTGCGTTGGAGGACGTCGCTGATATGTTTTGAGTCGAGTGTAAGCGTGTCTGCCATGAGAAACCTCTACTGCACTAACATCTCTTTGATCTGGTCGAGTTTGCGGCGCAGGCTGGCGTCAATGATCTGTTCGCCGACCTTGATGATCGCGCCGCCGAGAATCGCGGGGTCCGTCTTCTGAAAGAGCTGGACGTTCTTGCCGGTGAGCCGGCACAGTTCGGCGGCCAACCGGGCCAGCGTGGCGTCGTCGAGCTTGATTGCGGTCGTGACTTCGCCGGTGACTTTCTGGCGGGCGGAGGAAGCGATGACGTCGAACTCCTCGATGACGTGGAGGACACGGCCACCGCGGTCCTGGTCGCTGAGCGTCAGGAGCGTGTTGAGCAGGAGCGGGTGGACCTTGCCTTGGAACAAGTCGGCGAGCGCCTGGCGTTTGCCTTCGCGTTTGACGTTCGGGTCCTTGAGGAACTCCAACAGCGCGGGATTGCTCTTGAGTAATTCGCGCAGGCGGAACAATTCCTCCTGGACGCGATCCACGACGCCTTCGGCGTGTGCCATCTCGAAGAGGGCGCGGGCGTAGCCAACGTTGATCGGGTCGTGTGCCATGGCGCTCAGGCCTTGCGGACGTTGCCGAGATCAGCGATGAGCTTGTCCATGATCTGGCGATGGGACGCTTCGTTGACTTCGCGCTCGATGACGCGCGAAGCGATCTGCACCGAGAGGTTGGCGACCGTGTCCTTCAACTCCTGGATGCCTTTCTCCTTCTGGCGGACGATCTCCTCCTGCGCACGCTGGACCAGCGCGCCGGACTCGGCGTTGGCCTTGTCCACGAGTTCCTTGCGGACCTTCTCGCTGAGCAAGCGGGCTTCTTCAATGATCTTGCCGGCCTCGGCGCGGGCTTGGGCGACCTGCTGCTGGTAATCTTCCATCAGCTTCTTCGCCTCGGCGCGTTGTTTCTCGGCCTCGTCGAGCGAGGCTTTGATCGCCTGACCGCGACGGTCGAGCGCCACGGCAATCGGTTTGAAGGCGAACTTGACCAGCAACGCCAGCAACACCACGAACGCGACGAGCGTCCAGATTTGCAGGCCGTAGTCGGTCGGCGGAATCTGTTCGCCGCCGCCGGGTGCGGCGTGTTCGGCTGCCCGTGCCGCCGTGGCGCCAAGCGCCGCCAGCGCACAACAAATGCGTTGGATGCAATTCATGGCGGCCTACTTCTTGGCGAGCAGGATGAAGGTGATCAACAGCGCGTAGAGCGCCTGCGCCTCGACGAGCGCGAAGCCCGTGAACATCAGCCGCTGCACCAGCGGCAACGCTTCGGGCTGCCGCGCGGCGCTCTCGATGCTCTTGCCGAAGATGATGCCGATGCCGACGCCCGAACCGAGCGTGCCCAGTCCGACGGCGAGGCCCGCGCCCAACCAGGCGAACGCCGCCGGGCCGAGTGCTTGAACTGCTTGGGTTGTTACTTCCGCTAACATGTGTTTCCTCCGTTTAGTGTGATTCTTCCAACGCTTCGCCGAGGTACAACGCGGTCAACAAGGCGAAAATAAAGGCCTGAATGAAGGCCACAAAGATTTCAAACGCATCCATCACCACGACACCGACGAATGGCAGCGGCGACAAAATCTTCATCAGCACACCCTGCTGCAACAAGTAGCTCACGCCGATCAATTCGCCCGTCAACAGCACGATGATAATCTGGTGGCCCGCCGTCATGTTGGCGAACAGACGAATCGCCAGCGAGAACGGCCGCGCCAGCACGCCGATCAACTCGATGACCGGCATCAGCGAAAACCGCAGCCACCCCGGCGCGCTCTTCGGGAACAGGATGTTCACAAAATATTTCGGCCCGTGCGTCTTCACCGCCACCACCTGCACCACCACGAACACCACCAACGCCAGCACGGCGGTCACGTTCAGGTTGTTGGTTGGCGCGTGAAAATAGCCGGGCACGGGAATCAGGCCGAGCAGGTTGCCGAACAGGACAAAGAAGAAGATGCACGCGATGAACGGGAACCATTTCGCCCCGTTGTGCCCCATGAACGCCTCGGTGATGTTCTCGCGCACGAACTCCAGCAACGCTTCCACCAAGTTCGCGAACCGTCCCTCGCCCGTCGTCTTCACCGCGCGCGCAGCCAGCGCGAGGAACAGGAACGTCAGGAGACTCGTCAGCAACAGCATCACCACCGAGTTGGTGATACTCAGGTTGATGCCGAACAACTCTATCGGCACATGCACAATTGGAGGATGTTCACCCATTTGTTATCTCACCGTTTAGGAAAAACCATCTGTTTCAACTGCCAAACGAGGGGCAGACTATAGGAAACGGCCAAGCTACCCGTCAACCAGTATTTGTCCGCGTCGGTAAACTGAAACGCCAGCCACCACGCCACCATCGTAAACGCCAATCGCCCCACCGCGCCCGGCACCAGCGACCAAACCCCGCGCGGCTGAATCGTCGCGTCCTTGCGCCGCAGTTCCGTTCGTTGCAGCGCGATATAGACGCCGCCGATGGCCGCGCCCAACAACAAACCTAGCACTGCGGGCTTGTTCACTTCCTCGGGTCCTTCCCACCCTGCATCCCGCGATACACTGCCATGAACCCGGCCGCCGACCCCAATATGAAGAATAAGATCAACAACCACGGCGACCAGCCGGTGAGATTGTCGAGCCACCAACCGATGGCCGCGCCGACACCGGTGGCCGCCACCATTTCCGAACCGACACCGATGGCGCGTCCAAGACCCTGAAATTTACCGACTGGTTTCATGAGTTCGCGGATGCGGAGACTACCAGATCCGCCACGTTTTGCGCGAACGCGATTTTGCAGTCAACATCAGAAGACAGACGGGTATACCAACGAGCAATAGTAATCCCATGGCGGAGGGTTCCGGGATCGCCTGCAGGTTGATGAACGTCGTGCTCGTGTACATGGACAACCCAAGCGGATTCCCCGTGATACCTGTGCCGGTGAAGTTCGTGGTGTTGATGGATTCAATCTGCGTGAAATTGGCTTGCACAAGGTAGCTCTGCCCGTTGGTCAACGTGCCGGCAGTGATGGTGAAATTGGTCAATGCGGCATTGGTTACGCCGAGGCTGGGGACATAGGTAGACTGCGGCGAGGAGCCTAGCGTGACGGGATAGGCGCTTGCCAGAAATAGAATGAAGTTAATCTTACCGCCTAATCCATTGGTGTAGGTGTCGAATGAATTGAAGTTGAGCGTGACGGTTTGCGACGGATCAACCAGCAGCACGCCGTTACTCCAAGTCCCGCCGCTAGTGATCATCGGTGCGACCGGAAGAGAGGGACTGGCAAGATTCAAGGGAAGTGTTGGCTGCACAGTGGCGTTTCCCATCGTGAATGTGTAGGTACCGCTCCCGTAGGCCGCATCCAACAACGCGGTGGTCGTGCGCGAATCACCGTACTGATACCGGTTGTAGCCGCCGCTGGTTGCCCAAGTCGGCGAGTTGGAGACGCCAACAGGGAAGGTAAGGCTGCCGTTGGGATAAGTCATGGTGGGAGCAGCAGAAAGATTCAGGCCAAGCGTATCGATCTTCGCAACCAATGAGAATTGACTGTACCCAAACGGGCTGTATCCGCCAATGACTGCGAAACTGTTGGTCTGCAGCATGACTTGCTGCTCCTCCACCGAATAGGTTGTGTATGACGCGGCGTGCACATTCACTGCCATGCAGGACGCCACGACAGCCATCATAAAGAAAAAACTGAATTTCACTTCAAACCTCACTTGGTAAAAACTGCGGCGAGACTACTAGCACGACTGCCAGAGTCAAGTATGTAATTAATCACTTACTTCGGACGTTCTTGCAAAACTTCTTTTAGTGGATGGCGATTGGAGTGGAGATGGCGAGCCGAAGGTGTGAAAACAGTTTTTCCAGAGGCCCTTCGGCTTACTTTTACGATGGGCGACCATGCTCCGCCCTTGGCGTCGGCCCGT
>CAIKAP010000143.1 GCA_903825435.1 uncultured Verrucomicrobiota bacterium
ACGGGCCGACGCCAAGGGCGGAGCATGGTCGCCCATCGTAAAAGTAAGCCGAAGGGCCTCTGGAAAAACTGTTTTCACACCTTCGGCTCGCCATCTCCACTCCAATCGCCATCCACTAAAAGAAGTGTTGCAAGAACGTCTCCTGACTGAAATTCTTGTGTAACAAGTTTATGCCTAGAATCCCATTTGTCTGCCGGTTGGGCAGGCGCCGAAGAATTTTTTTACTTTGCGGAGGGCTTCAATGAAGGTGTCCACCTCGGTTTTGGTGTTGTAAAGGTAGAAACTGGCCCGCGAGGTGGCGCTGAGTCCCAAGTGCTTGTGGAGCGGCTGCGCGCAATGGTGCCCGGCGCGGATGGCGATGCCTTCCTCGTCCAGAAAAGTAGCCATGTCATGCGGATGGATGTCGCCCATCGTGAAGGCTACCAGTCCGCTTCGTTGTGAGGCGTCACGGGGGCCGTAGATGACGATTTCGGGGAATTCGGCCATGCGTGCCATCGCGTAGGCTGTTATTTCCTGCTCATGCTGGCGAATTTTCCCCAGTCCGACCTGTTGGAGGTAGTCCACCGCAACGCCCAGACCGATGCCTTCGGCGATGGCGGGTGTGCCGGCTTCGAATTTGTAGGGGAGATCGTTACAGGTGAAGCCGTCGGCGCGAACTTCACGAATCATTTCGCCGCCGCCGAGGAATGGTGGCATGGCTTCCAGTAGCGCGCGTTTGCCGTAGAGGACGCCGCTGCCGGTGGGGCCGAGCATCTTGTGGCCGCTGAGCGCGTAGAAATCGCAGCCGAGCGCCTGGACATCCACGGCGATGTGCGGTGCGGCTTGGGCACCGTCAACGAGAATGACGGCGCCGACGCGGTGGGCAGCGTCGGCTATCTGGCGGATCGGGTTGATGGTGCCGAGGACGTTGGAGGCATGGGTGACGGCAACCAGCTTGGTGCGCTCGCTAAAAGGCTGGTTGAGGTCGAGTGTGCCGTCGGCGGTGAGCGGAATGCGTTTGATGACGGCGCCGGTGGCGGCGGCGACTTGGTACCAAGGTATAATGTTGCTGTGATGTTCCATCCACGTGATGAGGATCTCGTCGCCGGGCTTAAGATTGGCGCGCGCCCAGGTCTGGGCGACGAGGTTGATGGACTCGGTGGTGCCGCGGGTGAAGATGACAGTCTCGGGCGACTCGGCGTTGAGAAATCGTACGAGTTTCTGGCGGGCGAGTTCGTATTCGCGTGTGGCGCGTTCGGCGAGCGCGTGAATGCCGCGGTGGACGTTGGCGTTGTAGCGGGTGTAGTAGTCGTTCATCACCGCAATGACGATGCGCGGTTTCTGGCTGGTGGCGGCGTTATCGAAGTAGATGAGCGGTTTGCCGTGAACAGTCTGCGAGAGGATGGGGAAATCGTCGCGGATCTCTCCGAGTTCAACATCGTCAAGGAGCGGCTGCATGTTCAACGCACCACCTTTCGGTGAATCAGTTCGGCAAATTCTTTCTGGACGCTCTCGACTTGGATGCGGGCGAGCACGGGATCGAGGAACGCCTCGATGAGGACGTTGCGGGCCGTGGTCTCGTTGAGGCCGCGGGTGCGCAGGTAGTAAAGCTGGTTCTCGTCAAGCTGGCCGACGGTGGCACCGTGGGTGCAACGGAGTTTGTTCGACTCGATTTCGAGGATCGGGCGGGTGTCGCACTGGACGCCCTTGTCGAGGACGAGGTTGCGGTTGGACTGGTAGGCGTTGGTGCCGTTGGCGATCTTCTCGACCTTGATGACGCCCGCGTAGTTGCTGGCGGCGCGGTCGTGAAGGACGTTCTTAAAAAGCAGATCGCTGGTGGTGTTGCCGGCACGATGATGCTGGCGGGTGAACTGGCCAAGCTGCTGGCGACTGTCGCCGACGCCGACGCCGTACATGAAACTGGTGCCGCCTTCGCCGTCCATGACGCACTGGACATCGTAGCGGGAAAACGATCCGCCGAACATGCCGACAACCCAGTCAATCTCGGCATCGCGCGCGACGTGGGCGCGCTTGAGTGTGAAGTCGAGAGCGCCGGACGCGAGGTTCTGGAAACTGACGTAATGGAGGAGCGCGCCTTCCTCGACGAAGACTTCGGTCAGGCTGGCGTGAACGCCGGTGCCGGGGCCGACGAATTTTTGGACGAGCGTGGCTTCGGCGCCGGATTCGACAACGACGAGGGTTCGTGGGAACGCAGCGGCGTTATCGCCGGTAAACTCATAGGTGATTTCCAGCGGACGGTCGGCTTTGAAGTTGGTGGGGACGTGAAGGTAAGCGCCGTGTTGCCAGAGCGCGGAGGTGAGCGCCGCGAATTTGTTCGGTTCGTCGGCGGGAATGGCGCGGCCAAGGTGCGGTTGCTCGGCGAGATTGGTGAGCGTGACACCGGGTGCGGAGTTGAGCGTGACGCGGAGTGATTGCGGACGTTTCTCGATGTCGGTGAGGTTCAGCGCACGAAGGTCAACTCGCTGCCAGTCCACATCGCGACGGGAGGGCAGGGGAAGACGCTGGTAGGTCTGCCAGGCGAGAGCGCGTTGGGAGTCGAGGTTCATCCGACGGAGCCTTCCATTTGCATGCCGATGAGGCGGTTGATTTCGACGGCAAACTCCATCGGCAGTTCCTTGACGATCGGCTCGATGAAACCGTTGACGATCATCGAGACGGCGTCTTCCTTCTTGATGCCGCGGCTGGTGAGGTAGAAAAGCTGTTCGTCAGACACGCTGGAAACGGTCGCTTCGTGCTCGACGGTGGCGAGGTCGCCGTTGACTTCCATGGTCGGGTAGGTGTCGGAGCGGCTTTGCGGGTCGAGGATGAGTGCGTCGCAATTGACTTGGACCCGGCAGTTCGTTGCGTTCTTGGCGACTTGGACGAGACCGCGGTAGCTGCTGCGTCCACCGTGTCCGCTGATGGACTTGGAGTTGATCCGGCCGGTGCAATTGGGCGCGAGGAAAACCATCTTCGCGCCGGCATCCTGCCACATGCCTTTGTCGGCACTGGCGAGGCTGAGCACTTCGCCGTGCGCGCCTTCGCCGATCATGTAACAAGACGGATATTTCACGGTGCGCTTGGAGCCTAGGTTGCCGTCCACCCATTCCATGACGCCGTGGGCGGAGATGAGCGAGCGTTTGGTGACGAGGTTGTAAACGTCGGTGGACCAATTCTGGATCGTGGTGTACCGGCAACGCGCCCGTTCCTTGACGTAGATCTCGACGACGGCGGCGTGGAGCGAGTTGGTCGTGTAGATCGGCGCGGAACAACCCTCGACGTAGTGGCAGAAGGCGTCGTCTTCAATGATGATGAGCGTGCGCTCGAACTGGCCGAACTGCTCGGCGTTGATGCGGAAGTAAACCGAGAGCGGGATGTCGCACTTCACGCCTTTCGGCACGTACACGAACGAGCCGCCGCTCCAGAAGGCGGAGTTGAGCGCGGCAAATTTGTTGTCCTGCGGCGGGATGACCTTGGCGAAATGCTCGCGGAAAATTTCGGGATACTGTTTCAGACCGTCGTCGCAACTGAGGAAGATGACGCCTTTCTGGGCGAGCGATTCCTGGATGTTGTGGTAGGCCATCTCGCTGTCAATCTGCGCACCGAGACCGCCGAGAAGCTTCTGCTCTTCCTTGGCGATGCCGAGCTTGTCGTAGGTGCGGCGAATCTCGATCGGAACATCCTCCCAGTTCCTTGAAGATTTCTCCACCGGACTGACGTAGTAGGTGAACTCGTCGTAGTTGAACTCATCACGCAGCCCCGGTAACCACGGCGGAATCTCCTGCTTCAGGAAAACGTCCAGACTCTCGTGCCGGAACCGTCGCATCCAATCCGGCTCGCTTTTCACGTCGCACATGTAATCCACCACGTCGTGCGACAAGCCTTTCGGCACCGAGTTAAGGGTCTTGATGTCGTCGTGAAACCCTTCCTTGTACTCGCGGGCGACCGGCGAATTAGTTGGAACAGGCTCGCTCATTTGTCCTTCGTGATCCAATCGTAGCCGTGCTGTTCCAGGTGCGCCGCCAGTTCGGGGCCACCGGATTTCACGAGGCAGCCGTCCACAAGGATGTGGATGTAATCAGGTATGATGTAACGGAGCATTCGCTCGTAATGGGTGATGATCAGGATACCGATGTCGGGGCCGCGAAGCTTGTTGACCCCTTCGCAGACGATCTTCAACGCATCAATGTCCAGCCCCGAATCCGTCTCGTCGAGAACGGCAAACTCCGGCTCCAGCATCATCATCTGGAGGATCTCGTTGCGCTTCTTCTCGCCGCCGGAGAAGCCCTCGTTGAGGTAGCGGCGGACAAACTTCTCCTCGATGTCGAGGATCTTCATTTTCTCCTGGAGCTTGTCGTAAAAGTCCATTGTATCGAGTTCTTTGCCCGCGCGGGCGTTGCAGGCCAGCTTCAGGAAATTGGCGGTGCGCACGCCGGGGACCTCGCACGGGTATTGGAAGGCGAGGAATAACCCCTTTCGGGCGCGCTCGTCGGGCGACATCCCCACAATGTTCTCGCCCTTCAGGAGAATCTGGCCGCCGGTGACCTCATATTTCGGGTTGCCCATGATCGTGTTGGCGAGGGTGCTCTTGCCGGAGCCGTTCGGTCCCATGATGGCGTGGACTTCGCCTTTGCGAATGGTTAGTGCGACGCCGCGAAGGATTTCGCGCTCCTCAATCCTCGCGTGTAGGTTAACGATTTCAAACGTGTCGTTCATGGGCCTCCAAAACAGGACAGTTTTTGTCTTCTTGCATTTCACTATACCGGCCTGGTTGCGGATGTCAAGAAAAGGAGCCGGGGAATCCTTATGGGATTCCCCGGCTCTGACGACATAGTTTGTCGTTACTGACTATTTCTTCTTCTACTGCTTGGCTGCGATTTTGGTGGCTACGTCATTCTTGCAAGTAACCTTGACTTCCATGCCGACCTTCAGATCGGCCAACGTGGCGGTCTTGTTCTTGCCAACAATGATCTTGGTGCTGGCGTCGGTCTTGATGACCTTGTCAGCGTCGGCGACTTTTACCGTTACGGTGTTGGCGGTGGCGTCAACGGCCGTGATTGCGCCTTCGATGGGGGCAACCTTGAGGGCTTTGTCTTTCGCGAACGCGGGGACTGCAACGACCACGGCGAGGGCGATTACGGCTGCGATACTAGCGATACACTTACTCATCAGTACTGACTCCTTATTGGGTTATTGGTTTGGTACCTGCAAACTACAACACCGCATTATAGAGAAGGTTTCGCGGGAATCAACATTGACTTTGCCTCCCACAAGACGTATCAAGTCGGCGCTTTTTTATGGAACGCAAAACCCTAGATCAACGCGGACAACTGACTGAACAGGAGCGCCTCCGTCACTCCTGTGCTCATGTCATGGCCGCCGCCATTGCCAAGCTCTGGCCCGACGCCCAATTTGCCGGTGGGCCACCGGTCGATGACGGATTTTATTATGACGTCGAGTTGAAACACCGGATTTCCCCCGAAGACTTCCCGGCCATCGAAGCGGAGATGAAGAAAATCTCCAAAGAAAACCAGGTCTTTGAGAAACTCACCGTCACGCGCGAACAAGCCCTCTCCGACGCGCAAGCCGGCAGGCTTGGCGCTCTCGGTAGCCGGGATGTTGCCAGCAAGTTCAAGCTGGAGATGCTCAAGGACATCCCGGAAGGCGAACCGATTTCGTATTTCAAGACCGGCGATTTCATTGACCTCTGCGCCGGACCGCACGTCATGCGCACCGGCAACGTCGGGGCGTGCAAACTCACCAGCGTCGCCAGCGCGTACTACAAGGGCGACGAAAAGAATCCGCAACTCCAGCGCATCTACGGCACGGCGTTCAAGAACAAGACCGAAATGGAGGCCTACTTCACGATGCTGGAGGAGGCCAAGAAACGCGATCACCGGAAGATTGGCGCGGAGATGGGCTTGTACGTGATTGACACCGAATACGTTGGTCCCGGCCTGCCGCTCTGGCTACCAAAAGGCACCGTGATCCTCGAGGAACTGGAGAAACTCGCTAAGGAAACCGAGTTCGCCGCCGGTTACGTCCGCGTGAAAACGCCGCATCTGGCGAAGGAAAAGATGTACAAAACCTCCGGCCACCTGCCGTACTACGCCGAAAGCATGTTCCCGCCGATGGAAATGGACGAACACCGCGAGCAGCGCCAGCAACTCGAAGCCCGCATCGCCGAACTGGAAAAGCAGTTGCAGGACTACGCCAAGAAGATTGTCGGAGGCAAATCCGGCAGTTGAGAAGCAACAACGGATTCGCTGGGGCAATTATGAACAAATACCTTTCACTTGGCTCGCTCAGCTACCTCCGGTTCTCTCGCCGCGCCGCCATCACCCTAATCATATTGACATGTATTAGCTTCGCCTTCGGCGGCGAGACTAATGATGCGGTAAAATTTGGTGATGGTGAAAAGGTGCTTGGATCTGCATCCTCAGGTAGCCCTCGTTCGCCTGAAGTTCGTGACGCGTCTGAAGAAGTAGCTTTTACAAAAGCTGTGGCAGATCGAAAGAATTTTTCGGTTGAAAATGATTCATTGCTTTCATTCATGGACAAATACCCAAACACGGTGCATCGCCAAAAGATTGGTAAATACCTTTTCTTCTTGGCCACGAATAACGTCACTTGGTGGGTAGGCGATAAGCCGTATGACCGGTTCGTTGAAAAGTTTCCTCAATGCAAAGCTTTCATGAAACACATGGAAGCCAGAAGACGCACCGTTCAGAGCATCAGCGAGTTGCTTAACAACATAGGTTACGGCAGGGGGCTTAAGATGACTTATGCTACGTTGCCTTTGGACCATGGCTTTGGCCCCTTTTCCATCGGATTTGCAACAAGAGTGAGCGAAGACAACCACGGTGCTCAGGCCAGTGGACACTCTATATTCTGGGATCCTGGAACAGTTCCCATTGAATCAGAAGTGTCCGGTCCGCTAAGTTTGGGTTCATCTTTTGGCGTATCTAGTAACGTTGTTTACTACGAAGTTATTTTGAAAACCCGAGATGAAAAAAGCAGAATGGGAATGACCACCGACTATCATTACAGCAACGGTTATGGTTCAGAGGTGAGGACCAATTACGTTTCCCAATCGCTTTTGGCGTTTCCATCACTAGAGATGGCCAAGCAATTTGCTGGTGCTATTCGTAAATTGACTGAGTTGGGACCCGCCCCCGAAGTTCCAAACATCTCAGTAAATTCTGTTTATGAGCAAAACAACAAAACCAATGCTGCCGTAGAAAGCTCTACGAGCGTCGGGATTGCCGTCGACATAAAAAACGTCAAAGTCGGCCCGTTCAGGGTTAACGTACCAACTGAATGGACAAGTTTCAGTTCTGGTGAGCTTACGACTCTTCATAGTAACTATATGGAGCAGAGTAAACGATTATACCAGCAATACTCAGCTTCCCCCGATCCCACCAAGGCGGTTGATATAGCTGCGTTTCATATTCTTAATGGAGATGGTGTGTTTTTCATGGTCTCATTGACGGTGCCACCGCAATCGGATCTGATCAGTTTGCTGAAAAGCCAAGTTGGCGAGAAAATGGATTGGGACATTCGGGAAGGACACATTCGCAAATACTTAGGAGTGGTGTCAGTTGACGATGAACTCTTCTCGGGGTTTTACACCAAGGCAATTGGAAAGAATGGTGAGATTCAAGTATCTGGTGGGCTGGAGCATAAGAAACTGAAGAATACGGTACTCCAACTATCCGTATTCGGTCCGAAAGGTTGGGATGAATCTAAAGCGACGAATACCTTGGCAATAATCGTAAAGTCTGTTGGTCTTAATACCAAATGATATGTTTAGAAATTGTTCACGTATCTTGCGTGGTGTGCGGGTTGAAGGTCTTTTTGCGGAAGCAGACCAGCATTTGGCAATTGGAAATTTATGATGAATACTGAAGAGTTCGCTACGATTGTACAAGCCGTCAAGGCCAACACTGTGCCGGCGGAGATTGTGGATACGTTCAACGAACTGGCCGCGCTGCGCGAGCAGGTGAAACGATTCGGCGAGCCGGAGAGTTATTACCTCAAGGCGATGAACTGTCCGCATCATCACCGGATTTTTGCGGCGGAACAACACAGCTACCGGGATTTGCCGTTGCGGTTGGCGGAGTATGGTTGCTGTTACCGGTACGAACAGTCGGGCGAGTTGTTCGGGTTGATGCGGGTGCGTTCGCTCAATATGAACGACGCCCACATTTACTGCACACCGGAGCAGTTCGCCTCGGAGTTCAATGCCGTCAATGAGATGTATTTGAAGTATTTCAAGATTTTCGGCCTCGACAAGTACCAGATGCGTTTCAGCACGCACGCGAAGGAAGGGCTTGGCAAGAAATACGTCAACGAACCGGAGTTGTGGATCCAGACCGAAAACATGGTGCGCGAGGTTCTCAAGACCAGCGGTATTAATTACGTCGAGGTGGCGAACGAGGCGGCGTTCTACGGGCCGAAGATTGACGTGCAGGTCTGGAGCGCGATTGGCCGCGAGTTCACCATCGCCACGAACCAGGTTGACTTTGCCGTGCCGAAACGTTTCGGGCTGACTTACCGCGACAAGGACAACACCGACAAGACGCCGCTCTGCATTCATCGCGCCCCGCTCGGCACGCACGAGCGGTTCATCGGATTCCTGATCGAGCATTATGCCGGTAATTTCCCGTTGTGGCTGGCGCCGGAGCAGGTGCGTGTGTTGACCATCGGCGAGGACGCCGTTGTGGTTGACTTCGCGAAGGCGCTGGTGAGCGAATTGCACGCCGCGATGGTCCGCGTGGAAGCTGATTACGGGGCCGACAAGATCAACGGCAAGATTCAGCGCGCCGAGCAGGCCAAGGTGCACACGATGTTGGTAATTGGTCCGCGCGATGTTCAGGCGGGCGCTGTCAGCGTCCGGTTGCACGGGAAGGGGAATGTCGGTGTGAAACCGAAGGCCGAGGTGGTGGCGGACATCCTCCAGGCCATCAAGGAACGCCGGCCGTAAAAAGATGGTTGCATTGGCGTGGGGAAAGCCGTAGAAATATTAGCTTGTTCGCCATAGAGATATACAATAATGTTTGTCGTCAAACACAACGAAGCCGCAGCAGACGCCAAGTCGGCGTCGTCCGCCCGTCTTCTGGAACGGAGCTAGACCCACTGCGGGTCTTACAGGAGGATGCCTATTCAACAGTTTGTTCGTGTTAATCAGAAAATTCGCGCCCGCGAAGTGCGGGTGATCAGTTGGGACGGAAAGCAACTCGGCGTCATGCCGACCAGTCAGGCCTTGGGATTGGCCCAGCAGAGTGGGATGGATTTGGTGGAGATCGCGCCCAACGCCACTCCGCCGGTCTGTAAGGTGGTCGAGTACGGGAAGTTCAAGTACGAGCAGGAGAAACGGGAGCGGGAGGCGCGCAAACACCAGCACGCCGACAAGCTCAAGGAAATCAAGCTCCGCCTGAACATTGACGACCACGATTACGAGACAAAAATTAAACACATGCGTGAGTTTCTCGAAGACGGCATCAAGGTGAAGGTATCGTTGTTTTTCCGCGGACGCGAAATGGCGCACCAAGAATATGGCAACGACCTCATGCAGCGGGTACTGACCGACTTGACGGGAGCCTGTCATATGGAAGTGCCACCGCGAGCGATGGGACGCAGCATCCACATGTTACTCGGACCTGTGCGCGGCGCCGGACAAAAACAGAAACAACAGCAACAGCAGCGCGCCGAAGCGATGTAAGAGAATTTCAAAAGGAAAACAAAACATGCCACATTGGAAATCAACGAAAACAAGGAAGGCTGCAAAAAAGCGGTTCAAAATCACCGCCACGGGCAAGGTCATGCATTACGGCGCCGGGAAACGACACCTGCTCGGAAGTAAATCTTCGAAGAGGAAACGCAAAATGTCGCGCAAACAGGTCATGTCCAAAACCCACATGCATCACGTCACCGATGTCTTGCCGTTCAGCCATCGCGGTTAAGTGCCGCATCATTTAGGAGAAATTTCCCATGCCAAGAGCCACTAACGCCCCCGCCAGTCAACGCCGCCGCAAACGGATGATCAAAGCCGCGAAAGGGTATCGCGGCTGGCGCAGTAAGAAGTTCCGCTACGCCAAGAACGCCGTGTGGCACGGTCTGACCTACAGCTTCGCCCATCGCAAGGACAAGAAGGCCGACTACCGCGCCCTTTGGACCCAGCGCATCAACGCGGCCGTTCGTACTCGCGGCTTAACCTACAGCAAGTTCATCGCCGCGTTGAAGAAAGCGAAGATTGACTTGGATCGCAAGATTCTCGCCGAGCTCGCCACCAACGACATCAAGGCGTTCGAAGCCGTGCTCGCTGCGGCGAAATAGTCAGAGCCGAACCAATTCGCGCCGTCTTTGTGTGAACCGGCAGAGTTTGTCGTAGCCGCATTGGCGTGCCAGCACCACGGCTTTGTCGAAGTCAATGCCCACGTCCTGTGGAATATGGGCATCGCTGCCGAACGTGATTGGCACCTTGAATTCGCGAGCCAGACGAAGAAAGCTCTCCGACGGGTATATCTCGCGGCACGGCTTTCTTAAACCAGCGCTACTGATCTCGATGGCGACACCAGCTTCGCTGACGACGCGCAGCGCCTCGTGATAGACGGGTGTGAAGTCGAATTGTGGATGAATGTCGAACTTCTTTGGCAAATCGGGGTGGGCGAGGGAATCGAAAAGACACGAGCCTGCTGCCTTGGTCCAAAGCGCAAAGTACTCATGCCAGCGAGCGTCCACGTCTTGTCCTTTCCAATCTTCGGCGCTGCGGTCTACCGGAAAGTCGCCGAGGTAGTGTACGCTACCGAGGAAGTAATCCCACGAGTGCATTGCTGCTAGTTCTCGCACCCACACTTCACAGCCGGGAAGATAATCCACTTCGAGGCCCAGCTTGATGGGAAGCTGCGGAAATTCGCGTTGCGCCTCACGAACCCAGCCGACGTAGGTGGCGAGATCGGCTTTCTTCATCGTCCAATCGGTCTCACGGTTCGCCAGCGGAGCGTGATCGGAGCACCCGATTTCGTCTAGGCCACGCTCCAGCGCAACCCGCGCGTAGTCGCGCGGTTCGCCTGTGCCGTCGGTCAGACGGGTGTGCATGTGATAATCCAAACGCATGGTGCCAGTGTAGTAGTTTGGAGCCGAACGGCAAGTGTTTCTACGCGCCTGCCAGTTTCTACCACCTGTTCTTGACCTGAGGTCAAACGACGGATACACTGTCAAAAGTATTAGGATCAAATGCCTCAGTTTACGCTACGTGTTGTGACAGACTTGAATGCGGGAAGGGAGTTCAACCTTCCCGAAGGAAGGGAACTGGTCATTGGACGTCTAAGCACGGCGGACATCGTGCTGGAGGACGATAACATCTCGCGTCGCCACGTCAGCATCACGGTCATGCACGACCAGATCAACCTCCACGACCTCGGATCCCGCAACGGCACCTTTGTCAATCGCCAGCGCGTCACCCAAGCCACGCTGCGCCCCGGTGACCTCGTGTCTCTCGGCAACTGTGTGTTGCGCTTGGTGAAGGTGGCGCAAACCTTGACGTCACCACCCACAAAACTGACACCAACGGAACCACCGTTTGCCCACAAAACGGCCGCGCAGACCGGTTCGTTATCATCGCCACCAGTGACAGGCACCTTTCGTGGGTCGTTGACGGAAATCGGATTACTGGACGTGTTGCAGTTACTGGCCAGTACACGCAAGAGCGGCCTGTTAGTATTGCGGTCGGAACGGGAGACAGGCCGTGTTTTCCTACAGGACGGCCGTGTGTACTACGCCTGCATGGAAGAGTGGGTCGAGGTCGAGCCGCGCAAGGTGCTCTACCGGTTATTGCGCTGGACCAGCGGTACCTTCGAACTGGAGAAATCAGACGTGCGCGTCTTCGCCAACCCCATCACCGAGGCGACCGATGCGTTGCTAATCGAGGGTGTTCGCCAGCTCGACGAACTCAACAATCTCGGATCTGACTTGCCGCCGTTGGATGCGACCGTCAGCGTGACCTCGCCATTGCCTACCCGCCTTGCGGAACTGGAGGAGCGCGACTTAGATCTCCTGCAACTTGTCCTAGAGTACGGCACGGTACGGCGGATCTTGGACCATTTCCCCGGTACTGATTTTGAGGGCTACACCTTCCTGCTGGGAATGGCCGGACGCAAGTTCCTCAAGATTGGAGTCACCGCGCCACAACAGGCCGTCTCACTCACCCAAAAGCGCGGATAACCGCCTTCCCAAATGAAACGGGCGCTCCTGCCGATCCTCCTAGTGCTGATGGCCATTGCCGTGCTCGCCGCCTTGAACTACTGGTACGAACAACACTGGGGCATCGAAGGGCCGTTCCAGAACGAACACCATCATTGACGTCATGAAACTCACCCGACCCCTCATCATCGCGCCATCTATCCTCTCTGCTGATTTCGGGAACTTTGCCGCTGAAGCGCAACGTGTCGAGCGGAGTGGGGGAGACTGGATTCACTGCGACGTCATGGATGCCCATTTCGTTCCAAATCTCACCTTCGGTGCCGACGTGGTGCGTGCCCTCCGCAAGGCCAGCAAGCTGCCTCTCGACGTCCACCTCATGATGGATCGTCCCGACCTCTACATGGACCGTTTTATCGACGCCGGTGCCGACAACGTTATCATCCACGTCGAGCCGAAGGAATACGACGTAGCCAAGACGCTGTCCCACATCCGCAGCCGCGGCAAACTCGCCGGCATCTCGCTGAACCCGCCAACGCCGGTGGAGGCGGTGTTGCCGTATTTGCATCTGGTGGACCAAGTGCTCGTCATGACCGTCAACCCCGGCTTCGGCGGACAATCCTTCATCCCTACCGGCATTGACAAGGTCCGGTTCCTCCGCGAGAAATCCGCCACGCTGGACATTTCCGTGGATGGCGGCATTGGCCCCGACACCGGCCGACGCGTCATCGAGGCGGGCGCCAATGCACTCGTCGCCGGCAACTCGCTGTTCCATCACAAGACGCTCGACCTCGCGGGCGCAATCCGCGAACTGCGCGGCGCATGCCTGCACCCCTAATTCACTTCGGCACCGACGGTTGGCGCGGCGTCATCGCTGATGACTTCACCTTCGCCAACGTCCGGCGCGTTGCGCAAGCCACCGCCAATTACTGGAACACACAACCTCTCCCCAAGCGCGCAATCGTCGGATTCGACAACCGTTTTCAGTCCGAGACCTACGCCCGTCTCGTCGCTGAAGTCCTTTCCGGTAACGGTATCGCCGTTTTACTTCCACCCGCGTCAGTCTCGACACCCGCCATCGCCCACGCCATCCACGACCGGCATCTGGCGGGAGGCGTGATGATCACTGCCAGCCACAATCCGCCGCAATTCAACGGCTATAAGATCAAAGCCCACTACGCCGGCAGCGCTGACGCACAGCTTTGCGCCGATGTCGAGCAACAACTCGACCGCACACCAGTCCGCAGCAACGACAAACTGATCAAGCCGTACGATCCGCGTCCTGCCTACCTCGGAGCGATCTGCCGGTTTGTGGACTTGAATCTGATCCGCAAGGCGCGCCTCCGCGTCGTTACCGACTCGATGTATGGCTGCGGCGGAACGATGCTGGCCGACTTGCTCGACGCAACACCGATCCGTGCCAACCGCGATGTCCTCTTCGGTGGCATCGCGCCCGAACCGATTGAGCGTAACCTCGGCGCGCTCTGCGCTGCCGTAAAAACGCACCGCGCCGATGTCGGCCTCGCCAGCGACGGCGATGCCGACCGGCTCGGCGTCGTGGATGAACGCGGCCGGTACGTCTCCGTCCAGATTGTCCACGCGCTGTTGCTGCTGCACCTGATTCGTAACCGACGCGCGCATCCTGGTTTTGTGGTGCGAGCGGTGAACAGCACGATGCTGATTGACCGGATTTGCCGGGCGCATGGCTTGCCGATGACGGAGGTGCCGATTGGTTTTCGCTGGGCCTGCCAGAAAATGCGTGAGGAAGACGTCATTATGGCCGGTGAAGAAAGCGGCAGCTTCGGATTTCGCGGTCACGTCCCCGAACGCGATGGGTTACTCGCTGCGTTGTATCTGCTGGAGTTGCTGGCGATGACCGGTAAGAGCGTCACCGAACTAGCTGCGGAGTTGCAGGCGGAATTTGGTCGAAGTGCCTACGGTCGTCTTGATTTGCCGGTGCGTTTCGTGAAACGCGAACCGCCCGCTGACCTGCTCGGTGTGCCCGTCGTGCGCGTGAACGAACTGGACGGCGTGAAGTACATCGCCGACGACGATTCCTGGCTGATGTTCCGGGCCAGCGGCACCGAGTCGATCACCCGCATCTATTCCGAAGCTCCCACCGCCAAACGCGTCCGCGAGTTGTTGGAGTGGGGGAGGGAAAGGATCAAGCAGCCGTTATGAATGGACTTCAAGACGGTTGCGGTGCAGCACAACGAGCTGCGAACCTGCGGACAGTTCGGCTTCGATGCGCGGCCACGAAGTGGCAAGGATGGCGAAGAGGCCGTCGTTGCTGCAATTGCCGACGCTGATCAACAACACCTGCGGTGGTTTGCCGTAGAGCAGGGAGCGCTCGTAGAAATCGGTATCCTTCGTCAGGAGAACCTGCTGTTGTGCGGCGGCCCACTGCCAGATTGTTTTGTCAGGCGTCCGCAAAGCGTTCCATTCAATCAGGTGAGTTGCTGAATGACCGCGCTGACGCAACCAGTCGCAGAGACGCGGCGGCAGATTGGCGTCCACAAAAAAGTTCACCGTTGGCCTCAGTGTGTCAGGCTGAGTTCTCGGTGCGCGGCTTGGTGGGCCGCGTATTCGAGGCAGGCATCAATGTCAGCGGACTCCAGATAAGGGAAGTCCGCGAGGATTTGTTCGCGGGTCATGCTGCCTGCCAACATCTCCAGCACCTGGCTGACAGTGATCCGCATTCCGCGCAGGCAAGGCCGCCCGCCGCAAACTTCGGTGTCTATAGTGATCCGATCCATAATCTCCGAGTCACAGTAGCGCAATCCGTCCGAAAGCCAACCCTAAAAGCAGACTGATGTTTCGCGCCAGCGGCACCGAGTCGATCACCCGCATCTACGCCGAAGCTCCCAACTGCAAGCGTGTCCACGCCTTGTTGGAGTGGGGGAGGGGACGGTTGCTTCAGTCGTATTCGGAAAGCTGATGAAGGAGCATGGTTGACGGCGTCTTCTGCGGGAACTAGGAGACCGCGAACCACAATCTCTCATTCTGGAAAGTTGCATGATGAACGGTCTGCGGGTTACTTCTACTGTTTCTTACCGTTGAGATGACGACGGCGCGAGACGAAAGGCGCGCCTAACTGGCGGCGAAGCCGTACCGTTCAGGCGCTGGTTCGCCACTCCTACAGATTCAACACAAGTCGGAGTCCCTCATCAACCTGCCGCATGCTTTCGCTGTCAATCGTCTTCACACGCTCCGTCAACCGTCGTCTATCAAGGCTCATGACTTGCGTGACATTCACGACCGATGGCTTCGGAAGACCGGAAGCGCGTGTTGACAGGTGAACGTTTCCCGGTGCGCCCGCGAGGTTGAGATTGGACGTGATAGAGGCGCAGATCAGCGTTCGGATGCTGCTGCGGTTGTACTCATCGGCCTGGACAATGAGCACCGGTCTGCGGTATCCCGGCTCCGATCCGGACGGTTCGGCCAGCGATGCCCACCAGACTTCGCCGTGTTTCACTACCACTCCTCACGGGGAAGGGAGAGTGTCTGCAGTCGCTCCAGAACGGGGTCAAGAGAGGAGTCTTCCTTTGCATAGACCTCGTTCAGTCTGCGGGTAACGTCTTCACTACGGTGGCCCTGCACGTATTCGTCCACTGCGACCGTGAACAATGCACTCCTGGTCATCTTCCGTCGGCGGGCGTAACTTTCTGCGCGAGAGAAGACCTCGTCCGGTATGGATATGGCTGTCTTCATGCTCACACGGTATAACCGGAGTATTCCTGTGTCAAGCCCCTGTTCTTCTGGTTGCCGACCGATAAAAGTGAGCGAACGCGAGCCAGCCGCCCCTGACGCCGTCGCCGGTAACCCGGCCGGTCGGCTGGCTCGCGGTTCGCTCCACTGCGAGACTGAGTGAAAAGTCTTCCGGTTTAGCAAGCAAGTAGATAGAATCGGCGCCAATCAAGGAGGCTTTGTGAGTTACATCGAAGGTGCTGATCGCCAACACGCGTGGCTGTTGCC
>CAIKAP010000144.1 GCA_903825435.1 uncultured Verrucomicrobiota bacterium
ACGGGCCGACGCCAAGGGCGGAGCATGGTCGCCCATCGTAAAAGTAAGCCGAAGGGCCTCTGGAAAAACTGTTTTCACACCTTCGGCTCGCCATCTCCACTCCAATCGCCATCCACTAAAAGAAGTGTTGCAAGAACGTCTAGAGTAAAGTATCGCGATGGTGTTTGCAATTACTGTCTTGACGCATTGGAGCACGGTTTTTGGATCATATGGTGGCATGATCGGCATTTTTAGCATGTGTTTGCTGCTGTGTTGGTG
Organism: uncultured Verrucomicrobiota bacterium; assembly: GCA_903825435.1. GTDB lineage: Bacteria > Verrucomicrobiota > Verrucomicrobiia > Palsa-1439 > Palsa-1439 > CAIKAP01. The sequence goes on from CAIKAP010000144.1 coordinate 259, forward strand.
CTTCGAGAAAACGAAGAATCTTACCAACTGCATTCTTTGTCACTTCGCCTACAATGCGTGTTTAGTCATCTATGATTGGAGCAAGATTGTGCAATGGTAGGCCTCATGCGTGTCGCACGACATTTAATTTGCGCAGGTCTGCTATGCGTTCTGGGTGATCTCGCCGCGTGGAAAACATACGGGCTTATGATCACACACATTTTTACTTACCGGGATACAAGCTACCCCACCGAAGAGCGCCAGAAGGCCATTTTTCTGGATCACATCATGTGTGCCTACGTTATCCCGTATGCGCTTTTAACTAAACTGCCCGGCCTGAATAGCGACAAGATCCTCGATTTTGAGCGTACATATCCGCGCGCTGGTTTTGGTGCAAACGCCGTAGTATGGACTGGCGTTCTTTACGGTGGAGGTTTTTTATTGTTCGCTTTTTACCGTCGGATGAAAGACCGAACCAAACAGTCCACCCAACGGCTTTCCGCTCGGAGCATTGAAAAACGTTCATCATGATTAAACCATCAACCAGCATTCACCCGCCGCTCCCAGAGAGCCGTTGTTGACTTTGGACGTCAACTGAACCGGAACACGGCGTCAAGCGTGGTGCGGTTGGAGTCGAGGGATGGAGACTTCGAGGAACCGTGCGAGGTTGGCGCCGGCGATGCTGGCGCGGTGGCCGAGCCGGGCGAGATCGAGAATCAGGCGCGGATGGCGGTTGCAGGCGGACAGTAGGCGGCTAAGTTGAAGCTGGCCGACGACGAAGAAATCATCGAGATCCTCCGGCAAGTCCTCGTGGTCGTTATCAGTGATGCAGCGCAATGCCAGCATGTCGGTGCCGTGCGCGGCGCAGACGGTGGCGACGGCGCTAGTCTCCATGTCCGCTGCCAATGCACCGGTGGCGCGACCGAGGTGCTGTTTGGTGGCGGCGCGGATGACGATATCGTCGGTGGTGAGGATTTTGCCGCGATGAACCTTGCAGTTGTTGTTTTCCATCGCCAGTTCGTCGCGCGGCGCAAGTGTGAGCGCCGAACGCCAGCGGACTTGGGCGCCGGAATCCTGCGAAAGGTCGAGCACCTCGGTGCCGATCACGATGTCGCCGTCGGAGACCGACGGGTGCAGCCCGCCGCCGAACCCCGCGCTGATGACAAGGTCGGGACGGTAACAGCGGATGGTGACCTCGGCGGCGATGCGCGCGCACTCCTTGCCGGCGCCGAGCGCAAGCATGGCGACAGGCTCGCCCGCGAGCGTGCCCTCGTAAAAGTCCAAGTGCGCCTGCCGCACGAGATGGTTCGCGCTAGCCCGGCGCAATATTGGATTCAACTCCTGATTGACGGCGACAAGGATTGCAATCATGTCAACGGCATTAAAACACCATCGTGGCAGCAACGTCAACGGCGTTGGAGGATATCGTTGAGGAGGGCGGTGGCGTCGTTGTGGTTGGGGTGACGCTGGAGAAGGGCGCGCAAAGTGCACTCGGCACCGGCGATGTCGCCTTTTTGCCGTTGGTAGAAGGCCTGAGTGTACGCGTAACGCGGTTCCTGCGGACGCGCGGCGGCGGCGCGGGCGCAGAGCGCGATGGCCTCGTCAAGATTCTCCCGCGAGATGATAACGGCGAGGTTGTAGGCGGCGGGGGCAAATTGTGGATCGGCCTTCAGCGTGGTGCGCAGACAAACTTCGGCGGCTTTCGTGTCGCCTTTCTCGGCAAGGAGGAGCCCGAGGTTGAAGTTGATTTCGGCGCTGGCGGGATCGAGTGCGATGGCTTTACGAAGCGCGGCCTCGGCTTCGGCGTTGCGATTCTGGCGGGCGTAGATGAGCGCGGTGTTTACCAGTGGCGGAACGAAATTCGATTCGAGTTTCGTCGCGATGGCGAATTCGGTGAGGGCGGCGTCGGGTTGGCTGAGGTTGAGGTAGTGGTTGCCGAGGTTGTAGTGCGCGGCGTGGGCGTCGGGCTGGCTGCGGAGTGAATCTTCGTATTCTTTTGCGGCGCTGCGGAGGCGCGCGGCGTCAGCCGTCTCGAACATGCCCGGTGGATAGGCGTCGAGCGCGGCACCGGCACTGATGCGGACGAGACGGAAGTCATCGCCAAGCACGGTGAGGAGCGCGGTGACGTTTTCCGGGGTGAGATTGTGGCCGAGCGAGGTGGCGGCGGCGCTGCGAATGAGCGGTGACGAATCTTTCAATGCCTGACGTAGCACGGGCCATTTGGTGTCGCTGTCGCATGCGTCGAGGAGACGGATCAACGCAGTGGCGAAAATCTCTTCGTGGTCGGGACGCGCGATGTAGGCGAGCATGTCGGGGAGCTTGGTCCAGTCGCGTTTGCGGGCGGCGTCAACGAGTGCGGCGCGCTGGAGGACGGGCGCTTGGTAGTCGTCCTTGTGCCAGGTTCGGACTTGTTGGTCGGCCCACGTGGCGGTCTTGTTGGTGTGGCAGATTGTGCAGGAGAGGGGAGACTTGTAGAGCGCGGCGGCGGCGGGTGTGGGTGGCAGGAAACTGTGGTCGCTGCGGCGCATCCGACCGAACTCGGTCATCGGCATGTGACAGGAGTTGCAGGTCGGCTTGACGGGGCCGGGTTTGTGGTTGGAGTGCGCGGTGATGTCGGAGACTTTGTTGGCGTGGCAGGGGAGACAGGAGTCGTTCGGGTTCTTCTCGAAACGGTAACGCCCGCTGGAGGTGTGACAGTGAGTGCAGTCGAGTTTACCGGATTTGGCGCAGGGGTTCATTCGCCAGCCGGTGTAGGTGTAGTTCTCGCCGAGGTCGCGTCCGTCGGGATAGAAATCAATGTGTTCGACGGCGACGAGACCGTAGTGGTCAAAGTAGCGGTCACTCGGCTGGAAGGATTGGGTGAGCGTGTTCATCTTCGCGTGGCAAGGCGCGCAGAGGTCGTTGCGCTGGTTGATGGTCATCTTGCGGACGCTGATGATCTTGAGATCGGCAGGCGATGGCTTGCCTTTGGCGGCGAGGCAGACGCGGACGTGTTCACCGGCGGGGCCGTGACAGGTTTCGCAGTTGATGCCGGGCTCGGTCCAGGTGGTGCGGTAGCTGTCGTTGGTGGCGTCGTAGTTCTTCGAGATCTGGCTGACGTGACAGCCATAGCAGGAGGTGTTGAACGTGTACGGTCGCTCGGTCCAGTGGAGGAGTTCGTTCGTCACGCCGCTGAAATGGCGAATCGCGCTGGCGGCGGTGTCGTACCACTCGTTGCGGCGGACATCGAACGCGACGGGCAACGTCTGGAACCAGCCGCGGTCGAGCTGCGTGAGGAAGTAGAAGACGTTCTTGCCACCGAGAGCGTGGAGGATTTTGTAGCGCTTCTCACCGGTCGGGGTGCGCTCGATGACGAACGGCGGCTCGGCCCGGTAGTGCGATTGGCCGACGACGATGTCGTTGGTGTGCGGCGGCAACGTGGCGGCGAGGTTTGTCGTGAACGGCTGCATCGCGAGGCCGTGGAACGACGTGGCCCATTTCTTGTAGAAGTCCTCGTGGCAGTCGCGGCACGTGGCGGAACCGACCCAGTCGGTTTTCGGCGGTGGCTCGGTTTTGGAACAGGCTGCGAGCAGCGCGATGGACGCGATGAGAACGACCAGCCGCATCTCAGGCCGTCAGGCGTTGGAGCGCCTCGACGTATTTCTCCGTCGTCTTGCGGACGATCTCTTCGGGAAGAGACGGGCCGGGGTACTGCTTGTTCCAGTCGAGGGTTTCAAGGTAATCGCGGACGTATTGTTTGTCGTAGCTCGGCTGCGGGCCGCCGGGTTTGTATTGGTCGGCGGGCCAGAACCGGGAGCTGTCGGGCGTCAGGACTTCGTCAATGAGGATGACCTTGTCGCCGAGGAGGCCGAACTCGAACTTGGTGTCGGCGATGATGATGCCGCGCGTGCCGGCGTAGTCGCGGGCGAATTTGTAAACGGCGATCGCGAGGTCGCGGACTTTCGCGGCGAGCGGCGCGCCGAGAATCTTGACGGCTTCGTCGAAACTGATGTTCTCGTCGTGGCCGGTGTCGGCTTTCGTCGAAGGTGTGAAGATCGGTTCGGGCAGTTTGCTGGACTCGACGAGACCGTCGGGGAGCTTGATGCCGCAGACGGTCTGGCTCTTCTTGTATTCCTTCCAGCCGGAGCCGCTGAGGTAACCGCGGACGATGCACTCGACGGCGAGCGGCTGGCATTTCTTCACGAGCATCGAACGGCCGCGGAGCGATTCGTGGCGGCCGACGCGCTTGGCGATGGCTTCGAAGTCGGAGGTGATAAAATGGTTCTCGGTGATCTGCTTGGTCTTGCCGAACCAGAACTCGCTGAGCGCGGCGAGGACGCGGCCTTTTTCCGGGATCGGCGTCGGCAGGACAACGTCGAACGCGCTGAGCCGGTCGCTGGCGACGAAGAGCAACGTGTCGCCAAGATCGAAGATCTCGCGGACTTTGCCGCTGCGGGTTTTCTTGAGGCCTGGGATTTCGATGTTGGAGAGGGCGGTGGTCATGATGGCGTTTTTCCTATTTCCAATTCTGCAAAAGGTCAAGCAAGAGCCGGACGCCGAAGCCGGTGGCGCCTTTGGCGAGGTAGGGGCGTTCTTCGGTCGTCCACGCGGTGCCGGCAATGTCGAGGTGCGCCCACGGAATGTCGCCGACGTACTTGGCGAGGAACGCAGCGGCGGTGCTGACGCCGCCTTCGCGGCCGCCGGTGTTTTTGATGTCGGCGATGTCGCTCTTGATTTTGTCTTTGTATTCCTGCCAGAGCGGAAGCGGCCAGAGGCGTTCGCCGGTGCGTTCGCCGGAGGCGCGGAGTTTTTCCTGGAGAGGTTCGTTGTTGCCGAGCAGCCCGGCGGCGAAGGAGCCGAGAGCGATGACGCAGGCGCCGGTCAACGTGGCGAGGTCGATGATGGCTTGGGGGTGGCGTTCGCGGGCGTAGGCGATGGCGTCGCCGAGGACGATGCGGCCTTCGGCGTCGGTGTTGAGGACTTCGATGGTGACGGCGCGTTTGTCGGTGCCTTTGTAGCTGGTGACGATGTCGCCGGGGCGGTAGCTGGTGGCGCTGGGCATGTTCTCGGCGGCGCCGATGATACCGATGACGTGCAATGGAAGTTGGAGCGCGGCGATGGCGCGCATCGCTCCGAGCACAGCGCAGCCGCCGGATTTGTCGAACTTCATTTCGTCCATCTTGTCGGAAGGTTTGATGGAGATGCCGCCGGAGTCGAAGGTGAGGGCTTTGCCGACGAGTGCGATGGGTTTGGCGTTGGGGTCGGGCGTGCCGTGGTATTCGAGGACGATGAGGCGCGGGTCGCGTGCACTGCCACTGCCGACGGCGAGGATGCCGCCGAAGCCGCCGGTTTCGAGGGCGGATTTGTCGAGGATGGTGCAGGTGAGGTTGCATTCCTCGGCGAGGCGGCGGGCGTGGTCGGCGAGGACTTCGGGGTAAACGATGTTGGCGGGGAGGTTGGCGATGTCGCGTGCGTAGTTGGCGGCGTTGGTGATGGCTTGGGTGCGGGCGACGACGGCCTTGGCGGCGGCGAGGTCAGCGTTCTTGGGAAGGCAGATGGTGAGTGTCTTGAGTGCGGCGTGGTTATCGTTGGGAGATTTGTACTTGGTGAATTTGTAGGAGGCGAGGATGGCGGCTTCGACAGCGTGCGGGAGTTGGTCGGGGGCGAGGACGATGGCGGCTTCTGTGATGCCAAGTGTGGCGAGTCGTTTGACGGCGAGACCGGTGGCGCGGCGGGTTTTTTCGGGGGTCAGTTCCGCGGTTTTGCCGAGGCCGACGAGGAGGAGGTGAGTGGCGGTGGAGTGGAGGAGGAGGAGCTGTTTGTCGGCGCCGCTGAATTCCTTGCGGGAAAGCCGCCGAAGGAGGTTACGGAACAAAACCGGAACATCGAGCCGTTCTTTTTCGTGGCAAAAGAGAACGAGAGCGGGTAGTCTTTGGTCAAAGATGGAGGTGTTGACGAGTCGGAGTTTCATGGGGCGCATTATATGTGTGGATGGTGGCGGCGTCAACGGTCAGAGGTTTCCGAAAGGAAAAGATGAAACATGCAGGTGGCGGTGTTGCCAGAGATTATCGAAGATCTTAGCCAGACGTTTGATCCCCAGTGGTTGAACTCGGCATTGGTGCTGGCGTTGTTCAGCACAGTGGTGGTTGTTGGCGTGTTCGCCTACCTGAACCGTTTTGCGAAGAAGTTGTATCTCAACCTCTGGATCGTCGCGTGGGTGCTGTATGCGCTTTGGCTGGGGGCATGCATTCGGTTGGAAAGCGCCCCGGGGATGCCTTGGCTGGTGATGGCGCAACGTGCCTGTATCGGGGCTAGCGCGCTGTGCATGTTCTGGGGTAGCTTCGAGATGGTAAACCTCGCCCGCGCGATTCGTGAGTTGAAGTATGGAATTGCGTTGATCGTGGTGTGGAGCTATGTGGCCGCCTACGTGGTGCGGGACCACCTCTGGATCACGTTACCGATGTTTGTGCTGTTGGCAATGGCAAGCGTGTTCATCGGGTTCCTGTACCTACGCTACCGAGGTCGGTATCGTGGAGCCAACCTGCTCGCGTGTGGGTTCATCCTTTGGGGGATTCACTTGCTGGAGTTTCCATCTCAGCCATACCTGCCGCCGTTGCTGGTGGTCTGCGGGTACTACATGACGGCGGCGTTGGCGCTGTTCATCGCGTTGGGAATGATCGTGCTGGTGCTGGAGGAGGCCCAGGAGCGTCACCGGGAGTTGGTGGACGAGTTTAATCAAGGGATAGTCAACCGCCGTCAACTGGAGCAGGATGTCATGGTCTCGGAGCAGAAATACCGCGCCCTGTTTCGCGCGGCGGGCGATGCGATTTTCTTGGTGAATCTGGAGACGCTGGATATCGTGGAGGCGAACGAAGAAGCCAACCAACTGGTTCTGGGCGCTAGGAGTGGGAGTGAGTTACCGAAGTCATTCCTCAATATCCTCCCCGACCTGCACTGGTGCGCGCCATCAGTCATGGAGAACCACCGGCGAATTGGAGGGATTATACGTTCGTCGCGCGAGTTCTCAATCCAACGCGCCAACGCAACCCTTGCGCCGTGTGAGGGCAGCGTCGCCATGGTGGAGTATAGCCATCAACCCGTGTTGTTGGTGACAGTGCGTGAAATCAGCGAACGCAAGGAGTTCGAACAACAGTTGCGCCACTCCGAGAAGTTGTCGGCGTTGGGGCAGTTGGTGGCGGGTGTGGCCCACGAGTTGAACAACCCGCTAGCCGTCATCATGGGCTACGCCCAGATCCTGACCTCGCAGGAACAGCCCGCCGCGCGTGTGCGTGGCGACCTCCAAAAAATCCTCCACGAATGCGAACGCGCCGCCAAGATCGTCCGCAATCTCCTAACCTTTGCCCGTCCGCTCGATCCGCAACTGACACCGGTAGACATCAACTGCCTCATCACCAGCCTCGCCGAGAACCACGAAGCGGAGATGGAAAGCGCCGCCATCGTGTTCCACATTGCCTTGCAGCCTGGCCTGCCGCGAACGATGGCCGACCCTCACCAGATCGAACAAGTCCTCACCAACCTCATCGCGAACGCCGTGCAAGCGTTGAGTGAACACAATGGGCATCGACTTTTGGAAGTTCGTACAGAATGCCTGGGAGCGGACGTGCGCATCACTGTTGCCGACACCGGCCCCGGCATTCCATCTGACGTGGTCCCGAAGATTTTTGACCCGTTTTTCACCACTAAGGGGCCGGGCAAGGGAACCGGTTTAGGCCTGTCAATTTGCCACAGTATTATTCAGGAACATCATGGTCGCATAGTCGTCGAGAGCGAGCTGGGAAAAGGCACGCGCTTCTACATCGAGATCCCCATCGTCAAATGCCCGACGACATCGCCCATCACCCCGATGGCTCCACGCCCCAGGGAACCGCGTGCCGAAGCATCCCGCTACCGTGTGTTGCTGGTGGACGACGAGCCGGGGATCGTGGAAGTGCTACAGACGTTGTTGGAGGAGAGTGGGTATACTGTCGGGTCCGCCCAAAACGGTCTGCAGGCTCTCGAAATCATCAAGACAACTTCCTGCGATCTCATTATCAGTGACCTTTGCATGCCCAACATGGGTGGCGAAGCGCTCTACGGACGGGTCCGTCAGCTCTCGCCCGCCTTGGCCCGCCGCATGATTTTCATCACCGGCGACACCGTGAGCGGTACGTCCCTCAGCTTTTTGGAGAGCACAGGCAACCACTGGTTTGGTAAGCCGTTCAACCTGGACGAGATCGAGAAAACCGTACGCCAATTGTTGGAGCAGCCGGCGACAAGCGCGGTTTGAACGGACGACGTTGGTGATGAGCTTGACAAGCGTAGCGGCCTGTCGGATACATCGGCGTTCACTTACTTGATTGTCATGAGCACAGATCCTAAAGTTTCCGTCATTATTTTGAATTATAATACGGTGAAGTGGTTGCAGAAGTTTCTGCCTGTGCTGATGCAGAAAACTCAGTACGATAACTTGGAGGTTATCGTGGCCGACAACCATTCCGCCGATGGTAGCATCGAGTTTGTGAGGAAAAATTTCCCGTCCATCAAGACGGTTTACTTTGAGAAGAATTTTGGGTTTGCCGAGGGGAACAATCGGGCGATAGCGGCCTTGGCAGAAGGGGAATACATCGTTTTGCTGAATTCTGACATCGAGGTTTCTCCGAGATGGCTGGATACGATGGTGGCATTCATGGAACAGCATCCTGATGCGGCGGCGTGCCAGCCGAAGATTTTGTCCTATCGGAAGCGCAACGAATTTGAGTATGCAGGGGCGGCGGGAGGATTTATTGACCAGTATGGGTACGTTTTTTGTCGTGGACGTTTCTTTGAAGTTTGCGAGGAAGATCACGCTCAGTACGACAGCGTGAAGGAAGTCTTTTGGGCTAGCGGCGCCTGCATGATGATACGCCGTTCCGTGTGGCGGCAGATTGGTGGGTTGGATGACGATTTTTTCATGCACATGGAAGAGATCGACTGGTGTTGGCGTGCCCATCTCTGTGGCTACAAACTCTACTGCGTGCCCCAGAGCGTTGTGTATCACGTGGGCGCGGGCACGCTCACCAAACAGAATCCGCGGAAGACCTACTTTAATTACCGGAATAATCTGTTGATGTTGCAGAAAAATCTGTCGTGCGTTACTGCATGGCGCGTGTTGTTGTTTCGTCTGATCCTGGATCACCTGTCACTCTACCGTCACTTGGCACATGGGCATTTCGCCATCTGCACTGGTATCCTGCTGGCGCACCGCGATTTTTTGGTTCACCAACCCAAATGGGTGCGCAAACGAATGGCCAACCAGAAATTCCTTCGAAATGTCAATCCGCAGGTGCGGTTTGGGTTGGATTTTCCGCGAGTGGTTTACAACGGCGACATCGTTGTTGACCATTTTTTAAAACAAAAAGAATCCTTCTCCGAGCTGAAGCTGTAGCACGGCAGTGACGGTGGAAAAGCGACGACAATTGCAATTTCCTGTTGAGGATGATAAAGTTTCTTTCAGTATGAAAACTGTGATCTTGTGTGGCGGATTGGGAACGCGCTTGCGCGAAGAAACGGAGTTTCGCCCAAAACCAATGGTGGAAATCGGCGGACGCCCTGTTCTCTGGCACATCATGAAAATCTACGCACACTCCGGGTTTCGTGAGTTTGTGTTGTGCCTCGGATATCGTGGCAACCTGATCAAGGAGTACTTTTTAAATTACGAGGCGATGAACAACGATTTCACCATTTGCCTTGGACGACAGCATGACGTTACTTATCTCGGCGCCCACGCGGAACAGGACTTTAACGTCACGCTCGTGGATACCGGTGCTGACAGCATGACGGGTGGACGCGTGAAACGCACGGAGCGGTACATGGATGGGGATACGTTCATGGTTACCTACGGCGATGGGGTGTCGGACGTGGATATCTGCAAGCTGCTCGCGTTTCACAAATCACATGGCAAACTCGCGACCGTGACAACAGTCAAACCGGTCTCACGCTTTGGGCTTCTGGAACTCAATAATCAGGGGCGAGTGATTGATTTTGCCGAGAAACCAGAGTTGAACGGTTGGGCCAGCGCCGGGTTCTTTGTGTTTAACAAGCGTGTGTTCGAATATCTGACCGGCGACGATTGCATTATGGAACGCGAGCCGCTGGAGCGATTGGCGCGCGAAGAACAGTTGATGGCGTATCGCCACGAAGGCTTTTTCTACGCTATGGATACTTATCGCGAATACCAATATTTGAATGAGGTGTGGAACAGCGGTAAAGCCCCGTGGAAGGTGTGGTGATGTTCGCCGATGTCTTTTGCAACCGCTCGGTCTGGCTCTCTGGTCATACCGGCTTCAAGGGTGCCTGGCTGGCGGAATGGCTGTTCGAATGCGGTGCTACTGTTTACGGTTTTGCCCTACCGCCGAACACCAAGCCGGCATTGTTTGAGCAGCTTGGCCTTTTGGAACGTGTGCGACACGAGATTAACGATGTGCGTGATGCGGCGGCAGTGCAACGGTCCATACAACAGGCACAACCTGATTTTGTTTTTCATCTAGCCGCACAACCACTCGTGCGTTTGTCCTACGCCGAACCCGTGTCCACCTATGCCACGAATGTCATGGGTACCGTTCATGTGTTGGATGCCTTGCGTTCCCTGAAGAAACCGTGTGCGGCGATTTTCGTGACCACAGACAAGTGTTACGAAAATCGCGAATGGATTTACGGTTACCGTGAAGACGATGTGCTGGGAGGTTATGATCCTTACAGTTCCAGCAAAGCCGCGGCCGAAATCGTGATTGCGGCCTATCGCCGATCCTTTTTCCAGAATCATCCGGTTCGCATCGCCAGTGCTCGTGCCGGTAACGTCATTGGCGGTGGTGATTGGGCGACCGACCGGATTGTGCCCGATTGCATCCGCGCGCTGCAGGCTGGGATGCCCATTCCGGTTCGCAAGAAGACAGCCATCCGTCCATGGCAACATGTGCTGGAACCGTTGAGTGGATACCTCTGGCTCGCCGCTCTTCTCGCTCAACCGTCAACCATCGACTCTCAACTCTGTTCCGCCTTCAATTTCGGCCCGACGCACGAGGCCAACCGGACCGTGACCGAATTGTTGCAGGAAATTCTAAAGCACTGGCCGGGACGCTGGGAAGACAAGAGCGATCCGAACGCCGTCCACGAAGCCGGTTTGCTCCAGCTTTCCATCGACAAGGCCCATACGCTGCTCCGGTGGAAGCCGGTATGGGATTTCCCGACCGCCGTCGAACAAACGGTTTGCTGGTATCGGAATCCCTCACGAGAATTAAGTGTTCGTCAAATCAACCAATATGTTACGGCGGCTAGCCGATTAGGGTTGCCGTGGGCTTGACCATGACCAATAAGGAATCACTGCGAAACCAAATCGTGGAACTGGTGCGACAGTACCACGCGGTATCATTTTCACCGTCACCGTTCATTCCCGGGGAGACGCCTGTACCCTATGCCGGGCGGGTGTTCGATGCGACCGAGTTGGAGTATTTGGTGGATGCGTCGCTTGACTTCTGGTTGACCACGGGGCGTTTTGCAGAACGGTTTGAACGCGAGTTTGCAAAGTTCTGCGGGGTGCGCCATGTCTCGCTGGTCAATTCCGGTTCTTCAGCCAATCTTGTGGCTCTCTCGTCGTTGACCTCGCCGAAACTCGGCGACCGTCAACTGAAAGCCGGCGATGAAGTCATCACCGCCGCGACCGGTTTCCCAACAACGGTGAATCCGATCATTCAAAATCAGCTCGTGCCGGTTTTCATTGATGTAACGGCACCGACGTACAACCCGGATGTTAGCCAGCTTGAAGCTGCCTTCTCGCCTCGCACACGGGCGGTGATATTTGCGCACACGCTGGGAAACCCGTTCGACCTCGATGCCGTGGTGGATTTCTGCAAGCGCCACAAATTATGGTTGATCGAAGACTGTTGTGACGCCGTTGGTTCCACGTACACCGGCCGGATGGTTGGCGCTTTTGGCGATCTGGCGACCGTGAGTTTTTATCCGGCGCATCACATGACGATGGGCGAAGGCGGGGCGGTGCTTACCAACTCGCCGCTGTTGAAAACGCTGGTGGCGTCTTTTCGTGACTGGGGGCGCGACTGCTGGTGCGCGCCCGGCAAGGACAACACCTGCGGCAAACGATTTGAATGGCAACTCGGTGAGCTGCCGTGTGGTTACGACCACAAGTACATCTATTCCCACATCGGCTACAACCTGAAGCTCACCGATATGCAAGCGGCTGTTGGCTGCGCCCAATTGAAAAAACTGCCAGGCTTCATCGAGGCTCGTCGCCGCAATTTCCGCGCGCTCTATGAGAGCCTGAAGGATTTGGAGAATGTTTTCATTCTACCGGAAGCCACCGTGAACAGCGACCCGAGTTGGTTTGGGTTCCCGCTGGCAGTGCGACCGGAGGCGCCCTGTACGCGCGAGCGGGTCATCCAGCACCTGAACGAACACAAGATCAGCACGCGATTGCTCTTTGGCGGCAACTTGGTGCGACAACCTGCTTATCTACAAGTTCCCCATCGCCGCATTGGCGATCTGCACAATGCCGACTTTGTCATGAACCAAGTTTTCTGGCTCGGCGTTTATCCCGGGTTGTCGGGTGAAGCCGTTCAATATATGTCCGATACGGTGCACAAGTTCTTCAGTTGACCTATGCGATGTCTTATTACAGGTGCCTCTGGGCATCTCGGTTCTTATCTGACGCGGCAACTGCTTGCGGGAGGGCACGAAGTTTCCATCATGGTGCGACCGCAAAGTAATCTTTGGCGCATTGCGGATGTCCTCAACCAGACGCGTGTGATATACGGTGACCTGTCGGTCATTGAACAGGCAGAAAATGGCATCCTCACCATTGCGCCCGAGGTTGTTTTTCATCTCGGTTGGCATGGCGTGGCCAGTGAGCATCGCGATGATCTCAATCAAATCCATCACAACCTCACCGGCACGCTGCGTTTGTTGGAGTACGCCCAACGTGGCGGTTGCCGTTGTTGGGTTGGGGTTGGATCACAAGCGGAATACGGACGGTTTGAGGGGGTGCTGCACGAGAAACAGCCGACGCAACCGATTACGTTGTATGGTGTGACCAAGTTGTGTGCAGGCCTGTTGACCCGACAGCTATGTGCGATGAACAATGTCCGCTACGTTTGGTGCCGCTTGTTGGCCACATATGGGCCGAAGGACGACCCGCGCCATTTCATTCCCACGGTCATTCGGAAGCTGCTCGCCGGGGAGAAGCCGTCGCTGACACCCGGTGAACAGATGTGGGATTATCTGCATGTTGCCGATGCAGCAACTGCGCTGCAACAACTGGCCGAGGAATCTCTCGCCGAAGGAGTGTTTGTTCTGGGATCCGGCCGCGCCGTTAGCATACGGCAGGTTGCCGAGACGATCCGCGACCTGATTGATCCCCAGTTGCCGCTTGGCCTTGGTGAATTGTTCTACCGGGCCGACCAAGTGATGCGCTTGGAGGCAGACAGTGGGCGGTTGAAAGCGGTGACGGGCTGGTCACCGCAGATGTCGTTGGAACGTGGGCTGGAGATGACTGTTGCGTGGTATCGAAATCAGATATGATACGCGGCGAATGAAAGTCTCAGACTACATCAGTGAATTTCTCCACGCGCAAGGCGTGCAGTACGTGTTCGAACTTGTGGGGGGGATGATTACGCATCTTGTGGATTCGATTCACACGCAGGGCAAGATCAAGCTTGTCAGCGTTCATCATGAACAGGCAGCGGCCTTCGCAGCGGACGCGATGGGACGGATGACGGGAATGCCTGGCGTTGCGATGGCGACCAGCGGGCCGGGTGCGACGAATTTGTTAACCGGTATTGGCAGTTGCTACTTTGATTCGTCGCCAGCGGTGTTCATCACCGGTCAGGTCAACCGCAGCGAACAGAAAGGCGACCGCCCCATTCGGCAATTGGGATTTCAAGAGACGAATATCGTGGCGGTAGCCGGTCTGTTGACGAAGGCAGCGTGGCGTATCCAGACACCTGAAGAATTACCGGCGCGTCTGACAGAGGCGTTCCTGTTGGCGCAGTCGGGACGACCCGGTCCTGTGTTGTTGGACATTCCGATGGATGTGCAGCGCGCGCAGATTACCGTGGATCGGCCGTTGCGTGTCATGCCGAGCATTGCCGGCAACCCCAACCTCACGGAATTGTTTGCGGCTTTGGCGGTGGCAAAGCGACCGTTGATTTTGGCGGGTGGGGGTGTTCGTGCCGCGCGTGCGACGGAGGAATTTCGCCGGTTTATGGAGCAGGTGCGCGTTCCGGTGGTGAACTCGTTGATGGCAGTGGATGTGCTGCCGTACGTGCATCCGTTGCGAGTCGGGATGATCGGTAGCTACGGCAACCGTTGGGCGAATTTGGCCATCGGGCGAGCCGATCTGCTGTTGGTGCTCGGCAGCCGCCTCGATGTGCGCCAGACCGGGGCGATGCCCGCCGCATTCAAAAGTGACCGTACGGTTTTCCATATCGATTGCGACAATACGGAAATCAACAACCGGGTCACTGGTTGTGTGCCGATGGTGAGTCACTTGCAGCCATTCCTGCGCGTCGCGTCAGCTGCCGCTACGTCACAATCCTGGCCGGACTGGTCTGCGTGGTGCAAGGAGTTGGGCGAGTTACGACAGCAGTGGACGGATACGGAAGAACTGCATGATGTACCCGGCATCAATCCGAACACGTTGATGCATCAGATCAGCCAGCGGCTAAAACACGCCGCTGGCTATGTTGTGGACGTGGGGCAGCATCAAATGTGGGCGGCGCAATCACTCGAATTGGAAGCGCACCAGCGCTTCCTTACGTCAGGTGGGATGGGGGCGATGGGGTTCGCCTTGCCAGCAGCCATCGGTGCCTGTCTGTCCGCGCCCGGGCAAGTGGTGATGATGATTGCTGGCGACGGTGGATTCCAACTGAACATCCAAGAACTCCAGACCATCACCCATAATAATCTACCGGTGAAATTGGTGGTGCTCAATAATGGCTGTCACGGCATGGTGCGACAATTCCAAGAGAGTTATTTCGACAAGCGGTATGTTTCGACTTATTGGGGCTACTCGGCGCCGGATTTTGCGGCGGTAGCACGGTCGTACGAAATGGAGGCTGATACAGTGAGCGACCCGGTCAGCGTGGAACGCGCCCTCGACCGTATGTCCGCCGACAAGCGACCCTATTTGCTACAGGTCATGATTGACCGGTCAGTCAACGTTTATCCAAAAATCGCTTTTGGTCATCCGATTACCGAGATGGAACCATTCGTGAAGCCACTTGATATGGAAGGAACTTAATGATCCCCCGCAACTGATTTCTGCCTCGTGTTTCAACAAAAAAGAGAATGTTCGCGAGTTGTTTGAGATGGTGCGCTTGGGGGTGTCACCAGCGTGGAGGAAGTGAACTGTGAGTGAAACGCAACAGGTCTGTTCCAAAACGGTGGCCATTTGCTGCCATGATGTCGTGCCTGGTCCTCCGCATTTTCTGCGGGATTACCTGCTGCAAACCGGCTGCCAGCAGTTGCTCTTCATCAGCCATGTGAACCGCGCGGTGCCAAGCAACCCGATCCGTGCGTCCTCGTGTACTTTGTACCAGAAGGGTAGCACTGTGCAGAAACGCACTGGGTCGTCCCGCCCCATGTCTGATTTGCTGCAGTATGGCTTTGATGTGCTGCGAACGTTGTGGTGGACGCTGGTAATCGTGAAGGGACCGATTGATCTGTTCGTGGGCGCCGGCAATCTCAACGCATTCTGCGGCGTGCTGCTGAAGCGGGTTGGCAAGGTTCGGCAGGTGGCCTATTATGTAATTGATTACATCCCCGACCGTTATCCTAACCGGCTGAAGAACTGGCTTTACAACTACTTGGAGAAGTTGGCGGCGAGGCATAGTGATGTGACTTGGAATTACTCTCAGGTAATGATTGACCGACGGGAACAGCGCTGGGGGAAGATTTTCCGCAACCAGATTGTGACTCCCCACGGTGCCACCCCGCGATACCAGGACAAAGTATGGGAGGAGAAACCTGAGTACTTGGATATTGCGTACTTTGGTTTTGTGCATCGCGAGCAAGGGTGTGAACTGGTTCTCGCGTGTTTGCCAGCCCTGCGGGCTGTTCTTCCCGGTGTCCGCTTTCGACTCGTTGGTCATTGCGAACCCGACTACTTGGAGGAACTCCATGCAAAGTCTCGAAATCTAGGCGTTGCCGACATCGTCACATTCCTTGGAATGGTGCCGGACCACAAAGAGGTGGAAAAGGCACTGCTGCATTGTGCGGTGGGCGTTGCCACATATCGAGACACCCACGGGTTCATTCGCAATACCGATCCGGGAAAGGTGAAGACTTATCTGGCATGCGGCTTGCCGGTGATCATGACGGATGTCGGCACCATGGCGAAGCTGATTAAGGAAACTGACGCCGGGGTGATTATCCCGTATGATAAACAGGCTTGTGAAGAGGCGTTACTCAAGGTGTTGAATGATCCGCAACGCTTGCGGCGGATGTCGGAAAATGCCGGACGGCTTTCGGAAAGATACAGTTGGACGGCAATCTTTCAGACCGCGTTTGCGTCGTTAAACCTCGGAAAGGATTGGGAATTGTGAATATTGAAGGAACCAAGAAACTGGCAGGAGTCATCGAGTTATTGCTGGAATCCGCCAGCCGCATTAACGAGGCGAAGCCTCAGCGATACTGGTATCCGTTGAGCATGGCCACCTACGGCGTCGAGGAAATCCTTGAAGCGATTGATTCGATGTGCAGTTTCCGCACGACGATGTGGGAGAAAACGTTGCTGTTTGAGCGGAAGTTTGCCGCCGCCCAAGGGTGCGCCGACGCGGTGATGGTCAACAGTGGATCGTCAGCGGATTTGCTGCTTTGTTTCCTGATGACCGACCCCAATAATCCCCGGTTGGGTCCGGGTGATGAGGTGCTGGCGCCAGTCGTCACTTGGCCGACGCAGATTTGGTCCGTTCTAATGGCTGGATTGCAGGTACGGTTGGTGGACATTGATCCCACGACGCTGAACATGGATGTGGCCGATCTGGAGAGCAAGATCGGTCCTTCGACACGGGCGATCTTTGTCACGCATCTCATGGGCAATCCCTGTGCGATGGATCAGATCATGGCGTTGGCACGGAAACACAATCTGGTTGTCTTGGAAGATTGCTGCGAAGCATTGGGGGCGGAGTTTGACGGGCGCAAGGTTGGCAATTTCGGTATTGGGGGCAGCTTCTCATTTTTCTTCTCGCACCACCTAACGACCATGGAAGGCGGTATGATCTGCTGTCCGGACACCAAGACGGCGGAGCAGTTGCGGATATTGCGGGCGCATGGCTGGTTGCGCAACGTGGACACGACTGCTTACAAGTTGGGGGCGGACGTGGATCCGCGTTATGCGTTTGTGAACTGGGGGTTCAATCTTCGCCCAACGGAACTCCAGGCCGGTTTTGGGCTGCACCAGTTGAACCGCATGGCGGGATTTGAAAAACGGCGGGAGATCATTGCCAACCGGGTTCATGCCTTTGTGGATCAAAGCAAGTTTTTGACGCGTCCCCATGTTCACTCGAAAGCACAACCCTATTGGTTTGCCCTGCCAATGGTGGTTCGGGAGGACGCTCCCTTCAGCCGATATGACATCACCAGCTACTTGGAGAAGGAGGGCGTGGAAACCCGTCCCATCGTGGCGGGAAATCTCGCGCGTCATCCCGCTGCGCAGCTGTTTGCGTCCTTCCAGCGCGACAAGTTTCCCGGCGCCAACATCATTCACGAGCGAGGTTTCTATATCGGCCTGTCGCCCATGCAGTCGAACGCCAATATTGGCCGTCTTTTGCAGTGTCTGGAAACGTTTCAAAAATGAGCAACAGGGGCGCTTCATGTGCTTTATTAGATGGCTAAAGTATGGAGGCCAATATAAGATGCGAAGTAATTTTGATCCGGTCATTACACGCACACGTAATAATTGTCGAGCGCTAGACTGAGCGGCTGTCCACTTTTAACATCCTTCATAAAACCAAATTCCTGTCAGTCCGTTTTTTGTCAGCTTCCATCCTTGCGGTTGTTTGCCGATAACAATGTCAGGGCGATCTGCGAGACCCGATAGCGATGAGTCCGTTTTTGCCGGCAACAGACGGTCTTGATCCCGACCATCCAGCCACATACGAAAAGCGGCCGCTGAAAATTCCGGATAGCACTATTCTCAGCATTTTATTCATCACTTGGACGGTATAGACGACATCCTCCCAGGAATGGATTTTTCTCAAAATGTCCATGACCGTGCCCAAAGACAATTTCTTTATGAGGAAAGTTTTCTGTGCCCTATTGGAATAGGATTGAACATCGTTTTTCGAAAGGTGTACTAAATTCCAGCCCCCATAGAACTGGTCGGCTTCAAAGGAATCAACAAGGAGACCCTCCTTGATGAAATCGTCCCGCATTTTTGTGCCGGGGTATGGAGTTGCGATACTGAGGGCGAGGAAATCGACTCCGGACTGCATTGCGAGTTCCTTGGTGGCGCGCATATCCTCGGCTGTCTCATACGGGAAGCCTATCATGAAATTGCCGCCGGTCCAGAATCCGAGCCGTTTGGCCTCTCGGATGGCCGACAGGCCTTCTTCGCGGTCGTATTTGCGCTTGATGTAGCGGGTGGTGTTCTCAGATCCGCTCTCGAATCCCACGACAAACCGGTACGCGCCCGAGCGTTTCATCAGGGTGAGTACCTCTCGATCTAGTCCCTTGATCCCGATTCCGCTGACGGCAGCCCATTTGATCCGGAGTCCAGAATTAATGATTCGAGTACAAAGCTCGATAAATCTTGGTTTGTGGACGTTGATGTTGTCGTCCATGAAATGGATTTCGCGAATGTTGAACCGGGTAATGAGATGTTTCATTTCGGAGACGACATTCTCGGGTGACCGGGCGCGCCACTTGGCTTGTTTTCCCCAGATCAAAGGGAATGCGCAGAAAGTGCATCTGAAGGGGCAGCCCCGGCTTGTCACCATCGGCAGAACAGGGACTCTCATGTTGTAGGATTCGCGGTGATACTTTCGGGCATTCGCGAAATACCGTTCCATGTCGAACAGTGACCAGTTCGGGAATGGGATCTCGTCCAGGTTTTCGATGAGCGCTCGTGGGGCGTTTTCGGTCACTACGCCATTGTTACGGTAAATCAGGCCGTCGATGGTTGAAAGCCGTTCCGGACCAGTTTTTGACGCGCCGACTGTCCGGGCAAGCTCGAAAAAAGTGACTTCCCCTTCACCTGTGACGCAAAAGTCCAGTTCCGGGAATTCTATGAGTAATGCACCTTTTTCAATACCAACGTGGTTTCCTCCGACCACGATGCAGGCATCGGGAAACACCTGACGGAATCTGAGGATGTAGTCCTTCAGTACGGATTTAATCTTTGAACTCACCGCAGAGATGGCGATGATGTCTGGCTTGTAATTTGGGTCATCTTTGCGCAACAGTCCGATCACCTGATCCGCAGCGATTCCGTGAATCCCTATGGTCCCTTGTGGCTTGACTTCGGTCCCAGCCTCGAGCATGCAATCGATCGCGATCTCTTGGAATTCCCCAGGTGCGTGTTTTTGCAGGTAAGCGGACAGATAGGCGATTCCCAACATGGGCATACATGGTGGAATCACCTGGTCACTGGCTCCGACGATGTTGGCGGGTATCACATAGGCAATTCGGGTCATCTGCGATTCCTTTGTATGAATTCTAATTGATAGAAAACTAGGTGAGCAGATTATCCTGCGCAAGAAGTTTCGTGTTCACGGGCGTTGAGAGGTCGTGACAGAGTCGGGCGATGTGTTAGGCGTGTTCAATCCAGAATTGGCGTGCGTGTTGGATTCTGTCAATACCCAGTCTATCCTGGTCGTGCTGTTAGATCGGTGGCATTCTTTTTTTCCTGTCGCAGAAGATGGCATTTGAAGGGATTTCTCCAAACAGTTCAATCCCACATCTTCCGCAGTAAGAGGTCGAGTAGATATTTGAGTTTGTCGCCATATACTTTAGCATAATCGTGTATTCCATATTCTTTGGAATACCTTTCCAGAAAACTGAGGATTTGGACAGGAGAGATTTCGGCCACAGCCTTTGATTCACCGCCAACTGATTGACAACGGAACTGCAAAAAGGAGGTGTCGCGAAAATTTGCAACAATCAGTCCTGCCTTGTGGCAAAGCTTTGCCAGATTAAATGCAGAAAAATTCTGTAGGTGTTCATGATACAAGAATTTCTTGAGGCTGTAACTGCCCGTTGGCCATAGAATGTTAGGAACCTCCAAATATAAAACTCCACTCGGCTTCATGAGTTGTTGTAAGCGACGTAAGAATAAGTAGGGATTGTCCACATGTTCCAAAGTGTGGCTGCACAGGACGAGATCAAACCCTTCTCCTTGAAACTCCTGCAAAAGGACTGGCTCAATTCGAATGTCAAAAAGTTCCTTGCCGATCTGAGACGTCTCCATCGAAGGTTCGATCCCTACGACCTTGCAGTTATAGTCCCGCTTCAGAACATAAAGAGTTTCCCCGTATGCACACCCGACATCAACAACGGACTTTCCATGCGGGCTTTCCCCTAAGAGCGAGACGATGGTCGTCACGTGTTTCTCTCCGTATTTTATGAGAAGACTGCGGCTTATCATCTGTTTCCGTAAGGCGATATTCGGGGACTTAGTGAAATAGCTGCCTCGCTTGTAATAAGCAGCATTGATGTCCGTTCTTCTGGTGATAAAGACCAATCCGCAATCGAGGCACAAGTGGTTTTCCGTCTTACAGTATCGTGGAAACAAAGCGTGAAAATTCTCTGTATTTTCGCATACTGGACACCTCATTGAGGATTGTGAGTTCATAAAATGCGGTTACTCGCGTTCGTTAGTCGTTTTCTGAGCAGCCTTGTGACTGGTTTTCTGAGTCTGAACATGTGCGTTCTGGGATAAATCGGAGAATACACAACCAAGGTGAGCGTGGCAAAGGCGTAATCGTGGTTGCGGCAGGGAGATGAACCCGGTATCCTGTAGCCGCATGAGGAACTTGGATAAATGCACAACCGGCTCCTGTGCGGAACCGTTGAAGCAAATGGACTGTAAAGAGGTGTTGCGGTGAAAGCTCTTCTGTTGAGCGTCTTATCGGAGAGCTTCTGGTAACGCTCGGGCGTCCGACTTGCAGATTGAGATTGAACCGAACCAATCCATTTAACTCGGTATTGACAATCGCGTGAAAGCCACCTTTGGAAGAATAAAAAGCAAGATACACACAAGCTCACACATTACATGTCTGCAGCGCGTGATCTTCCCCAAGCATGTTCAACCGTATCACTTGCTTCTCTTGGCCGAAGGGAGCCAAGGCATATTACCAGCAATCTCAGTTGTTATGGCTGGCCATTGTTATGAGCTATGAACATCGGCTTCTACAACTTTTATACCGTCTACAATCAGAATCGCATGTTTTGTAGTCCGGAATCACCGTTAGGCCACAAGCTTGCGGCACCTGCGATGAGGGTTGCTGAGATTTTGGCGCATCATGGTCACTGCGTCAGTACGATCGACACCGAGCCGCTGACCAGCTACGACTCAGTGGTGTTCCTCGATTACCCGACCCGGTTCAATCTGCTGTTCCGTCAGTTGCTTCGGCTGCCGCGCATTCCCTTATACCTGATGCTTAACGAGAATCCCTCGATCCGTCCGGACAACTACTGGCGTCGCCATCATCGGGTGTTTCGCAAGGTGTTCACGTGGCATGATGACTTGGTTGGTGGTGACAAGTACGTCAAGTTCCTTCCCCCAGTCGCACTGGAATGCGAACCAAGGGAAGAGCAACAGACGCGCTCTCGGTTCTGCGTTATCATTAGCAGTAACAAGTTCAGTAATCATACGGCGGAACTGTGTTCGGCGCGCCGACGGACATTGGACTGGTTTGCTCAAAACCAGCCGCAATACATGGATTTGTATGGCGCTGGTTGGGATCGCTGGTTTGTCCCCCCATTCGGTTTTCTTTTCAATGCAGTGCTAAACCGCGCCTACCAAAGATGTTCCGGTCTCCCCCGTTGTGTGACGTATCCCTTCTGGAAGGGTACCATTCCGAACAAGCGACTTGTCCTCCGTAGTAGCAAGTTTTCTATTTGTTACGAGAACGCGGTCTTTCCCGGTTACATCACGGAAAAGATCTTTGATTGTTTCTTTGCCGGGTGCGTTCCGGTTTATCTGGGAGCACCCAACATCACTCGCTACATCCCAGCCAATGCCTTTATTGACCGTCGTCAGTTCCCATCTGAAGTGGAACTATTCCACTACCTGCGGGACATGCCCCAGACGGAGTATCTTGCGTACCGTGCGGCGATGGATGATTTCTTGCGAAGCCCGGAGATTCAACGTTTTGGTTCGGAGGCTTTTGCCAAACTGATTTTGGAGCACGTTGTGGGCGCGAGCCCGACGGAAGAAATGAACATATGAACAAAAACGCAAAGATCTACCTGGCGGGGCATAACGGCATGGTGGGAGCTGCGCTCCAACGGGCCATGATCATCGCTGGCTTTCAGAATGTCATTACCGCATCGCGTGAGGTATTGGATTTGCGCGATGGCCTGTCTGTCCGTGAGTTTTTCAGGCGAGAACGGCCGGAGTGTGTAATTTTGGCGGCGGCAAAAGTGGGAGGTATCGAAGCGAACCGTCGGTTCCCGGCGGAGTTCATTGCCGACAACCTGATGATCCAGACAAATGTGATCCATCAGGCACATCAGTGTGGAGTGGGAACACTGGTCTTTCTGGGGAGTTCCTGTGTTTATCCACGTGAGTGTCCCCAGCCGATGAAGGAAGAGTATCTGCTAACCGGGCCGCTGGAGCCGACCAACGAGGCTTATGCCGTGGCGAAGATTGCTGGTTTAAGGATGGCCCAGTATTATCACCAGCAATATGGCATGCGGGTTGTCTGTCCGATGCCCTGCAACCTTTACGGACCTAAAGACAGCTTCGATCTACAGAAATCTCACGTTTTCAGTGCGCTTGTGAAGAAATCCGTAGACGCCATTGACGATGGTTGCGACCAGATCATGTTATGGGGTACCGGAAAATCACGTCGGGAATTCATGCATGTGGACGACCTTGCGCAGGCGGTGTTGCTGCTGTTGGAGAAATGGTACTCGCCGGAAATCATCAATGTTGGAACTGGCACGGATGTCGCCATCGCAGAGTTGGCACGGTTGATCGCCGTGACAGCTGGGTTCCGGGGTAAGATTTACTGGGATGCTACCATGCCAGATGGGATGCCGCGAAAGTGCCTCGATATCACTCGCCTCGATCGACTGGGCTTCTGCCCATCGTTTTCACTGGCCGCGGGAATCGAATCCATGATTCGTCAATACCGTCAGCTGAAAGGCGATTTCAAATAAGATGTACAACCTCTCTCAAAAGCGTTTGAGCAGAGGGACCGTGAATGGTTTAATACAAGACGGATGCAAAACACTTCTTGACTGAATCATGGCAGTAGTGACTGTTTTGGTACACGGTTAATTCTCTTTCGGTAAGAAAATGGCAAAATTTCTTCTAATGACTACAAGTATCGAAGATGGCGCGCGGTCGCCATCTGTCCAGCATAATTCACACTATCCTATTGGGGTTGCATATCTGCATTCCTATCTGGAGTCAATCGGACATCGGGTGGAGACACTTGATTTGAATGATTATCCTTTTGACCAGTGTCGGACTATAGCGATGGACAAAATCGCTGCTGAACATTGGGACATTGTGGGTTTCCAAATACTTGCGTTCAATCGTACGTCAAGCTTCCGATTGATTGAGGAAATTCATCAGCATCGCCCTGATATCCACTTGGTGGCGGGGGGAGTCCATGCCACGGTGATGTATGAGCAAATCGTTTTACGTTACCCATTTCTTACAGTCGTCAGAGGAGAGGGGGAGATGACAATCTCTGAGCTTGCAGACAAGTGGTCGGGGGGGGGGGGGGGATATGGGTTCAGTGCCGGGGATTGGTTTTTCCGTAGGTGGGAAGCTTGTTGTTACTGAGGATAGGCCGCTCATAAACGACTTAGATTCTTTACCATTTCCCAAGCATGAACTATTTTTTCACAAGAACAGGACTCGATGTAATATTCTAACAAGCAGGGGCTGTCCATTTACCTGCAGTTTCTGTTGTTTGGACTCAATTTCCCACAGACGGGTTCGGTATCGTTCGATTCCTAATGTGATGAAAGAAATCGAATATATGATCTCGAAATTCCCGCAAATGACGCATATATGGATTCACGATGACTCGTTCTTTTTAAAGAATGAACGAGTCGTTGAGTTTTGTGATGAGATCGTGAGACGGGGCATTTCGCTGAAATTCATCTGTAGCGCAAGGTTTAAGCCCCTGTCATCAGTAGTGATTGCCGCGCTTGAGAGGGCAGGTTTTGCGATGGTACTGTTCGGGCTTGAAAGTGGTTCTAAAAAAATACTGCAATCCTGTCACAAGAATATATCCACCACTGACGTGATACATGCATTCCGTCTATTTGCAGGGTCTCCAATCAACATTGTAACGTTTTTGATTGTTGGCTTGCCGGGTGAAACTTGGAGTACCGCACGAGAAACAATCGCGTTGATTAAACAAGTGCAGAGAATTAAGTATGCGTATTTTGATGACATTGGCATCTTGAATATCTATCCTGGAACGGAGGTGTATGAGATTGCGAAGAGAGCCGGTATGGTGTCAGACGACTACTGGATGACGGAAGGAAAGGTGCCTCCTTACACGGTTGAGCATTCACTAGCTGCCTTGCTGAAGTTAAAAGAAGAAATCACCTCTCATATCTCATTGCGCAAAATCATTACTGCTAAAGGGTTTCTTCGCCAGATTGCAATGTTTCCCCATGTCGTTAAGTGGGGTTTCCAGACGCGGCGAGTGATCGCTTTTGGGGTAACGGAGAAAGTCAGGCAACGTCTAGCCCGTCGCGGTTGAGCGCCGCTGCGGCGGGGGTCGATGGCGAGACACAGGCTGTGCTACTTTGCGGACAGGGTGCCGCGAAAATGTCTCGACGACACATCCTCTGGCGAATGGGATCCAATCTATGATGCGGCAATCCGGAGACTTGGAAGCGTCAACGCCCCGGTGATTCTACGTGTTGGGGCAGCCAGCTGCGGACTGCGCTGAAGCATTCTCCAAGCAAGCCAAACGGCAAAGCAAGTTTGTTCCGCAGGTAGGGGTCTGACTGATGGACGGTGCGCATGGTGTCACGGATCACCTTCCTGTTGCCGCTGCGCATCCCGGCAATGACGCTCAACATGCATCGTTTCGAGGCGAAGTAGTAACTCCGACGGATCAAGTTTGGGAGTTCGGCTGCCGTGAAAAGTTCCTGAACATCCGGTCGCGCGAGGTACTGACATGCCAACGAGTAGAAGACGCTGTTGTTCAACCCTCGCTTGTGAATCTGTACTGTGTCGGATTGGGCGTTGAACCGCCACGAATTCAGCGGTTCGGCGATATAGTAGAAATCGTACTTGGTTGCAAACCTCATGCAGAGTTCCACGTCGCACGCAAAATCCGCTGACAGGTCGAACGAACCGAGCCGTTCAAAACATTCTCGCCGGTACAACAAACCCGACGGCACGCAGCACGGATATATCCGCGTCAGGAAATCCCGCAAGATCTCCCGTCCGGGGACGCAGCCATCCGTTTTCCGATAGGCATAGAGCAGTCGCATTCTTTTGATGAGATAAAAGCGGGGCGTTACAGCGCGCCCTGTTTCATCCACAATGTCCAGTGGCGACATGACCACCCCGACCCGTGGCTGCGATTCCAGTATCGCTGCGCTACGTTCCAGTGAACGAGGCTTCATCAAATCGTCGTCCATCAACAACTTGATGAAGCGCCCCTGACTGCGCTCCACAGACAAGGCTAAATTTTTGAAGCCGCCAAGATTGCCGGGGTTTCGAAAGTACCGGAGTTTCGGTGATCTAATCCTCCGTACAACCGATTCGGTCTCGTTGTTGGTACTGTTATCGGACACCACGATCTCAAAATCCTGATAGGTCTGCGCCAGACAAGAGCGAATGGCCTGTTCCAGAAAGGTCGGGCGGTTGTAGGTGGGGATTGAAACTGAAATGGTGGGTTTACTCATGGAGAACGAAACTTGAGGGCTGACAAACTCCTAACAGTCCGATCAATGCCGTCAAACCTAGGGCGGCAAGGTGGACGTAGACGGGGATCGCCGAGCTTTGATAGCGCAGCACAAGTGCGGAACGACCAGCGGGGACGGGTACGGCATAAAGGATCATGTCCGTGCGGAAGGGTGTCACGGGTTGGTTGTTGACTGTTGCGCGCCAATTGAGGTCAAAACGGTCGTTGATGAGGACGTAACCGGGCGCGGTGGTTTCCGCTTCAACTTCAATGCGACTCCCTGAATAACGTCGGAGTCGAACTGTTCCCGTCGCATCACTGCTTGCGCTTGCGGCTGATGGTTGATCAAACAAGAGCGTGTGGCGAGGGTTCCAGTCGGGCGCGGCTAGACGACGGCTCAGGGCGGCTTGATCGGGCAGGACTTCGATGCCGGGCACGAAGGTGGCCTTGGGCAGATAATCTTTCAACGTCACTAGTGCGTGAGTGGCAGGTTGGTTGTCGCCGACAGAGATGACTTGGAGATCGTCGAGCTTGCTGCCCTGTGCTTGGAATCGTGTCGCGCCCGCAATATTGGCGCGCAACTCGGGCGACTGGAGAACCTGATTAAGAACGGATGCCGGTATCGCCAGATATTTGACCCCGGCAAGTTGCCAAAGGCGGATGGGATTGTTTTGCAGCGCAGTGAAGAAAGCAAGGTAGTCTTCAGGGATTCGTGATGATGCCGGAATGTCAACGGAGGCGATTCGATGGTATGGGAAGACAGCGCTCAGATAATAATGCAGCAAGCCATCTTGACCAAGGAACTTGACTCTGACAGGTTCAGGGTTGGTGCGGATTGTCTCGATGAGCGGGTTTGTCCGGTAGGCTGCGCGGAAGTTGAACGGTTCGAGATAATGCCGGTGGACCCAATACATCTGTCCCGCTACCGATACGGCAAGCAGCAGAATACCCCATTCCGGTTTTACCCAAATAAGCCACAATACTCCAAGCACTAGGGCCGCCACAAATGCCGTGAGCCGGGCGACGCCAATAGCCGCTGTGATTTCAGGTGGGCTGTAGCCTTGAGCTGTTAGAGGCGAGACCAACCACGAACTCGCTCCCGCTGCTGCCAGCAAAATCAGCACGGCGATTACACTAACTCCCGTCAGCAGGCGTCGTAGAGCCACGCGGGAGGAGTCTAACATGGCCTGTGTGCCAAAGGCTGCGAGCACGGTCAAACACAGTCCGCCGGGCACCATGAACTTCATCGGGTTTCGCCATGTGCCCATGTACGGAAGTTTGTAGAAGAACCAGTAGAATGGCGCATACCGGCCCAGCGCCAACAGGTAACAAATCACCAGCACCGCCACAAAAAAACGGCCATAGAATATCTGGTCATCGTACAACGGTTGGTAGGGGCGACCCACCGTGTTGCCCGCGCTGTTGCGTAATGAAGGACGAGCCGTCGGCTCGTCCCTGCCACGTTTCCGCAACAACGTCCATCCGCCCGCAAGTGCAAGGATGAATGCGGTAGTCCCAAAACTGTTGGTGCTGATTAAGAAGTTCCGGAAGCCTCGGTGATGTTGTTCCCAGCCCGCTTGCTGGCCGATTCGTCCCCAGTACGGCCCGTCCATGCTGCCGGAACGCCAGCCAAAAAAACCTGGCACAAGATAATCCAGCGTTTCTGTGAGAGGCAGGCTCCACTGCGTGGCCCAATCCCAATGCTGCTGCGGATCATCACTGGTAACCTGTTTCACACCGGAGATGCCGGTCTGAACTGTTGTTTGGAGTGCCGGTAGGGCCACCAAGACCGACATCATAATGGCCGCGAGCAACCGGCCAAAGAGCATCGTGCCTTCACGTGGTTTGCGACGGCCCGACCGTACGATACCGACGAGATATAGCGCGCCGATCAACAGCGCGACCAGCATCCCTTGGTCTGGTGCAAGACAGATGTTCATTCCTAACACGCTCCCGCAGACCACCGCCGCTCGCCAATCCAGGTTTCGTATCGCCCGCAACGCCATTACGGCAGCAACTGGAGTCAGTGCCAGCAACGCCATCGGTGCGAAGTGCCCCCCATAGATGTTGCTAAGCAACGGTCCCTGCCAGCCATAAATCAGGCCGCCAATCACGGCGGCATGGCTGGACAATTTTAACTCCCGCATCAACCAATAGCTACTGGCCACCGCCAACGTACCAAACATCGGATAGTACACTGTAAACAACAGCCAGACGGGCAAATGAGCCAGCATCGTGAACGGGGTCAACGGTACAGGATAGTTGGCAAATCCTAGCCAGTAATCGTACGAGACAAATCCCTGCGGAGGAAAGTGAAACCGGAACTCCCAGCAGTTGGCCGGGATGATGTCATTTGTCATGGGAATAACGCTGCCGAACGAGAAGAAATAGCACAGCCACAACTGCAATAGAAATGTTCCGACAATCGCCAGCAAAAGAGGTTTCAGGGAAAGCTTCATTTTTTCATCGCCCGCACTTTGCGCCATGTTCTCCATGTTTCCCTCCAGATGTCCCAGACGGCGTTGAGACCGACCCCGCCGTACTTGAGTTGGTGGTTGACCACCACCGGGGCTTCCGCCATCTTCGCGCCGGCTTCGACTAGGTGGACGAGTAGTTCCAGGTCGAATGCAAAACCTTCCACCCGAGTCTTATCAACCGCTTGAGTCAAAATCTCGCGACGGACCAGTTTCAAGCCAGTCTGGGTATCGCGTACGGGAAGGCCGAAGAACAACTTCACTAGCAGATAGTAGCCATAGCTGTAAATCCGTCGGATCAGGGGGTAGTCCACGTTGCTGTCGGGATGCAGTTTGCTGCCGATGACTGCGTCGGCTTGGTGGATGTGCTGGAGCGCTAGAAATAACGTGATCTGGTCCGGCGGGAGGTCCAGATCCGAGTCCAGAAAAATCACCCAATCGCCCTTGGCTGCGCGCGTTCCTTGGCGCAACGCCTCGCCTTTGCCCCGGTGAGGCAGTTGCAGGACGCGGACCTCGGCCAGTTCCCCAGCGGCATTATCCAGTTCGGTGGCGGAATTGTCGCTGCTGCCATCGTTGACGGCTATGATCTCGAATGGGCCAAGAGGGCGGAACACCACCACAGTCCGTCGAAGGTTCTCGCGGATCACGGTGCCTTCATTATAAACTGGCATTACCACCGAAAGCATGATTGGACACCGATACACGAAGACGTCGCCGATGTAAAATACGAATTCAATCTCGCCGATTGTTCAGTAACGTCGTTGCTCCGACCAACACGAAGGTGGCAGTTGCGCCCGAGAGGATGAGGGTCAGCAATGTTTGTGCATCACGGCCCCACCAAGTCAACGCAGCGCCGTATAGCAGGCCGCAAGTGCCATAGACCAACGCCGAGGTGAACCGCCGTCCCGCCAGCACGTAGAACGCAAGCGCCTGTAACAGGCCGACCGGGATCATGACGACGGCGAAACGGTTCATCAACGCCAGCACTGTCGTGTCCGTCCGGTTGAGCAGGAGGCGGCAGAGAATTTCCTTGCCGAGCATCACGGCTCCCGCGCCGACAATGAGCAGCCCGGCGAACGCCACCAGTTGCAGCAGCGTGGCCTTGTCGGAGCGTTCCTGGCCGGAACGCGCCGTAAAGAACACCGTCAGGATTGGCATCGGCAGCCAGATCACGGCACGCCCAAATAATCCTGCCGCTGTGTACGTGCCGAGGTCGGGACCGCTCAGCCAGCGTTGTGCCACGACGACGTCGGATTGGGTGAATGCGTAGTTGCCGATGCAAACGGCAAGCGAAGCAATGAGGAACCGAATGAATTCCGGATCCCGCAATGGCCCCAGTCGTCCGCGCACGCACACAAATGTGCGGTCGCGCCACACGACCACCGCGACGATCGTAAGGCCGGAGAAGACAGAGGCCGCGATACCGGTTTCCGCGTTGCTCCAGATGCGTCCGCCGAAGCCGCCGACGGCAAGTCGCATGGACACGCTTGCCAAGCCCAACACGGCCATGAAATGAAACTGTCCCAGCCCGGCGCACCACGCGTTGGCCAGCCCACCCCAGAGGCTGACCAAGATTGTCGCCAGCACCCAGACCGTGACCGCCGTGCGCGGCACGTGGAAGAACACCGAGATCGGATGAATGAAGATGACAGCCATGATGGAACAGAAGATCGTCAGGCGAAACAAGAACGCGCTGCTGGCTGCCTTCAATTCCTCGACACGGTTTTGTTCGCCGCATGCTTGGTGACGGGCGAGGTGATGCGTGACTGCCTGGCTAGCTGCACCGATGCCGATAGTCAGCATGCCAGCTATGCCAAGCGCGGCGTTGAGATGGCCGAACTCCTCTATCTTCAGCCACCGGCCCATGATCGCTTGAAACAGATAGTTACCGCCGGCACCAGCTAAACTGGCCAGCGTCAGCACGGCGCTGCTTTGCCACAGGAATCGTTGTCGGTCAGACATGCTCCGCAGATTGTTAGGCCAAAACCGTTGCGGCGGCCAGACTTTTCGTGTACAAGAGCGCTCGCTATGAAAATTGTTGTCGCTTACTCCGGTGGATTGGACACGTCGGTCATCCTGCACTGGTTGAAGGAAACCTACCGGTGCGAGGTCATCGCGTATTGCGCTGACATCGGCCAGGAAGATGAACTCAAGGGTCTCGATAAGAAGGCGAAGGCCACGGGCGCGAGCAAGTTCTACGCGCTCGATCTCGTTGAGGAGTTCGCGCGAGATTTTATTTTCCCGATGATTCAGGCGGGGGCCATTTACGAGAACCAGTACTACCTCGGTACCAGCATCGCGCGGCCGCTCATCGCCAAGGCGCAGGTGGACATCGCGCGGAAGGAAAAGGCCGATACTGTCGCCCACGGCGCAACGGGCAAGGGGAACGACCAGTGCCGGTTCGAGTTGACGTATGCGGCGCTCGCGCCGAGCCTCAACATCATCGCGCCGTGGCGGATGGCTGAGTACCAGAGCCAGTTCAAGGGACGGACCGAGATGCTCGCGTACTGTGCGGAGAAGGGGATCAACGTCGAAGCTACGGCGAAGAAGCCGTACTCGATGGACCGGAACCTTCTCCACATCTCCTACGAGAGCGGCATCCTCGAAGATCCGTGGCTCGAACCGCCCAAGGAAATCTTCAAGCTCAGTGTCTCGCCCGAGGACGCACCCAACAAACCGGAGTACGTCGAGCTGGATTTCGAGTCCGGCAACTGCGTCGCCGTCAACGGCAAGCGGCTCACCCCCGCGGGCGTGATGCGGGCGTTGAACAAGCTCGGCGGCAAACACGGTATCGGCCGGGTTGACCTCGTCGAGAACCGGTTCGTCGGCATGAAGAGCCGGGGCGTGTACGAGACGCCGGGTGGGACAATTTTGCATTTCGCGCACCGGCAGATGGAGACGTTGACGATGGACCGCGAGGTCATGCACCTGCGGGACTCGTTGATTCCGCGCTACGCGGAGCTGGTGTACTACGGATTCTGGTTCGCCCCCGAGCGGGAGGCGTTGCAGGCGTTCGTGACCGAGAGCCAGAGGAACGTCACCGGCACAGTGCGGCTGAAACTCTACAAGGGCAACGTCATCACGGCGGGACGGAAGAGCCCGGTCTCGTTGTACAATCCCTACGTCGCCACGATGGAGGCGGACAAGGGTGCGTACAACCAGTCCGACGCCACCGGTTTCATCCGGCTGAACGCGCTACGGTTGCGGACGCGGGCCGCAGTGCTGGCGAAAAAGAAATAGGCTCTGCCTCAGAGCAATTGCAACAGTTCATCGGGGCGGGCGATCAGTTTCAGCGCGCCTGCCTCGACCAACTCTTCCCGCTCGCGAAATCCCCACAGCACGCCGACCGGGAACATCCCCGCTGCGGTGGCGGTGTGCATGTCGGTATTCGTGTCGCCAAGATAGATCCACTCCGACGGCGAGATACCGAGTTCCTCCGCGATCTGCAACGCCACCGTCGGGTCTGGCTTGATCGGCAGGTTCGCCCGTTGGCCGCGCACAGCGACGAATGGCGAATCCGGAAAGTAATGCGCGACCATCCGCTTGGTAAAGTCGTCGGGCTTGTTCGAGAAGACCGCCAGCTTCAAACCTTGCCGGAACAAAACCGGAACAAGTTCTTGGATGCCGGGATACAATCGCGTCTCGTCGAAACAGTGCGCTTCGTAGTGCGCGCGCATCAACGCCAGCGCCTTGTCGGCGAGCGACGCCTTGTCGGCGGGCAGCGTGCGCAGGATCAGGTTCCGCGCGCCGTCGCCGACGAAGTGGCGGTAGGCGGGCAGGGGATGCGTCGGGCAGCCGAGCGTGGCTATGGCGTGGTTGACGGCGTTGGCCAGGTCCGTCAGCGTGTCGGCCAGCGTCCCGTCGAGATCGAAGAGCACGGCGCGGAATCGTTTCATGCGGCGTTTGTATAGCAAACCGACGCGGCGATGTCTGCTTTTTGATTGTTCCACGTTGCGCGACGTGATAATTTGCGTCCTCATGACTACCACACGATTTCTACACGTTATCGCCCTGTTCGCCAGCGTCATTGCCGCCGACGCGTTCGCCCAGGGAATGCCCGGTGCCCGGATGAAGAATCCCGGTGAACAACTGGTGAAGTTCCTCGGCAAGAACACCGCGTTCACTGCCGATGCCCATGTCTCGATCCAGAACGCCAGCGGCGAGAACGTTCACGAGATGGAGTTTGCGTACGCCATGCTCGACACCAAGGTCCGCACGGAAATGGACATGACCAAGATGCGGCGGGCCGCCATGCCGCCCGAGGCCATGGCGCACCTCAAACAGATGGGTATGGACAAGACCATCAACGTGTTTATTCCCGAGAAGCAGGTCATGTATTTGATCTATCCGGGATTGCAGGCCTACTGCGAGATGCCCACCCCCGGGGCCGCTGCCGCCGCCGGCGGCGCCAAGGACGCCAAGGAACCGAAGATCGAACAGACCGAGATCGGCAAGGAAACCATTGACGGCCATCCCTGCGTGAAATGGAAAGTCATCGTCACCGACGACTCCGGCAACAAAGCCAACGCCCTCCTCTGGAGGGCCACCGACCTGAAGGAGTTGCTGATCCAGACCCAGGTGACCACCGACAACGGCACGCTCATCACGACGCTCTTCAAGAACGTCAACCAGAACAAGCCCGACGCCGCGTTGTTCGTGCCGCCCGCCGGTTTCAAGCGTTACGGCAGCATGCAGGAACTCATGATGGACAAGATGCAAAACATGATGCCCGGCGCCGGTACACGGTAAGCGTCCATGAAGAAGTCATCCCAACAAACTTGGGGCGGGCGGTTCGCTGCTGGCCCGGCGGAGATCGTCAAACAGTTCACAGAAAGCGTCAGCTTCGACTGGCGGCTCTACCCGCACGACATCGCCGGCTCGATTGCACACGCGAAGGGCCTCGCGAAGATCGGCGTCCTCACGAAAGCCGAGGCGGCGAAGATCGCGCGGCGACTCCGGACAATCCGGCCGCAACCGAATCCCGCGCTCGAAGACGTCCACATGAACGTCGAGGCCGCACTCGGCCCTGTTGGACGGAAACTGCACACCGGCCGAAGCCGGAACGATCAGGTTGCCACCGACATTCGGCTTTGGCTCCGGGACAACATCGGCTGCCAGCTATCGGCGATCTCTGATCTCCAGCGCGCGTTAGTCGCGCTGGCGGACAAGAACGCCGACGTCGTCATGCCAGGCTATACGCACCTCCAGCGGGCGCAACCGGTGTTGTTCGCCCACCACGCACTCGCCTACGTCGAGATGCTCGCGCGGGACGCCATGCGGTTCGCCGACTGTGCGAAGCGCGCCAACGTCAGCCCGCTCGGCTCCGGCGCCATTGCCGGGAGCACGCTGCGGCTCGCGCGGGAGTTCGTCGCCAAGGAACTCGGTTTCGACGGCGTGACGCAAAACTCGATGGATGCCGTCAGCGACCGGGATTTTGTCGTCGAGTTTCTCGCCGTCGCGGCGATCTGCGGGATGCACCTGTCGCGGCTGGCCGAGGACCTCGTTCTCTGGTCGAGCGCCGAGTTTGGTTTCGTTCGCATCGGCGACGCCTACACGACCGGCTCCTCGCTGATGCCGCAAAAGAAAAATCCCGACATTGCCGAACTCGTCCGGGGCAAGACCGGCCGTCTTTACGGCAACCTCGTCGCCGTATTGACGATGCTCAAAGGCCTCCCGATGACCTACAACCGGGACATGCAGGAGGACAAGGAGCCGTTGTTCGACACTGCCGACACTATCGGCGCATCGTTGCGGGTGATGGCCGACATGCTCCGGCACACGAAGGTGAACCGGTCTCGGTGTGAAGCCGCCGCAAGCGATCCGTTGCTGCTGGCGACCGACCTTGCGGACTTTCTCGTCAAGCGCGGTATACCGTTCCGGCAAGCCCACCATGCTGTTGGCGCACTCGTTGCCGCGTCAGAGAAGGGTGGGGTGTCGTTACCGAAGCTGGCGGCGAAGAAATACGGTGCCGGTGCTGCGAAAGTATTCAACCTGCAGTGCGCTCTCGCCGTGCGCAAAGCCATTGGCGCGCCTTCGCCAAAGAATGTTCGCGCTCAGATTGCTCGCTGGACGAAATTTCTGAAGTAGATGCGGATGTATCTCGGCGTCGAAATCGGCGGGACCAAGCTCCAGTTCGGCGTCTGCGACCGCCGTGGTCGCCTCCTTGCGTTGCGGCGCGCGCCCGTTGAGCGGCGCGCCGGTCGCGCGGGGATTCTGCGACAAATTCAGATTGCCTTGGCCGAGTTCCATCGTGTGACGGCCATCGGTGTCGGGTTCGGCGGCCCGGTGGACTCGGAGCGAGGGTGCGTGGTGAAGTCGCATCAGGTATCCGGATGGACGGGGTTTGAGTTGCGGCGGTGGTTCGAGAAACAGTTTGGCCTGCCGACTGTCGTGGAGAACGACGCGAAGTGCGCGACGCTGGCCGAGGCGCGTTTTGGGGCAGGGCGGGGGAAACGAGTTGTCTTCTACACGAACATCGGTACGGGCATCGGTGGCGGGTTGGTCGTGGACGGCCAGCTCTACACCGGGCATTTCGGCTCGATGGAGATCGGGCACACGAAGATCGGTGACAAGACAGTCGAGGAACTGGCGTCGGGGTTGGCGATTGAGCGTGGTGTCAGCACGGTCGAGGAGGCGGCACGATGGTACGGCACTGCGATTGCCAACGCGATCACGCTGCTGAATCCCGATGTTGTCGTAGTTGGCGGCGGCGTGTCACTGGCGGGCGCGAAGTTCTGGAGGCCGCTGCGGCAGACAGTGCGAGATTTGGTCTTCCCGCCATTCCGCAACAACTTCAAGCTCGTCCCGGCGGTGCTGGGGGAGACGGTGGTGGTGGTGGGTGCGGCGTTGCTTGCAGCGGCGCGGGAAACGTAAAAAAACCGGGCTGGAGGCGACTCCAACCCGGTGCTGCTTCGGACTTGACGGTTACAGCATGGTGACCAACGCGGGGTCGCTCCAGCCACCGGTATTATGGCTGCCTTTGGCGGCGACGCGCACCCAGCCCCGGCTGACCGGCGTCAACCCGCCTATCTGGCCATTCCGAAAGAAACGGTGCCACCATAAAAAGACGGGCGGTTTTTCTAGCCGAATCGTCGTTCCACCGCCATCCAAGCCGGGTTTGCCGTCATCCCGGCTCGGTTGACCGTAATCCGCCCTCGGTTCGTCATCAACCCGGCACGGATTACTGTGAACCGTCCCAGGTTTACCGCAAACCGTCCCAGGTTTACCGCAAACCGTCCCAGGTTTACCGCAAACCGTCCCAGGTTTACCGCAAACCGTCCCAGGTTTACCGCAAACCGTCCCAGGTTTACCGCAAACCGTCCCA
>CAIKAP010000145.1 GCA_903825435.1 uncultured Verrucomicrobiota bacterium
AGGTATGGGCTTTGCCTTGCCGGTGGCGGTGCTGGGCAAAGATCAGGCCGTAGGGGTGCCAGAAGCCGGTGCAGAAGGTGATGTGCGCGGCGTGAGGAAGCTGCGCATCCAAGCAGCGGGCCGTTTCAGTTCCACGATCCCACAGCGTCCAGCCGCAGACTTTCGGTCGCCCGCAAGCCCGCGCCCTCAAGGTAGTGCGCCAGTGCGCTCGCCCGCTTCGCGGGATCCACCCGGCGCTGATCCTGTTCGCCGCAGGTCTTACGGCACTCCCGACACAGCCAGCGTTGCCGCCCGTGGTGGCTACAGCCGTTTTTACCACCAACTCGCTCCCGCAATGTTGGCATTTCACTCCCAACTCTTACCAGTTCCTAATCCAAACAATACCTGTTGAGCAATCCCCGGTTTTCCACCCACATCACGGATAACGACGTCAGCGCGTACGACAACAGGAGTGCCGCGATAATTCTCAACGGTTATACGGGTTCGGCGTCGGCTTGCCGGCGACGCCTTCGGCAGCGCCTTCCATCACGGAGCCGGGGACACGGGTGGCGCCGCCGATGGGTTTGCCGACTTCCTTGGCGCCTTGATTGACGCTTTCGCAGCCGGCGAGCAAGGCGACGCTGACGACAACGAGGATGATGCGGAGTGCGTTCATGGGATTACTTGGCTCCTGCGGGTTTTTCGCCACGGATAACGTCGTTCTGTGCGGCGGCGGGGTTGAGAGTGCCTTCGGGTTTGGCCTTGGAGAATTTCTCCTGTACCTCGTAGACCTTGATCTGGCCCTTCTTCTTTTCTTCCTGGCCGAGTTTCTCGCCGCTGTCGGGGTCCACCAACGCTTCGCCGACGCTGAACACGGTGAACATGTCGCCGACGGCGCAACCGTTGCGCTCCCCAGCGCTGATGTAGATGTCGTCGCCGCTGGCCTTGATGACGCGGCCTTGGAACGCGAGGTTCTTGAGCTTGCCGGCGATGTAGGCGACAGCGTTATCAATGGTGATCTGCGTCGCCTTGCCGAGCGGGGTCTTACTGAAACCTGCCGTGCCGAAATCCACCATGCCCACCGCCACGCCGACGCCCATGCCGCCGGAGGTCGCCTTGCCTTCGCAGCGCTGGGAATCGAGCACCTGGCCCGTGGTCGTGTCAATCAACCGGATAATCAGCCCCACGTGCGCTTCCTGCCGGTTGTTGGAGAGCTTGAATCCACCGATGCCGATGCCGGTGCCGCTACCGGCGGCCTTGTTCTCGAACTCGGTGATGGCGCCCTTGATGAGGATCTGTGCGCTGATGAGTTTGCCAGTCTGGGCCGTCTGCGACTTGGCGGCGCGTCCGCTGGCGGCGAGATCCTGTTCGGCCATCACGTCGCCGAGCGTCTGCCGTTCCAGCACCATGAACTCGCCGCTCTTGATCAACGCGTCCGTCAACTGGTCCGCCATGCCGTCGTCCAGCAACACCTGCCCCTTCCACGAGGTCTTGTTCTCGAAACGGGACACCGCAACGGTTTTCTTCAGGCCGGCGCCGAACGCCGACGACGCGACCAACGCCACACCCAAGCTTGCAACCAACAATCTGCGACCGTTCATAAACTGTCTCCTTCTTGGTTAAACTGACTCAATGGTACAGTGCCGCCACGGCGAGTCAAGCGCAGGCTGGTTTTACTCCTGATGAAATTACCGGGGCGGGACGTTCTCCCGCGCGCGGGATACCGGCTCCGCCCCGGCGCCGTGTGTTTGGCTCACCGCGCTTACCGGCGTGGGAGCGCGGGAGTCCGACCCTGGGCTTTCCATTGGAACCGTAGCTGCGTCCGCTGACGCGGCCAATCTATCCGCCGGAAGGAAAGCGCTCAGCGCACGCCCACCACAACCCGAACGCCGAAGCCGTAGCACCGATCCGACGGAACGCCGTAGCAGCGGCACGCAGACCGGCAATACGTGGCAAAGTTGAACCACGAGCCGCCGCGCACCACACGGTAAGAACCGCTGCTCGGACCGACCGGATCAGTCTCCGCGTTGGTGGAGTAGTCCCCGTACCAGTCCTGACACCATTCCCAGACGTTGCCGTGCATGTCGTACAAGCCCCACGCATTCGGCTTCTTCTCACCCGCCGGATGCGTCTTGCTGCCGGAGTTGTTGCTGTACCAAGCGACCTCATCCCAGTTACCGGGATCAGTCGCGGTGCCCGCCCGACAGGCATATTCCCACTGCGCTTCGGTGGGGAGACTGAACTGGTTGCCGGGAACTTTCTCTTTCAGTTTCGTGATGAAGTTCTGACAATCATCCCAACTCACCTGCTCGACGGGGTTCTTCGCCCCCTTGAAGTTGCTCGGATTGCTGCCCATGACGCGTTCCCATTGCTCCTGCGTCACCTCGTACTTGCCCATGTAAAATGGCTTGGTGATCGTCACCTTGCGGCCTGATTTGTCCCCCATCGTGAAAGAGCCGGGGCGGATAAGCGCCAACTGCATCGTCACGCCGCCGCCCAGATCAACGGTGAGATTCTTCTTTGGCCCCGGCAACTCGGCGGAGTCAGTTTTGGGTTGGGCGTGACCGGTACCGGCCAGCCCGCAGAGTGCAATCAGCAATAATCCGACTCGAACACCGGCAAACAGCGTGAAACATTTCATCGCAATCCTCCTGTAGTTGGTGCGCGCAGCATACCGAGACCAAGCCCAAAAACCAAACGGCAATTCCGCGCGAAGTTGGTTTTGCTGGCGGCACACCCGTTTCACCGCTACAATCGCCGCTATGAACCTGCAGCGTCTGCGAACCGCGATCGCGCTCGGCGCGTTTGCCATCGTGTTTCTCGCCCTGACTGTCGGCAGCTTCACGCGCAAGTCCGCCACGTGGGACGAGCCGTTCCCCGTGACAGGCGGTTACGCGGCGTTGAAGTTCGGCGATTACCGCTGGAGCGCGGATCATCCGCCGCTGTTAAAGATGTGGTGCGCGCTGCCGTTGCTGGCGACTCCCGACGTGAAATTCGATCTCGCCACGAGCGCTGTCACCAATAACGTGGACTGGATGTTCTTCCGCCAGATGCAAGGCGCGGCGCAGTTCCTCTACCAGCAGAACGACGCCGAGCGCATCCTGTACCGTGCCCGGTTCATGAACGCGTTGCTTGGCGTGCTGCTCGGCGTGCTGGTGTTCTGCTGGGCGCGCGAGCTCTTCGGCTTCTGGCCCGCCACCGCGACGCTGGTGCTGTACTGCTTTGAACCGAACATCCTCGCCCATGCCGGGTTGGCGACGACGGATTTCGGCATCGCGTGTTTTCTTTTTGGCGCGGTCTATTTTCTCTGGCGAACGACCCGGCAGTTCACGACGTGGAATGTTGTTGGGCTGTCGGCGTTCGTTGCGCTCGCCGCGGTCAGCAAATTCTCCGCGATCCTGCTCGGCCCGATCCTCGGCGTGTTGCTGTTGTGCCGCGCTTGGAAGAAACTTCCGTTACTGTTGCTGTTGGCGGTCGTCGCCTACGCAGCGATCTGGACCGCGTACAGCTTCCGTTATCCCGTCTCTGCCCGGTACGGCGAACGGCTTCGGCTCCAGGACGAGAAGTACATTCGCGACCGCGTACCGACGATGACGAAGGTAATGAGCTGGGTGGACGATCACCGTCTCCTGCCAAACGCCTGCACGGAGGGATTCCTCTTCAACCAGGCGCAGATGCAACAACGCTCCGCGTTCCTCGCAGGTCACTACAGCATCAAAGGCTGGTGGTTCTTCTTCCCCGCGGCGTTTCTGATCAAGACGCCGATCCCGCTCTTGCTGCTCTGCGTCACCGGCCTGGTCCTGTGCGTGCGACGCTACAAGAACCTGGTGTCGGACGGCCTGTTCCTGTTGCTGCCGCCCGCGCTATTTCTCGGCGCGGCGATGGCGGCGCGGATCAACATCGGCCTGCGCCACATTTTACCGGTCTATCCATTCGTGATACTGCTCGCCGGCATGGCTGTCGCGCAGGCGCAGAGCCGGTTCCGTCGGATCGCGGTGTGCGCGTTGCTGGCGGTCGCCGCAACGGAAGCGTTGCTGGTGTTCCCGGACTATCTCGCCTACTTCAACAGCTTCGTCGGTGGATCGTGCAACGGCTATAAATATCTCGTGGATTCAAACCTCGATTGGGGACAGGACCTGAAAGGATTGAAACCGTGGCTCGACCGCCACAACACCAACGCCGAGCCGGTCCACCTCTCCTACTTCGGCACCGCGCAGCCGTCGTACTACCGGATCCAAGCGACCCGGTTGCCGGGCTACCATGATTTCTTCACGCAAGCCGACCTCGTGCCGTGGCGTGCCGGCATTTATTGCATCAGCGCCACCTCGCTCCAATGCGTGTACAACTCGTTTCCGGGACAATGGAGCGCGCAGCACGAACAACTCTATCAGCAAACCGGCTCCAACATCGCCGTGTTCGAGCGCACCCAGTCCGACCCGGCCGCCCGCAACCAACTCGTGCGCCAGCAAGGCGTCGCATTCTGGAACCAGCAGTTCGACGCGTTCAACCAACTCCGGTTCGCCCGTCTCTGCGCCTGGCTGCGTCCGCGCCAGCCCGACGACGAAGTCGGCCACTCGATCCTCATTTACCGGCTGACCGACGGCGACTTGCGCCAGGCATTGACCGGGCCGCCGCCTCATTCGTAACGGCCACGCAACAGGTCAAATTTGACGCGGAGCATGTTCAGAATGAACTGCGAGACGACGGTCCAGAAGTTGAACCTAGTCTTGCGTTCGTCACGCCAGCAAACAGGAACCTCCTTGATCCGAAGTCCCTTGACCGACGCGAGAATCAACATCTCTGTGTCCATGAACCCCTCGCTCAGGTGCCGGGTCCTTCGGACAATCTCATCGCGTGTGCCGCGGCTGACGGCCTTGAATCCGCACTGGAGGTCGCTGACGTTCAGCGAAAAGAGCAGCCGGGTCAGGAGATTGTAGCCGCCCGAGATCAGGTTCCTTCGGCCGCTGCGTTCCACGTCGGACTGCGGAAGACAGCGCGAGCCGATCACCATGTCGAAGCCCTCGCAGATGCCCTCCACCAACTCCGGCAGGTGTGCGAGATTCGTCGAGAGATCGGCGTCCATGTGAATGTAGATGTCGGCGTCTTCCGACAACCATGCCTGTTTGATCGCGCCGCTTTTCGAGCGGGCGGGAAACGATTCGAAGCGGAATTGCGCCGGCGGTTGTTCTGCCGACAACTCGCGCAGGATCTCCACCGTCCGGTCACACGACCCATTTTCCGCCACCAACAGCCGCCAGTCGTACCCGCGTTGCTGGCGCAGGAAGTCAAGCACGCGCGTGACGGTCTGCCGGATAAGCTCCTCCTCGTTGTAGGCGGGGATGACGATCAGCACCTTCATCGGTCGCGTTCATAATGCATGATGACTTGCCCAG
Source organism: uncultured Verrucomicrobiota bacterium (assembly GCA_903825435.1). Classification (GTDB taxonomy): domain Bacteria; phylum Verrucomicrobiota; class Verrucomicrobiia; order Palsa-1439; family Palsa-1439; genus CAIKAP01. Next base: position 5,373 of record CAIKAP010000145.1, read on the forward strand.
CAAGGTGAAAGAAGTAGAATGCGACCGTTTATGGAGCATCCCAACCGACACACTGTCATCGTCCTCGCCGTCTTCGCGGCGGCGTACATCGCGCTCGCTGTCGGCAGCTACACGCGCGAGTCGGCGACGTGGGACGAGCCGCAACACCTGACCGCCGGGTACGCGGCGCTGGCGCGGCGGGATTACCGCGTCGACACCGAGCATCCGCCGCTGGCGCGGATCTGGGCGGCGTTGCCACTGGCGCTGTCGAGCGGAATCAAGTTCGACACGGATAGCGCATTCTGGAAGGAAGGGCCGTCGTGGTTTTTCTGCCACCAGTTCATGTACCGCGACAACAACGCGGACTGGATGCTGTACCGGGCGCGGTTCATGATCGTGTTGCTCGGCGTGCTGCTCGGCGTGCTGCTGTTCTACTGGGCGCGCGAGTGGTTCGGGTTCTGGCCGGCGACGGCGACGCTGGCGCTGTACTGTTTCGAGCCGAACCTGCTGGCCCACGCCAGCCTTGTCACCACCGACTTCGCCTTTGTCTGCTTCGCATTCGGCGCCGTCTATTTCCTGTGGCGACTAACACGCCGGTTCAGCGCGTGCAACGTGACGGGGTTGACGATCTTTTTCGTGCTGTCGCAACAGACCAAGTTCACCGCGATCCTGCTCTGGCCGATTCTGCTGCTGCTCCTGATCCTCCTAGTGATCCTGACCCGAAAACTCTGGCCCGCGCTCGGCGTGGCCGCATTGCTGGCCGTTGCCACCTACGGGGGCATCTGGGCCGTGTACGGCTTTCGTTACCGGGCTACGACAGCCACGGCTGCGCGGTTCGCGTTCGAATTCGAGAAGAATGCTCACATACAGGCTACAGCGCCGACTCTCAGTAAGATCACGGGCTGGATCACGACACGGCGGCTTTTGCCACAGGCGTACGTAGAAGGGTTCCTGCTCAACCAAGCCAAGGCGAACGTGCGACCGGGGTATCTGTGCGGCGAGTACAACACGCGTGGCTGGTGGTACTATTTCCCGGTCGCATTTCTGGTAAAGACGCCGCTGATCGTCATCGTACTTCTCTTTGGCGGATTGGCAGTATGCGCACGGCGGTGGCGGTACGACCGTCTGTTTGCGCTGGTGCCGATTGCTGTGTTCCTCGGCATTGCCATGAGCGCCAATATCAACATTGGCCTGCGCCACATTCTGACGATCTATCCGTTCGTGTTGCTGGTGGCGGCGAACGCCATTGCACATTGGCGGTGGGCGCTACGGATTGCTCCCTTCGTGGCAGCGGCGGAACTGGCATTGATCTATCCGCATTGTATCGCTGCATTCAACATCGCCGTCGGTGGCCCGGCGCACGGCGACGAGTACCTAGTGGATTCAAATCTGGACTGGGGACAGGATCTCAAGAGGCTGAAACACTGGATGGACCGCAACGGCGTAAGTGAAATCAACCTGAGCTATTTTGGCACTGCTGATCCCGCCTACTACGGCATTCGTTGCACGTATCTGACAGGTGGACCGTTCTACGCGGAGCCGCAGGTCAGCGCGCCACAGTTGCCAGGCTATGTTGCGGTGAGCCTGACGAATCTGCGCGGCGTCTATTTCAATGAGGAGACGCGCCACTATTACGAGCGGTTGCTGGAACGGAAACCAGTGGCGCGGATCGGCCACTCGATCCATATCTATTGGACCGAACGTCCTTGGTGGTAGTAATCACTCGTGCTGGTCGGCTTCGGGACCGGCGGCGTCTTCGCCTTCATGGTTCATGCGCTTGAGGACTTCGCTCATGTCCTCGACGGCGTTGAAGACTTTCGAGGTGATGTAAATCGGGCACTTCTGCTGGACGGCCAGTGCGATGCAGTCGCTGGGACGCGCGTCAATCTCAACGATCTTTTTGCCAAGCTCATTCTCGGCGCATAGGATCAGGCGGGCAAAGTAGGTGGCGTTCTTGAGGTCGTTGATGACAACGCGCTCGACGCGAACACCAAGCCCGGCAAAGATGTGGCCGATGAGGTCGTGGGTGAGTGGGCGTTCCTTCGGCGTGTTGCGCAGGAACATCGTGATGGCGCTGCCGACGCTGTGGTCCACGTAGATGACGAACACTTTCTTGTCGTTACCGATGAACACCGCACAACCGTTCGCGGTCGGCAACACCCCACGGACCTGGATTTCAACGACGTCGTTACTCATGCGCCCTTAAAATAGCATAATCGCCGCGGAGATGACGGTCGTGTACAGACCTTGCGGGTGCCCGACGGCGGATTGGGTGATGTTGCTGGTGCGGACGATCTTGCCGCTCAGCTTGTAGACCTGTTCCTTCTCGTCCCAGCTCGCATCTTCGTTGAACTCAACGCCGAGCGTCGAGGCCAGCATCGCGGCGGCCATTTCCTCGGCGAAATTGCCCGCGGCAGTGTCGTTCATGCCGTAACCGTGAAACTCACTGAGGTACCCGTAGGCATCCTCTTCCGCCGGCTGCGCGACACCGATGGACGCGGCGATCAAGCGGTGCGGTTCGTTGGTCGAGCAGCGGGCGACGACGGCAAAGGTAATCTGGCCCGGCTGGAGCAGCGGCTCGCCCTGTTTGCGTGAGATGATCTTGCAGCGCGGTGGCAGAATACTGGACACGTGAACCAGGTTGCACATATGGATGCCCGCGTCGCGCAACGCCATCTCAAAGCTGCGCAACTCGTGCTTGTGCGTCCCCACGCCCTTGGCCAGAAACAACCTCGAAGGAACAAAGTGCATACTTGCGATGCAACAAAACCAGATTCCGACGGTCATTGCAAGACGCAAACACAGAAAGTGCTTTGACGCCACGGCTCCGACTCCGTATGATGCGCCCGGAGATTTCAATCATGGCAAAACTCTTCTTACTACCCGACGCGCCGGACAACGAACCGTTTGAACTTCTTGAGCCTTTGCTTGTCATCGGGCGCTCCTCCGAAAGTACCCTGCAGGTGGAGGACAACAACGTCTCCAAGTTCCACGCGCTGCTTGTGAAAACCGAGGGTGGCCACCGCATCTTCGACCTGCACTCCGCCAACAGCACCTTCGTCAACGACCACCGCGTCACATCGGTCATGCTCAAGAACAACGACGTCATCCGCATAGGTCCGGCTTTGTTCCGGTTTGAAACGGAGATCGCACCGGCCGCCGTAGCGTCGTCCGCCATTCCGTCCAAGGTTCGCTTGCGCACGGGACCGACCCTCGGACGCAAACCCGCCGGCAGCGCCACGCCCATACCGGTTCAGCCGTCCACACCGCCCGCGGTGCCAGCCACGTCACAGGCTCCCACCGTCATTGAAGCTCCTATACTGTCGGCTTCGGCACAAGTTCCCAAAATGGATATACCCGTCGCCGAACCCACAACGATTTCCAAAGCGCTGCCACTCAAGAAAGAAGAACAGCGCGTCTCCATTCGCATTCCCGAAGCCAAAAAAACCGTTCTCGCGCCACCGCCAACCCCGATCTCTGTATCTAGCGACGCCAAGGAAACACAAGCCAATGTTCCCGTTGCGGCGCCAGAATCCAAGCCGCGCCTCGGTTTCGGCCTTAAGCGAACGGTGCCAGCCGAGCCATCTCCCATTGTGCCAACATCACTGGTCACACCTTCACCAGCACCCACGCCAGTGCCCGCCGCACCTCCACCTGCGCCAACTTCCTCCACCACATTGGGCGGTCCCAAACCACCCGGAGCCGAACGCACCCTGCGCCCACAACTCGGCGGCAGTGGCGGCAGCGGTGGATTGAAGCTAAAGAAATAACGGTCCTCGTCAGGACTTACTAAAGGTCAACGCGTCGGTCTTCTTGTCGGCGTCCACTTTAATCCTGTCGCCTTCCTTGAAGTGACCGGCGAGGATTTGCATCGAGAGCGAATCCAAAAGCTCGCGCTGAATCACACGTTTCAACGGACGCGCTCCGAAGACCGGATCATAACCTTCCTTTGCGAGCAACGCCTTCGCAGCGTCGCTCACGGTTAGCGTCATGCGCTGGTCAGCGAGACGTTTCGTGACGCGCGACAACTGAATCTCAACAATCTGTTTGATCTGCTCGATGCCGAGTTTGTGGAACACGACAATCTCGTCCACGCGGTTCAAAAATTCCGGACGGAACTGCCGCCGCAATTCTTCGCGTACTAATTTCTCAATGTCGCCGACATCATCCTGGTAATGCTGGCTACCGATGTTGCTCGTCATAATGATGACGGCGTTCTTGAAATCCACAATCCTCCCCTGCCCGTCCGTCAGCCGGCCATCATCGAGAATCTGCAACAGCACGTTGAACACATCGTGGTGCGCCTTCTCGATCTCATCGAACAACACCACCGCGTACGGCCGGCGCCGCACTGCCTCGGTGAGTTGGCCACCCTCCTCGTAACCGACATATCCCGGCGGCGCGCCGATGAGACGGGCAACGGTGTGTTTCTCCATGTACTCGCTCATGTCAATCCGCACCATCGCCGCCTCGTCGTCGAACAAAAACTCCGCCAGCGCCCGCGCCAGCTCCGTCTTACCGACACCGGTCGGACCAAGGAAGATGAACGAGCCAATCGGCCGGTTCGGGTCCTGCAACCCGCTCCGCGCCCGACGAACCGCATTCGAGACGGCAACGACGCCATCGTCCTGACCGACGACGCGCAATTCCAGACGCTTTTCCATCTGGAGTAACTTCTCGCGCTCGCTTTCGAGCAAGCGCGACACCGGAATGTGCGTCCACGCCGCCACAACCTCGGCGATGTCGTTCTCCGTGACTTCCTCCGTGAGCATCCCGCCCGACTTCTGCGCCTTGGCGAGTTTGTCTTCGGCGGCCTTCAACTTTTTCTCCAGCTCCGGCAACCGGCCGTACTCCACCTCGGCGGCCTTGCTCAAGTCGCCGGTACGCTTGGCTTGCTCGGCCTGTTCCTTGGACAGCTCGATGGCTGACTTCAAATCACGCATCTCGGTGACGACGCCCTTCTCATTCTGCCATTGCGTTTTGAGCTTATTGCTTTGCTCCTGCAACTCCGCCAGCTCGCGTTCCAGTTTCGCCAGACGCTCCTTGCTCGCCTTGTCCGACTCCTTCTTCAACGCCGTCCGCTCGATCTCCAACTGCATGATCCGCCGCTCGATCTGGTCAATCTCCGTCGGCATCGAATCCAGCTCGATCCGCAACCGCGACGACGCTTCGTCCATCAAATCAATCGCCTTGTCCGGCAGAAACCGGTCGCTGATGTAGCGGTGCGACAACACCGCCGCGCTCACCAACGCCGCGTCCTGAATCCGGATACCGTGATGCACCTCGTATCGCTCCTTCAACCCGCGCAGAATCGCAATCGTGTCCTCAACCGACGGCTCGCCGACAACAATCGGCTGGAACCGCCGCTCCAACGCCGGGTCCTTCTCGACGTACTTGCGGTACTCATCCAACGTCGTCGCGCCGATGGTGTGCAATTCGCCACGCGCCAGCGATGGCTTGAGCATGTTCGCCGCGTCCACCGGCGCGCCCTCCGCCTTGCCCGCACCGACGACCGTGTGCAGCTCATCAATGAACAGGATGATCTTCCCTTCGCTCGCGATGACCTCCTTCAGAAACGCCTTGAAGCGGTCCTCGAACTCGCCCCGGTACTTCGCGCCTGCCAACATCGCGCCGATGTCCATCGCCACTACGCGCTTCTCCTTCAATCCCTCCGGCACATCGCCGCTGACGATGCGCCGGGCCAAGCCCTCGACAATGGCCGTCTTGCCGACGCCGGGATCGCCGATCAACACCGGGTTGTTCTTCGTCCGCCGCGACAACACCTGCATCACGCGACGAATCTCCGTGTCGCGTCCGATGACCGGGTCCAGCTTGCCATTGCGCGCTTCCTCCGTCAGGTCGCGTCCGTATTTCTGGAGCGACTGGTATTTGTCCTCCGGGTTCTGGTCGGTGACGGTGGCGTTCCCGCGCACATCGCACAACGCCTTCAAGATGTCGCTCGTCTTCGCCGCAACCTTTTTCTGTTCCGCCAGCCCAAGCAACAAATGCTCCGTGCTGACGTACTGGTCCTTCAACTTGTCCGCGTGCGACTGCGCCGCATCGAGCGCCGTCCGCAACGCCCGGCTGAGCGCCAACTCCGCCTCGCCGTGGACTTGTGGACGACGGTTCAGGTCCTCGTCGAGCTTCTTGAGGACGGCATCGGGATTGAGTCCGAGTTTCTCCAGCAACGGACGGACGAGGCCGTCGGTTTGCTCGATCAGTGCGGCGAGCAGGTGCTCGCAGTCCACCTCGGAGTGGTTCTGCTTCTGCGCCAGCTCATGCGCCGACTGCAACGCCTCCTGCGCCTTGATCGTCAGTTTATCGAATCGAATCATGTCTTCCCTTTTAGCAACGCACATGCCGCCTCATTTTCAACCTCATTTTGTGCCAACTTGACCGGAAAGGGTGTGACATCGCCCGTTTCGTGTGACAGACGGGCGCGACGTCATATTTCATTTGTTTTTCGGCAACCTGTCTCAGTAACAACACTGGGTTCAACTTGTCTCCAGTTGTCATGATAGAGGTGAGGAACGCGCTGTAGCCTATTCGTTGTCACGATGAAGACGATTATGCGCTTATCCTGATCCCAGTATTTCTTCTCTAGATTAGTCAACGGCAGGTCCTGAGAGAGGAACACTTTATTGGATTCACCACCACCAACTCGGCGGATCTGACACCCGATAACTTCGGTGGTATGTACACTGTTTGGTTCGATACGGAATTCCGGTATTGCTCAACAGGTAGACGTTCTTGCAAAACTCGCTTTTGCGGGCTTTTTCGGCGATGGATTTGAACGGGATGCAAGGGGAAGCGTCTCAGAGTTATGCATGAACTGACCGCGATCTTCCACCATCTTCAA
>CAIKAP010000146.1 GCA_903825435.1 uncultured Verrucomicrobiota bacterium
CAACTAACACGGTACGCATTTTCCCGAATCCTGCTAAACACAGGAAACAGCATCGCAGCGAGGATGCCGATGATGGTGATGACCACAAGTAGTTCGATGAGGGTAAACGCGTGCCGTTTGGTGGTGGAATATTTCTTCATATTATCTCCGTGTTGCATGTCGTTTTATGTACACGTCTAACTTACGCGAGCACTCCCGCGTCTGTCAATTGGCAGTTTGGAGTGCCGCTATGGCCGCATCGGAGTCAGAGAAGCGAAAGACGAGCAGGCCCTTGCCGCTGCGTTTCTCGGTGAAGGCGTACATGTACTCGATGTTCAGCCCGGCTTTACCGACGACATTGAGGATGTGGGAGAGACCACCGGGTTGGTCGGCGACCTCGATGGCCAGCACGTCGGTCACCTTCACGACGCAACCGACTTTTTCCAGCACGGCCTGAGCCTTCTGCGGATCTTCCACGATCAGGCGGAGAATGCCGAACTGTTCGGTGTCGGCCAACGAAAGCGTGACGATGTTGATGCCGGCCTTGGCCAGCGCGTCAATCGGCAGCTGCAACTGGCCGGGTGCGTTTTCCAGAAACACGGAAAGCTGTTGAAGTTTCATCGCGGGGCTCCTTCTACATTTTGCGTTTGTCCAGCAGGCGTTTCGCTTTGCCTTCGCTGCGTTGAATGGTTTTGGGTGCGACGAGACGGACGGCGACACGGATGCCGGTGATGCTTTCGATGGAGTGGACAAGTTTCTTCTGCAACTCCTCCAAGACGCGGACTTCATCGCTAAAGAAGTCGGGAGTGACTTCGACCTGCACCTCGACCTGATCGAGGTCTTGTTCGCGGGTCAACACGATGACGTAGTGCGGCAATGTCCCTTCAACGCGGAGCAACGCCGCTTCGATCTGCGACGGGAAGACGTTGACGCCGCGGATGATGAACATGTCGTCGCTGCGTCGCCCGATGCGGCGGATGCGGCGGATGGTGCGGCCGCAGTGGCACGGCTCGGGGTAGAGCGCAGTGATGTCGCGGGTCCGGTAGCGGATCATCGGCATGGCGTGTTTGCTGAGCGTGGTGAGGACCAGTTCGCCTTCCTGGCCATCGGGAACCGGCTCCAGGGTTTGCGGGTCAATGATTTCGACGAGGAAGTAATCCTCGAAGATGTGCAGCCCACACTGGTGTTCGCACTCGATGCCGACGCCGGGGCCGATGATCTCGGAGAGGCCATAGATGTCGTATGCTTTCAGGCTGCTCTCGGCCTCGATTCGCTCGCGCATCCCCTCGGTCCAAGGTTCGGCACCGAAGATACCGGCGCGCAAGGGGAGTTTCTTCATATCGATGCCCATCTGCTGGGACTGGTCGATCAGGTGGAGGAAATAACTCGGCGTGCAGCAGATGGCGGTGACGCCGAAATCTTTCATCACCATCAATTGCCGCTCGGTGTTGCCGCCGGAGATCGGGATGACGGTCGCGCCGAGAGACTCCGCGCCGTAGTGCGCGCCGAGGCCGCCGGTGAACAGGCCGTAGCCGTAGGCGTTTTGGATGATGTCGCCCTCGTGCAAGCCGCACGCAGCGAAGCTGCGCATCATCGTCTCGGTCCAGACACGAATGTCGTCCTTGGTGTAGGCGACGACGATCGGTTTGCCGGTGGTGCCGCTGGAGGCGTGGAGGCGGACGATATCCTTCATCGGGCTGGCAAACAGGCCGAACGGATAAGTGTCGCGCAGGTCGGCCTTGACGGTGAACGGGAGTTTGCGCACGTCGGCCAGAGAACGGATGTCGGCGGGTTTCAGGCTGCGGGCGTCCATGCGCTGGCGGAACAGGGTGACGTTGTCGTAGGCGCGCCCGACCATTTGCCGGAGGCGGGACAGCTGGGTGTCGCGCAGTGCGGCTTGCTGCATGAAGTCGGGGGCGCTGATGGGATGTCGGTTCATTGGTTATGTTCCTTTCCGGCCGAGGGCGAACGCCTGGAAGTTGGCGGCGTGCAGCTTCTCCGGGAACGCCGCGCGAATCGCGTCGTGCCAGACGGATTCCGGGATGTCAAGGTGCCGGCTGAGGACGCCGAGTTGCGCGACGTTGAAACTTTTCTTGTTCGTCAGCTTCGACGGGTCTATCGCGTCGGGGGTGATCAGCACGCCGCCGTGGCGGAGCTGGTGGCGGTTGACCTCGATCTGGTCGGTGGCGACCACGACGAGGAAATCGGCCTCGCCGGTCGGGACCATCGGGCTGAAGACTTTGTGACCGTAACGGATGTCGCTGCTGACGGAGCCGCCGCGCTGGCTCATGCCGTGCAGCTCGCTCTGTTTCACGTCGTGCCCGCAGCGGAACGCGGCGTCAGCGACAATGCCTGCGGCGGTGAGCACGCCCTGGCCGCCGAGGCCCGCGATGATGATGTTGGTGACGCGATGGTTCATGGCTGGCCTCCCAGCGCGGCGCAAGTCTGGTTGGCCGCGCGCTCGTACTCCTTGATCTTGCCGGCGATGAGCAGGCAGGGGCGGCGGGCGATGATGAGGTTGAGCTGGTTGTTGGCGAGGCAATCGCGCACGAGCCGCTCGAACGCCTCGGGGTCGAGCGCGGGGTCGGTGACGAAAACGTTTTGGATGCCGAGGGAGTGTCCGAGTTCTTCAAAGGATATTTTGCCGGTCTGTTCGTGTTCGAGGGTGCGGCCGGTGCCGGGGTGTTCCTGATGGCCGGTCATGGCCGTGGTGCCGTTGTCGAGGATTATGACGACGTGGCCGGTTGGGGGCGGGTTGTACACCATCTCGACAAGGCCGGTGATGCCGCTGTGGACAAAGGTGCTGTCGCCAATCACGCTCACAACCCGTCGGGCCTGCTCGGGCGGCAGGACGTGGCGGAGGCCGAGGCCGATGCCGACGCTGGCGCCCATGCAAACGCAGGTGTCCATCGCTTCCCACGGCGGCAACACGCCGAGCGTGTAGCAACCGATGTCGCCCGACACGATGCAATCGAGCTTCTTGAGCAGGTCGAAGACGTAGCGGTGCGAGCAGCCCTGGCAGAGTTGCGGCGGCTTGCCTGGCACGGGCGGCGGCTCGGGCGAGGTGTCGCCGGCGAGGATGCGGCGGACGCGGGTGATGTTGAGTTCGCCGAATCGGTACATCTCCGGTTTGCCCTCAACGGGAATCCCCGCGGCGCGGATGGCCTCGACGAGGTACGGGTCGCCTTCCTCGATAACGACGCAGCGTTTCACCGACGCAGCGAATGCGCGGATCTTCTCGATGGGCAGCGGGTAGGTAAAACCGAGCTTGAGGAAGCTCGCGGTCGGCGCGGCTTCGTGGGCGTGAAGGTATGCCGCGCTGGAAGTGATAATGCCGAGCGATTGGTCGCCTGCGATGACGCGGTTCAGCGGAGAGGACTCGTTCCACGCGGCGATCTCGGCGAGCTTGGCGCGGAGGCGTCGATGGGCGGGGCGCGCGTAGGCCGGGATCATGACGCGGGCCTTGTAGTCGTGCTCGAAATGCGGCGCGACCGTCGGCTGCGGCAGGGCGCGACTGGCAACGATGGTGCGGGAATGGCAGACGCGGGTGACCATGCGCAGCAGGAACGGAATTTTCCAGCGCTCGGACAGCTCGATGGCCGCCGCGGTGAAGTCGTACGCTTCCTGTGCGTCGGACGGTTCGAGCATCGGGACGCCGGCGGCGAGGGCGTAGCGGCGGTTGTCCTGTTCGTTCTGGCTGGAGCCGAGGCCGGGGTCGTCGGCGGAGACGATGACGAGTGCGCCGTCGCAGCCGGTGTAGGAGGCGGTGAAGAACGGGTCGGCGGCGACGTTGAGGCCGACGTGCTTCATGGTGACGAGGGCGCGGGCGCCGGTGAAGGCGACGCCGAGGGCAACCTCGACGGCAACTTTCTCGTTGGGCGCCCACTGGGCGCGTCCGCCGAACTCGGCGAGTGCTTCGAGGATTTCAGTGGATGGCGTGCCGGGGTAGCCGGTGCCGAGGGCGACACCGGCATGTAACGCGGCAAGGGCGACGGCTTCGTCGCCGCTCAGGAGTGTGCGATTGGAGTCGGTCATTACAGATTGAAGATTTCTTCTTCTGATAGCAGGCGCAGGGACTGGTTGGCAAGTGTGGCGCGGGCGGCGGCGGCGTTGGCGACCTCGATGAGGAGAACGGCTTGGTTGTCGGAGACGAAGCCGGAGGCGTTTTCGACGTTGATATTGTTGCGGGCGAGGCACTCGGCGACGGCGTTGAGGCCGCCGGGCTTGTCCTCGACGGCGATGGCGAGGATCTCGATGTAGGAAACGGTGTAGCCCTTGGCGTGGAGGCTTTCGTAGGCGAGGTCGGGCTTGTCGACGAGAAACTTGATAACGCCGAGCGTCTCGCTGGTGACGATGGTGACCCAACGGATGTTGGCGTGAATGTCGGCGAGCTTCTTGGTGATGCGGGCCATCTGGCCGAGCTGGTTCTCCGCAAACACGGCGATAAGTTTGACGGGGTGCATGGGGGTTGGTCTCCGTTACAGTGAGCGGCGGTCAATGACGCGCTGAGCCTTGCCTTCACTGACCGGCAAGGTGCCCGGCGGGACGAGGTGGACTTTGGGTTTGGTGAGGATCTCAGCGCGGAGGCGGTCGGTAATGTCGGCTTGGAGCTTGGTGAGGTGCTCGACGTGGCCGTCGAAGCCGGCTTCGGCGAGTTCGACGTTGACGGTCATGTCGTCGAGGCCGTCGAGCAGAATCTGGTAGTTGCGGCCCACGGCCGGAAGGGACATCAGGACGCGCTCAATCTGTTGCGGGTAGATGTTGACTCCGCGGACGATGAGCATGTCGTCGGCGCGCCCCGTGATGCGGTCGATACGGCGGTGGGTGCGCCCGCAGGCGCACGGTTCAGCGATGATGGAAGTGATGTCGCGGGTGCGGTAGCGGAGCAGGGGCATCGCTTCGCGGTAGAGGGTGGTGAGGACGAGTTCGCCGGTCTGGCCGTCGGGGAGCGGCTCGCCGGTTTTCGGGTTCACGATTTCCATGAGGTAGTTGTCTTCCCAGAGGTGCATGCCGTGCTGGTGTTCGCACTCGAAGGCGACGCCGGGGCCGTTCATCTCGGAAAGGCCGTAGGAGTTGAAGACGCGGACGCCGAGGGCTTGTTCGATCTTGCACCGGGTTTCCTCGGTGTAAGGCTCGGCGCCGACAAAGGCGCGCCGGATGGCGAGGTCGCGGCGCGGGTCCACGCCTTTCTTTTCGAGGAAGGTGGCGAAGTAGAGGGCGTAGCTCGGGGTGATGTGGATGGTGGTGCTGCGGAAATCCTGCATCAGGAGGAGTTGTTTCTCCGAGTTGCCCGGCCCGGCGGGGATGACGAGGCAACCGAGTTTCTCGGCGCCATAGTGCGTGACGAGGGCGCCGGTGAACAGGCCGTAGGTCATCATGTTTTGAAAGATGTCCTTCTTCGTCATGCCGGTCATGACGAAGCATCGGGCACAGAGTTCGGCGGCGTTGGCAACGTCGCGGGCGGAGAAGAACAGGGCTTTGGGTTTACCGGTGGTGCCGCTGGAGGTGTGCAGACGCAGGGTCTCGTCAATGGGGACGGCAAGGAGGCCAGTGGGATAGGTGGCGCGGAGGTCGGCGCTGGTGGTGAATGGCAGGTGGCGGGCGTCAGACAACGACTTGATGTGGGCTGGCGTGAGGCCGCGTTCGGTAAACGCCTGCCGGTAGAACGGCACGGCGCCGGCGACGCGGGCGACGGTTTCCTGGAGGCGCTTCAGTTGAAGCGCCCCCAGTGAACCGCGATCAATGGTTTCGGTAGCCTGATTCCAGAACATAATTAGAACGTGAACATTACTTCGCAACGCACGAAGGTCAACAGGTCGCGTTGGGCGTAGTAGTTGTCTTCCTGGACGCACTCCGCCCAGAGGTGGCCGCTGAGGTACTTGTTGAACTGGTGTTTCACGACCGCCTGGAGATAGTGGCCGCGGAAATGGCCGTTGCGGCTGAACGTCGGGTAGGGAACGGTGACCGCGCGGGTCGGCGTGGATTCGGGGGCGAACATGGCGTTGTAGGTGAGGCTCGCCGTGGTGCCTTTGAATGGCGAGATGGTCCAAGTGGGGCCAAAACGGGCGATGTTGTTCATCTGGGCGATGCGCTTGTTCGTCTCGACGATGTAGGAGTAGATGTAAAGCTCGCTCCAGCGCGGCCAGCGTCCCCAGAGGACGTCGAACATCTCGTCTTTGCCCGTGTTGGGGTCGTCGCCGGAGAGGAACTCGGTGGCGAGGCTGAGTTGGTTGTTGAGGGGATCATTGAAGAGGTAGGTTAGCTTGGCTTTGCCACCGAAGGCGTCAATGTCGCGTCGGGCAAAGACGCCGCCGATGGTATCTTCCTTGCTGCCGCATTGGTAGGCGCCTTCAACGGAGTACTGCCAGTGCTCAAACGGCGTGCCGGTGATCTTGCCGCCCATGGTATAGATGTCGGCGTTGTCACCGGGGGTTAAGAAGGCGTTCTTGACAAAGAAGGTTTTGCGGACGTCGTTCTTGTAGATGAAGTAGCCATCAAGCTGGGTTTTGTTGATGGATTTGTTGGAAGCGTAGAGGACAAAGCCCTGCTCGAGCTGATCGGTAAGCGGATACTGCGTTGAACTCCCGAAAGTGGGAATCGTCGCGCTGGGGAACGGGTTCTGGTAGATGTAAATGAAGTCAAGCTTGGTCTTGATGTCTTTCAAGTCGCAACCGAGACGGATACTGTCGAGAAACAGTGTCCATGAGCCATCATTCGGTGTGCCGTCGGCCACCAGCCACCAGTCGTAGAAATCACCCAGAAGGATTTCCTGTCGTCCGGCAGTGAGGGTGAGCGGCAAGCCGAAGATATTACCCCATTTGAAGTTCATGTTGTCGAAGATGCCGTAACGCCATTCCCCGCTGTCCTCTCCCTTGTAGGCAGTGACAAACGCAGGGCGGATCCATTCACGCGGTTCGGCGGCGAGGCGGACGTTGACATTGAAGTCGGATGAAGGAGTAAACGCTCCCCAGAGGCGGGCACGGAAACGGATGACGTCCTGCTCGTGCATCGCGGCTGTTTCGTTGAGGGAGACGATGTTGTTGTAGTACTCGTTGCGGATGCGGAAATCGGCGCCCCAACTGAACCAGTCAACGGGTTTCTTGATGTTGGCGATGGTCTCATCAACCGAGCCGGGCTTGGGTGTGGGCGGAGTGGTTTGGGCGTTAGCGACACTTACGCCGAGCACGAGCACTGCGATCAAGAGAAGTTGCTTTTTCATTATGTCTTACCTTTCTTGGTTAGGGTTCCGAAATCGGAATGTTATCTCAAGCATGGACTGGGACGGTCGACGACCGCGGTGCGCGGGTGGTGCAGGCCAAGATGGCTGCGACCAACAGCAGAACCGCCGAGATCGTGTACGAGGTGGTGTACGAACCGGATAAATCCCGAATGCGTCCGCCCAGGATCGGCCCCAGCACACCCGCCACGCCAAAACCGGTGAACAGCAGCCCGTAGTTCACCCCAAGGTTGCGTACTCCGTAAAAGTCCGCGGCGGCCGCCGGCATGAGCGTGAAAATCGTTCCGTAACACAAGCCGGTAAACGCGGCGCCAAACAGCAGCAACGCCGGCGTCGTATAGTGTGCAAACAAAAACATGTTCACTGCCTGAAGCAGAAACGCGAGAATCATCGTCCGTGTGCGGCCAATCCGGTCGGACAGGAAACCGCTGGCGATCCGGCCAGTCGTGTTGAAGATCGCCAGCAGTACAATCGGCATGAACCCCCACGTCAAACCCGCCTGTTCCTTGGCGATGATGGCGGCATGGGCAATGATCATCAGTCCGGCGGCGGCGGCGAGGATGAACATGAACCAGAGTTGATAGAACTGCGGCGTGCGCAGCATCTCATGCCAGTCGAGATTGCGCCCCGGCGCCGGCGCTTTCACGGTGGTTGCGCCGGTGGCCGTACCGGGTTGGTAACCGGCCAGCGGATTGGTCAACAACTGCGCCAGCAGTCCGACCACCACAATCGTCCCGATCCCGAGGACGAGAAAAGTGTGGGAAATGTTATTCTTCGGGCCGAGCAGGAACTGCGTCAAGGGCGAGATGTACACTGCGGCCAGGCCGACGCCGCTGACCACGAGACCGGTGATGACACCTTTTCTTGCCGGGGGAAACCATTTAATACATGGCGGCGTCGTGGCCGAGAAGCCCAGCCCGATGCCGATGCCGCCAAATGTGATCAGCATGACCAACGGCGATTCCGTGAAGGCGGAAGCGATCAGCCCCAACCCCAGCATCAGCCCGCCAAACATCGCAATGAAGCGCGGGCCAATCTTATCTTGCATGCGCCCGGCGAAAATCATCGTCAGCGCGAATGCCGCCGTGGAAATGGTGAAGGGCATTGCTGCCTGGGTCTTGGTCCAGTGCCACTGCGTGACCAATGCCTTGGCCATGACGCCCCAGGCATACAGGACGCCGAGAACTAGATTGATGCTCAATGCGGCAATGGTCACGACCCAGCCGCGCGACAGGGAGGACGGGGACTGTAGTTGGGCGGGGGAGGGTGACGTGGGGTTGCTCATGAGTTCTCCTGATTGGTGACGAATAGTTCCACCAGCCATGGCGGTGGACGGATTGGTTTTCCGGCGGCATTGGTGATGGCGTGAATGGTGTAACCGCGGGCGACGCCATTACCGTTGACGGCATGAGTGATATCGCAGTCCACTCGCAATCGTGCCTTGCCAGCCATGCTGCCGCGGCTGGTCATGCGCAACAGGTCGTCGTAGCGGGCACGGCCGAGGTACTCGACGTGCGCCTCCACCAACGGCAGAAACACCTCGCATTGTTCCATGGTGGCATACGGCAAGTCGAGCGCGCGCAATAATTCCGTGCGCCCACACTCGAACCATTCCAGCGCACGGGAGTTATAGAAGGTTCCCATTTGATCAGTCTCGCTATAGCGAACGCGGAACTCGATGACATTTTCTCCGTGTGTCATACCGTGATTGACTGTCGTAACTACCAGAAAGCCATAGAATGGCAAGCATTAGAATCGGCTTGCCCGGGAACGGACGCCTCCAGTAGGTTTAGGTTGCCATGAAAGAGATCAAAGAGTTCATCAACCGTGACCAATTCGCAAAACACTCAGGCATTGAGTTGCTGAGCGTTGCGCTGGGCCAAGCCATTGCGCGGATGACGGTTCATCCGTGGCATTTGAACGGGGTGGGGACAGTGCAGGGTGGGGCGATTTTCACGCTGGCGGATTTCGCTTTTGCAGCGGCGTGCAATTCGCACGGCAAGGTCGCCGTGGCGGTCAACGTCAGCATCACATTCATGAAAGCGGTGAGCACTGGGGTGTTGACGGCGGAGGCGCGCGAGATTTCCATCAACCCGAAGCTTGGGACCTACACCATCACGGTCACGAATGAACAGAAGCAGGTGGTTGCGCTGTTTCAGGGATTGGCGTATCGAAAGGAACAGCAACTCTAGGAATTCGTCAAGCTGCACTGACGCCCTCCTGTGGTTGGTGTTGGTACTGGCTCCAGTATGAACGGCGATTATGATTAGAAGTCTGGCAAAGTTGGGTGTTGGACGCGATGCGTGCAGTTGGTTTCCTGAGTTGTCAATAAACTTGTCCCAAGAGAATTCGCATTTAGTATCGAGCAAACACTTCAAAAAGAATCGAAATGCTGTGAGGCGAGACCGAGGGGGGAGACCAGCATTCACTTCCGAGGTATGGCGGTCTCCTTATGGCGATGCTACCCGAACGGATACAATAAGGACGAGTTCTTGATCCTGCTTGGCAGCACACAGTATGATGCATACAGAGTTTTTGCAAGAAGGACCAAAATGAACATGACACGGTGGCTGATCGGTTTGGTGTTGGCGGCGACGGGTGCACTGGCGGAAGACTTGGCGGTGGAGAAAATTCTGACGCCGCCACCACCGGCGACACCGCGAATTAACGGGCCAACTGTGTTTGGCGTTCGACCGTACGTGCCCTTCCTCTATACAATCACGGCGACGGGTGTGCGTCCAATGAAGTTTGCCGTGGAGAACCTACCGGTTGGCTTGAACCTTGATACAAACACAGGTCGTATCACCGGCAAGCTCGGGCAAGACGGCGAATTCAAGGTGACGCTAAAGGCAGAAAACACCAAGGGCAAGGCCGAAAAAAAACTCCGCATTGTCTGCGGCGCGAAGATTTGTCTAACACCGCCACTAGGCTGGAACAGTTGGAACTGCTGGGCAACGGCGGTGGATCAGGACAAGGTCCTGCGCTCGGCGCGCGCTATGATTACCTCCGGCTTAAAGGACCACGGCTGGTCGTTCATCAATATTGATGATTCGTGGCAGGGTGTTCGCGGTGGGTTGTTTGGTGGCATCCAAGGTAACGAAAAATTTCCCGACATGAAAAAATTAGCTGACGAAATCCATGCGCTAGGCCTCAAGGTAGGCATCTACTCGACGCCGTGGATTACCTCCTATGCCAAGTTTTGCGGCGGCTCGAGCGAAAATGCGGACGGCACGTGGACGGGGGCGCTTCGCGACCAGAAGTTCAGGAAACACGGCAAGTATTCGTTCGCGGTCGCCGACGCTAAGCAATGGGCGGCGTGGGGTTTCGATTATCTGAAGTATGACTGGAATCCGAATGACCTCAAACACGTCAAGGAAATGAGTGATGCGCTGACGGCAACTGGTCGCGACATCGTCTACAGCCTCTCAAATTCCGCCCCATTCGCCAATGCGGGCGACTTGGCGCAATTAGCAAATTGCTGGCGTACGACCGGTGACATCGTAGACTTCTGGGACCACAGCGACCAAGGTTGGGGCTACAGCGTTTCGGAAATCGGCTTCTCTCAGGATCGCTGGGAGCCGTTCACGGGGCCGGGCCATTGGAACGATCCTGACATGCTCGTCGTTGGCCATGTCGGCTGGGGGCCACAACTGCATGCGACCCATCTGACGAGGGATGAACAGTACGCACATATCAGCCTTTGGTGCCTGCTCTCCGCGCCGTTGCTGATCGGCTGCGACATAGAGAAGCTAGATGCCTTCACGCTCAGCTTGCTTAGCAACGACGAGGTGCTAGCCCTCGACCAAGATGCGCTCGGCAAGCAGGCGATGCGTGTGGCGACGCTCGGCCCGGTGGACATCCTGCTGAAGGAACTCGATGATGGTGGCCACGCACTCGGTTTCTTCAACCGCGGTGGGCAGGAATATACGGCGGAATTCAACAAGCTCAGTAAGCTCCACCTTGGCGGCAAGCAGAAGGTCCGCGATCTGTGGCGGCAGCAAGACCTGCCGGACACCAACGGTAAGCTTTCGGTCAAAGTTCCTGCCCACGGCGTTGTGCTACTGAAACTGGCCTCGACAAAATGAGTTTTCCGTGTGGGGAAATTTGTCCATAATAAACCGTCTCATGTGCGTTAAAATTCCGCACGGTCAAAATATTTCATCTACATCTGCGACGCGCGGCGGTGCATAGTGCCTGCAGGTGCAAAGTGGGGTGGGGGACGCAGAAGCGGTTAACCGTAGCGCGACAAGCCGTGTCGGTACCTGACCCCGGTGCGGTTTGCTTTTGTTACGGAAGTTCGGGTTAGAATGCAGGTGGCGTTTGCGAATGGTCTCGCGCGACACGGTTTGGAGGTCGATAGTGGTAGCTCTTCGCAGAGCTACCTTGACACACGAAGCCGGCGCAATAGTATCAGTAGAATTGAAGGGGGAGATTGGGGAGCACAACAATTGCAAGGGAGAATTGCCATCAAAACATTTAGAGTCGCTTTGCTCATTTTTGTTTCCACCGTCACTATTAATCTTATCACATTACCAATGCGGTGATCGAAGGGGTGAACTCAAAAATTTAGAGCATCAAATCTCTCGACTCAATTTTTTGGCGATTGGGTGGAAGAAGAAAGTGCTCAAGAGCGAGCGATTTCTGAAGGAGATGAATGCGGTGGTGCCATGGAAACAGCTCGCAGTCCTTGTCGAGCCGCACTACGCCGACGGGCGGATCAGCGGGCTGTACCACAAAATTCATCTCGTCCCGTTTGGCGAGTACGTGCCGCTGCGGAAGATTTTATCGGTGCTGAAATACCTGACGCCGATTGGTGGCAGCTTCGGTCTCGCTTGGCGTTGACAAGGTAAAGTTGTTCCATTATCCTGCCTAGCGTTGTTCGGTTTGCTTTGGGATTGCGGGATATGAGGATTGAGCAACAATTTAATGTAGCTTGTCCGGCGCAGGCGGATTGGCACGGCGTTTGCGACAGACAGACAGACAGACAGACAGACCTACCTTCTAAGCAAAATTTTTTCCGGCAGACTTACCCGGCTTTTCCGACCAGCTTGTTTCCACGAGAGA
>CAIKAP010000147.1 GCA_903825435.1 uncultured Verrucomicrobiota bacterium
CTCCACCAAAGAAAACAGCCCTTTACGAGAGAAATTCGTAAGGGGCTTTTTCAATGGGATACAGGAATGGGATACAGCGCCAGAGCATGGGCGCTCCGTGAAACATCCCGCAGGGAGGCGGCCATTCCCCGGCAATACGTGATGTCGGTCGGGACACTCACCTAAGGTCGAGTAACCTAAACTAGGCGTGGTTAGTGCGCAGCACGATTCTTTTTTCGAAATGTGTTGCATTTCTTGTTGACATCAAAACCTGTGTAAGGGATTATCCCAAGCCCATATTTGTCTTGACGTCGCCCCGGCTTTCATGTATACGTCTTTTCGTCGTCAAGACATCAGCCCAAAGAGGACAACATGAATACCTGCCGCCCCCAGCCGATTGAATGCCCGTTTTTGTACACGCGTATGCCTTGGGAGATGTCTCTCGAAGGCCCGGGCAGAAAGAAACAATCGACCTGGGAGGTCAACACCATGTCCAAGCGCAAGAAGCAGATCATCGTGGCTGAGGAGAACTTCTGGAACAACCTCAAAATGGAGACTCTGCGGGAGATCTCTGAGTTCTGCGACTCCGTCCCTCTGGGGAATGCGGCGCTTATCACCCTCCCGAGTGCTCCGGGCCACTGGGAATTGACCCTCGCCATGCCTGGCGAGTGGATGTTTCCGCTCTCCAGGGGGCTCAACAAGCTCCTTGGTTTGGAGGGCCCCAGCTTCCCCGGCGGCAGCGAGGAGAGCATGAACGAAATCATCGAGGCATGCGCCCACGGCAACCCCGTTAAACTTGCTCGGAGCTTGGCGGAAATCCGCAGGCGGTTGAACAAAACCCTGCACTAGTACCAGCCCACCACTCGCAGCAACTAGCCCCCGAAAGGGGGCTTTTTGTTTTAGCCTGCCAAGAAAATTCTCGCGCAAACGGTCCAAGGTTGGGGTCATCTTCAGTTGTGCAGAATACGACAGACGGGAAGGTGGTCATCATGAGGCTCCCCCTCTCCCATTTCGAGCTGTACCCGGTCGTGTTCACGTCAAGACCGTCAAAGGGGCTCCAGTCTATCGCGTTTCCACGGCGCAGGTCATTGTTTATCGGTACATCATTCTCAACCCTGGCCGTGATGACCAGGGCGTATCTAAAATCAACACGCGTGTAAAGTTTCGAGATAACACGACTTTTCTCTTGCGCAACGGACGGGGTGTGGTATTGTAAACGTGTCCTCTGGGTGTGCGATGGCGCAATTAGTTGGACAAGCTTGACAATGAGGGGCGCGACAAGTCGCAAAAGCGACGTCGCATGAAAGGTTCGCAACGCTCGGAAGGCAAAATAATGGGTAAGCTCATCTCTTGCTATGAGGCCGCCAAACTGGTGAAGCGGCATCCAAGCACGCTGTATCGGCTAGTCAGCACCAATAAAATCAAGGGTTACGGAGAGAAGGGCAGCTGGCGCGTTGACACCACGGAACTTCTCAAGATGTTCGCGGAGGACGCGCGTGAAATCACTGCAGCAGTCAGCGAACTGTCGCACACTCTCGACGATCGCGACAAGTGCGACAGCCCCGCGCCGACCCCCTCAACGGCTAATGTCGGAGCGACGCAACAGGCCATACAGCAGCTTGAGAAGCTGTTCATCGCGCTTGAAGGATTGACTCAACAAGTCCAGGAGATGAACAAGACCCTGAATGAGGATCGCGCGAGACAGCCGGAACAGACGCCGCCGCAGACAAGCTGGGGCAGGCGGCTGCTTCAGGCATTGCGCAACAGGTGCGGCGCGCTCAAGCCCATAACCTGATTATGGGAGAGGCTCTAGGCCACGTTGAATTTGAACTCGTGTCCTGGCTTACTCCTTCGCCACCACCGTGTCATACAGCCCGTAGTGACTCAACCCCTCGTGGCTTTCGACTCCCGTGTAACGGAGCGAAGCGTCTTCATAGCGGCGAAACGCGAAAACGGCCTGGTTCATCTGCTCGGTGTTGAACACCTTCAGCTGAACAAGGAGGTGGAAGTCCTTCACCGTCAGGCCGGTGACCGCCAGAAACAAGTCCGGCTCAAGCTTGGTGATGACATCCTGAAGGGTGTTCTCGCGGAAGTCCGTCAGGTACATGAAGGCGGGGATGCGCGTGGCGAACTTGATCAGCTTCTCCTGGACGAGCTTGCGCTTGGACTTGTATTCCTTTTCCTCATCGGTCAACGTTTTCTTTTCCTTCGCCGTCAGAGAACCGTCCTTGCCCTTGTTCTTGAGTTCTTTGACCTTCTCGCTCTTGTTGATGATTGTTTCAATGACGTTGTCGCCGAGCGAGCGCCAACCTTCGATGCGCTCAACGGCAGCCATTGCCTCGGGATTGTCCAGAATGCGGCGCAAGGTGTCGTTGTCCACGTTCACCAGCAGGGCCGATTCCCATTTGCGAGCCAGAAGCGTGGCAGAGGTGCCCGCCATGGCGATATCGAGGATGCCTCCTGCGTCGATTTGCGTCATGTTCGCCCCGTCGTAGGCGAGCACGGGCAGAAACGACACGAGTTCTTTGACAGCGTTTTCCGGGTTCGGTTCGCTTGGCGAGAGGCCTATCCCGTATTCGGACAGTTGCCGCAACGCACGGGTGGGCGCGAAATCGAAGACGAAGCAGACCGGCTTGAGGATTTCCTCTTCGTTCGGGTTGTCGCCGTGAGGGTTCTTGATGGACCACGGCGATTGCACCCGGAAGGCAGCCTGAAAATAGGTCTCGGGCGATTTCAGGTTGCGGAGCATCAGGATCGAGGACCACTGCGGCACGGTGACGCCGGTCGTGAGTTTGCCGCATGAAAGCGTGATGGTCTTTGTCTC
>CAIKAP010000148.1 GCA_903825435.1 uncultured Verrucomicrobiota bacterium
CATCGATCCCCGCATCCCGGAACCAGCGAAACGCGTGACGCGCCAGGGACAGCGCAAACCCGCGCTCGGCCGGCGCCACGGAATCCTCGCCGTAAACGATCACGACCTGGCTCGATGTGGCCGCCGCGCGCGCGAAACCGCCACACGCCAGCAGGATCGCGGCCAGACAAATTTGCAACCTGTGACGCATGCTGCCCTCAATGGCGGACAGGCCCCAAAGAAGCCGGTCGTGCCTTCCCGTGACAAAATTGGCAGTGTCCGGGGCTCGCGCATCCGTGTCAAGTCCCGTTGTCAGGACAGACGTATCCGTCCATGGTCTTTGCCTGAAACTCGCCTTTCGCCGTTCTGGCCGCAGGAATGACTTTGTGCTGAACGCGGACGCCCCTTTCGTGCATGCTACGGTTGCCGAAAGGAGTACAGGCAATGACGGCAATGCGCGCACTGGACGTGATCACAGTATCAAAACCGGCGGAAGTGAAGCGATTTGACCGGATGCTGGCCGACGAACATTGGCTGGGCGCGGGCCATTCAGTGGGTCATTATTTGCGTCAGGTTGTGGTGCGCGATGCGCGTTGGGTGGCGTTGCTGACATGGGGTCCGGCCGCCCGACGACTGCGGGAACGGGACCAGAAAATTGGATGGGATGCGGCGAAACGAGCGGAACGCCTGAAGTTGCTCGTGCAAAACCGAAGGTTTCTGGTTCCGGAGGCGACACGCGAACCGAATTTAGCCTCACAGACATTGGGCGCCGCCGTGCGTGCGCTGCCGCAGATGTGGCGAGAGCGGTTTGGCTATGGGCCATTATTGATGGAAACCTTCACGGATCCGGAAGCCCACGCCGGCACCTGTTACCGGGCTGCCGGGTGGGCACCGTGTGGGTTCACGGCAGGTTTTAGTCGCGACTGTCAGGACTACTTCGTCGACAATGAGCATCCGAAGAAGCTGTGGTTGAAGCCGTTGCATCCGGACTGGCGGGAGCGTCTGCGCGCACGAACCTTGCATCCGGACGATGCCCCCGCGCGCATCGATAGTCCCGAACGTGTTTTGCCGTTGCCTGCGCCGGAGTTGGAATCGCTGCTGGATGCCTTGAACAGCGGAATCGATCCTCGAAAACGCTGGTGTCCATTCCGGTTCGGCACGGTTCTGGTCATTGTTGTCATGGCACGCATGTGCGACCGCAATTCCATCGCAGCCATCGAACGCTATGGCAAGGCGTTACATCAAAAGCACCGGAAGATGCTGGGACTGCCCGTGAATCCCAAGACCGGCCTGTATCGTGCGCCCGACTACATGGTCTATTACAAACTGCTGCGCCTCATCGACCTCGAAGCACTGGCAGCAACACTCACGGTCTGGTGCCGTGCCCGTGCGGGCAAGTTGCCGCCGTGCCTGGCGATGGACGGCAAGATGATCCGTGAGATCATCGGCACACTCAATATCACCGATGCCGCCACCGGCGTGGCCGTCGCCATGTCGCCCTTACGCATGAAAAAAAACAGCGGTGAAATTAAAACCGCCCAGCGCACGCTGGCTGGAATGGGCGACCTACAGGAAAGCGTGGTCACCGGCGATCCATTGCATGCCCAGAAACAAACCGCGCGTCAGATCTACGAACAGAACGGCGAGTATGTACTCCAGGTCAAGGGCAACCAGCCGGCCTTGCACAAAAAGGCGCAGTCGCGACGTGATTGCGCCCCCTTTTTGCCTTCAACGAATGCGTCCGCGGACGCATTGAGGAACGTCGCATCAGCATCCAGCCCCTCGCTCCCTCTGAGGCCGGCAGGCCCTACTGCCGGACGCTCCTGATGGTCACCGGACGGTTCCTCTACAAGAAAAGCGGTAAGGAATCCCGGCTGGAGCGCTACTTCATCTCCAGCCTGTTGCCGACCGACCGCACCCCCAGCCAGTGGCTCGCCATCGTGCGCAGTCACTGGAACGGCACCGAAATCGGAAATCACTGGCAACGCGACGCAATCATGGGCGAAGATCGCACCCCGTCGCGCAACACGAACATCGTCGGCGCTTTTGCATTGCTCAACAACGCCGCTCACGCCCTCATGCGTCGATCGTTTGCCTTCCAGTCACTCCCCGAAACCATGGAACACCTGCAAATGCATCCGGGCGTGGCGAACCAACTGGTTACCGGTCCGCCCGTGAAAAAATAACAGCAAACAAGCCAGATCCTTCACAAGCGGACTGCCAAGGCAAGCCCGCCGTGGCGGCGCTTTGCCGTAAAGACCCCAGGATGCCATCAGCCATGCGAAGATACGGCTTTGCACGCAACGAATGTCTACCCATCCAGCGCCATCCTTCGCAAACTTCGCGTTCTTCGCGGTGAAAACTCAGCGAAAGGGCTGCTTCAGGAAAAGACCATGGGCCGGCACGGGTGTAGGTCAAAAAGTGGCCTTGTTACAACGCGCAATGCTTTCATCGGGGTCTGGGTCGCTATCGGGGTCGAAAATCATGAAAACTGGATATGCAGTTTACTCAACCAACCACAACAACTTGTGGCGGGACGATTGTGGTCCGCGGGTTGGGGACCGTGGCGACCGCGAGTTGCGCCAGC
>CAIKAP010000149.1 GCA_903825435.1 uncultured Verrucomicrobiota bacterium
CAGTTCAGAGAGAACGAGAGAAAAAGAAGGCCGGCACTTCCGTCACTTTCACCGCACTGAGATCACAAAATCAATCAACCGTATGATCGCAGTTCGGCTCAAAGACGGCACTTTTTATGACGGCACTGCGGCCGGTAACAAATAGATCGTACGTTTCAAGCCATTATCTTGTTTCTTGATTCGCTCGAAAAAAACGATATACCCATGGAATTCACTCGTGCAGGCAATTCGTTACCATCGTGATCGGTTACAGTCACCAAATACCGGTTCTCTGCTAGTGTGGTAATCATCGACACCTTGTTAAAGCTGACCCGAATGAGAGTGTTGGTCTCAATGTTTGGAGCCTCTTTCTGGGTTGCCGTATGATCCGCAAGGGCTTCCAACACGAATAGTGCCGCTAAAGAAATCGCTGGTTTTGACGCTCTCAAAAAAAATGATTAAAATCTTATTTCACTAGGCGGATCGCCGAGACGGCCGGACGGGTTTGCGGGTTTCCCTTTGCATCCGTGTCCAGCGGAGACATCACGGCTCAAGGCTATGTCGGCCTTAACCTTGATGAGACATTTTTGCCACTGATTCCCCTCTGCCCACATCAACGCATGGATGAGCGCAATCAACCAAGCGCGCCTCATTCTCGGCGAGCAGTTCCATGTCACAGAGCAGGACATGGTTCGGAGAGACATCGACCCGCACCGCGCATCCGACATCGCGCTGATTCGCATCCACCTCCTTGGCTGGCTCCTCGAAGTGCTTGTCCAATCCGGCGACCGCACCGTGCCTATCAAGTGACTTTTTCAATTGTCCACCAAGTGGTAACTATTTACCAGTCTGGGAAACGGTCATAGCAGGGATTTGGGAAACACTTCCTACACTGGCCGTTTGTCCGTCCCGGCGTTGGGCAGTGAGCCAATTGTGGGTTAATGATTAGAGACGGAGGCAGATCATGAGTGACGCAGAGAGCAAAACAGCAGGTAAAGTTGAAACCAAATCAGGTATCAAGGCAGGGTCCAAACCGACAGCCAACCCGCCGGTCAACGCCGAGGCTAAACCAGTTGATAAAACGGAGACCAAGCCTGTTGGCAAGGTGGAAAACAGGCAGGCTGGTAAGGGATCAAAACGCCGTCCATTCAATGCGAAGCAATTTCGTGCAAATTACGATTCGATACACTGGAATAAGGGACAATCCCAACGACCCTGGCATAGGGGGCCGGGAAAATCGGCTGGAGTCATTGATGGCCCAGCAGCAGGGTGTAGTGCAGAGTATTGGCGCAACGACTATTCTTAATCGTGCGTCCCCTGCATCCCATTTCTCCTGTAACGTTGGTCCGATGCTTTCCGACCGCCTCGGCAACTTCCTTGGTCAGATCGAAATCACCACGAATGCACTCACTATTAGGACACTTGAACCGAAACATGGACTTGGCGTTGGTGAGATTAACCATGTACTTGAGTCGATTGCGTTTCTCTCGATTCTCAGAGTCATGTTAAATGTGAACTCGCAACGCTCTGACTTAAACACGCAACACTTGCGCCCTTTGGTTGCGAACCCCGGCAGGAAGGGTTGCGAAACCGGCATCCAAGCAAATCAAAAACAGGCAGTTTTTCGCAACCTATCCTGTTATTTAGGGGGTGGTTTCGCATCACTTCTGCTGTTCTGATGCGAACCGGTGGGCACTGGCAGCGGTCAGATGACGGCTGCTACTTCGACTGACGCAGGGGCAAGAGTGGGAGTGACTGTCGTGGTGGTGCGGAAAGGTTTCATGGAACGCTTCGCTACTTGATACGACGCAGAAGGCCTTCGTTAACACTGCCGGTGATGTAGGCGAGCATTCATTTCCAAGGCATACGATGCATGGTACACAAGAAGCTTTCCTGCGGACAAGGTTTTTGACCAGACGAGATAAAATGACAACAAATGAAATCCAACATCCCGCGATGGTCGCGAGCATAAGTCTGGGAAATGTCGGTTTATACACGAATCTTGTCCCGCACCGTGGATCCGCTTGTCGGGGACCGGTTCACAGCCTATATTCTTCCGCCAAATAACGTTTCAGTGACCGCTTCATTTACATGCCTTCAACGGCGATGCCGGATGGCTCTGGTGATCTGCCTGGTCGTCGTTGCGCACAGTTCTGCTGCCACCAACCATCCGCCGGCACTCACGTTTCCCCCCGGGTTCCCGCGCTTGGTTAAAACCAATCTCCTCGTCACACCCCTGCCGCTCACGTCGCTGCCGACCGTCGACAACGGCGACCATTTCTTCGCCGCCGGTGGACGCCGCATTTCGTTGTTGCGCGTGAACAACGAGGTCGCCGTTCGCTACACCGATGACCGCGATGCCGCCCAATCGTTCCAGCGTCTCCAACTCACTCCCAGCCTGCCGATCCTGCAAACCGCGCTCCGCGCCAGCTTCCGTGCCAAAGGTAATGTCAATGTTCTCCGGCCCGCTTCCAAACACCTCACCCTAGTCCCGCGCCAAATCGCTGCCGCCGCCAACGTCCGTTACGCTTATCCCGTCCTTGTCGATCCGCACACCAATATCCGCCTCTTACCCAGCGATGAACTCCTTGTCCGCCTCGCCGAAGGCACCCGTCTTGCCGATGTTGTCAAGGATTTCAATACCGCTGGCCTGACGGTCGTCGGCGCCACCGGCTCACCGGTTTTGCAGACCTACCTCCTTCGCCTAAACAATCCGAAAACCACTGACCCTCTCGCTGTCGCGTGCACGCTAGCTCAAAATCCTAAGCTCCGCTGGGCCGCGCCCAACTTCACCCGTGAACTCCGGTTCTCCAGCATCCCTAATGACCCGCTGTTCTACCAGCAGCAAGCCCTCCGAAACACCGGCCAGAACGGTGCCGTCAGCAACGCCGATGTCAGCGCCACCCGTGCCTGGGATATCACCACCGGCACCAACGCCATCACCATCGCCATCATCGACGACGGCGTCGACGCCAACCACCCCGACCTCACCATCGCCCCCGGCGGTTGGGACTTTGCCAACAACGACGGGAACCCCAGCCCCACCAACTCCAACGGCCACGGCACCGGCTGTGCCGGAATTGCCGCCGGGAAGATCAATAATAATTATCTCATCGCCGGTATCGCCGGCAGCTGCCGTATTCTCCCCATAAAAATCATCGACGACTCCGGCAACTTCAGCACCGACCAGATTATCGGCGACGCAATCATGTATGCCGCCGATCACGCCGATGTGCTCAGCGACAGTTGGGGCACTGGGGGACCTAACCCCTACATTGACGATGCCATCGACTACGCTGTCACCACCGGCCGCGGCGGCAAAGGTTGCCCCGTCTTTTTCGCTACCGGCAACTATGCCAGCACGTGGGGCTGGGGTGGCAGCCGCATCCGTCTTTACCTTAACGGATTTGGCGGCGACCTCTACGCCGGCTTTTACTACGGCAACAACGGCAGCAGCAATGGCGAGGAAACCGTCCGCATCGACAACGTCTGCATCATCGGCACCAACGGTTACGACCACCTCACCAATGTCTTGCCAGACGAAGATTTTGAAGGGCTTGTTCCCGGCTGGTGGGTCTCTGGCGACGCATTTTGGTGGCTCTCGACATCTAACGCCTTTACCGGCACGGGTGGCTCTATCTCCGCCGCCTCGCCAGCCATCACCAACGGCCAATACGCCATCCTCCTGACGCCCCTCTGCCACTTCACCGGCACCGAAACCATCGCTTTCGCCAGTTCCACCTCCATCGCGACTAACTCTAACTTTTACCTTCTCCTTTTCAACTCCAGTGGTCAATACGTCGCCGGCGCAGACCTTGGCAACGGTGTGCCCAACACCAACACGGCCATCATGTACCCCGCCAGTCATTCCAACGTTATCGCCGTTGGCGCCTCCACCGACTGCGATCGCCGCGCCGATTACAGCGAATATGACGGCAAACTCGATTTCCTCGCCTCCAGCAACATGGGCTGGAACGACATCACCACACTCGACCCGCTCGGCAACGTCGGCTGGACCTCCACTGACTACAAGACTATGTTTGGCGGCACCTCCGCCGCCTGCCCCCTCGCCGCCGGCATCGCCGCTCTCATGCTTAGCGCCAACCCCGCGCTCACTGTCGCCGACATCCGCACCATCATGCATAACAGTTGCGACCAAATCGGCGGCGTCACCTATACCAATGGCACCAACGAATTCTACGGCCACGGTCGCATCAACGCCTACCGCGCCGTCACCAACTCACAGCCCGACCTCGCCCTCGCCCTCACCGCCAGCCCCGCCACCGTCGCCCTCGGCAGCAACCTCATTTACACCATCATCGTCACCAACCTAGGTCCCGCCACCGCCAGCAGCGTCACTGTTACCAACGCGCTCCCCGCCGCCGCCACATTCCTCAACGCCACCACCACCCTGGGCACCTGTGCGACCGACGCCTTCGGCAACGTCGCCTGCACCCTCAGTAGACTCACCACCAACGACACCGCCACCATCACCATCACCACACTCATCAACACCGCTGGCATCATCACCAATACCGCCACCACCGCCACCACTGCCATCGACGCCAACCCCAACAACAACACTGCTACCCTCATCACCGCCACCGCCACCGTTGGCGATGGCCTCCCCGACTGGTGGCGCGCCCAATACTTCGGCGGTAACGGCACAACCACCAACTATCTTTCCTGTGCCAATGGCGATGCTGATGGCACCGGCCAAAATAACCTCTTCAAGTATCTGGCGGGCTTGAACCCGACGAACCCGTCATCGGTGTTTCGAATCACCTCGACAGGGCCGACTGGCTCAAATTTCACGGTCACATGGAAGACAGCCGGGCCGCGCACCAACGTGGTGCAAGCCACCAACGGCGCTCCGGGCAGCGGTTATACCAACAACTTCCAGGACATCAGCGGGCCGATCATCATCAACGTCGTCGGCGACACCGTCACCAACTACGTCGATGTCGGTGGCGCGACAAACCGCCCCGCCCGCTTCTACCGCGTCCGCCTCGGGCCGTAGTCCAGCAGGTGCGCCGTTGATTATTGCGGCGGCGACAACAACGAGTTTATACCGTTGCGCTAGGACAGCGGCAATTTTACCACTATACGGTCGGGTGCTGATTGACAGCGATGGTTTGTGAACTTGGTCTGCTCCGGCACCCCCGGGGTCCCCAAGATGGTAAGTCTTTACCACTCCCGTGCCGTTCCAAGTCACCCATTTTTCTCGTTTGGTCAAAAAACTCGTCCGCATTCCGCGGAGATTGAGTACCCCGTGATGCTGTTAGGGCGAAGCGGGAAAGCAGAACAGGTGAGCGGACTCACTTTCCCGGGCCAGTGCATTGTTAGTCCGAGGTTGAGTGTATATCGTCAACGATAGTCGTCTTGGCGGCGTCAAACCACAGGGATCCGGTTTTACACCGGGTCACAAATCGTCCATCGTGCTGTCCATCTAGGTGCACAAACGGTTTGATAGCATTTTGTAAAATTGATTTATCAACCATTATACTCCTTCCCTTGCCAATATGTTTGTCTGTCTCCTTCTCCATTCCAAACAACCGCGTCTGCCATACAGTATTGTCATAAAGCCTTGTACCGGTGTTTGGATCAACAGCGATCAACACGCCACCAGCCTCCACCCAGTGCTCTATTGCTGCCGCCACGCGGGGCTCCAGCACTGGCGATTCAGCAAGGATCAGCACACGGTAGTGTTGTAATGCGCCATCAGTAACAGATTGGCGAGTTACATAATCATGATCAACAAGCTCCCGGAGCCGACGCGACAATTGATATGTTCGTCCTATTGCGTCTGGAGCCAGTGCCCATGTTTCACGCGAAAGATAATACGCTACGTCTACACTCGGTTGGCGCGGCATCAACCACTTGGTGTTGGCGCGAAAGTTTTGTAATCGCTCAGGGCTTCCCAATACATTGTCGGTGTAGAAATGCAACTGCCGCACTCCAGAGGCGGCAGCGTTATAGATTCGCGCGGCAAGACCTGCCACGGTCACAGCACCCGCCGGCTCGAATCCGCAAAACGTACCGTAGTGTCGCGTGGCAGTAGCTGCCTCACGGGTAAGGGAAAAATTGGTGGTATAATCGCTGCCTTCGTTTGTGATACGGATACCAGCCCCAAATGGCGCAATCGCTTTGGCTTGAGCGGTGAAATCTGCACCCAGCTGAGGATTTCCGTCTCCGCCAGTGCAAAGATAAATCTCAGTCTGTGGGAATGCCTTGCGCGTCTCTGCAACCCAAAAAACCGCCCAGTCCGTCATTGCCTGTTGATACCATTCAACAAAATCATCTCGCATCCTGTCATTTATCGCCTTTTCTGGCATGACCGTCATGACTTCAGTGAAAGTGTTGTAGTGCGTACCCCACGCAAGGTTCAGAGTCGTCAGAGAGTGATACTTATTCTGCATTGCCTTGCGAAATGCCGCACCCGCATCTGAATCACCAGCCCACCAGCCGTGATGGCTGTGGTATTCACCTGTTAATCTCGTTGTCCAGTCACCGGGTCTTTTGTTGGCGGGATAAATGCTCTCTCCGTATACGCCGGTGACACCGATTAACACCGATTCGATCACGCCAGAGTTGCCGTATCGTTCCGCAAATGCCTGAAGAAAGCGGGACACCCAAGGGCGGAAATCAGGATTAAATATGCTTTGAATCTTGCTCTCTTTTCCATGTTCCAGACAGCGCAAGTAGTGTGAGTTCGGTCCGCGCTGAAACCAAAGCGGAGTTGCGTAGGCAGGACCAGCGATGAGAAACGGTACCCATTTCAAGCCTGCAGTTTTATTAAGTATGGCGACCTGATGGTCCCACTTGCTCCAGTCCCACCGGCCCTCCTCCGGCTCGACCCCGGCCCAATCAACATAGCTTTCGACGCTAGTAACACCCAACGCCTTGAATGCATCCGCTTGCGATGGTGAGGCGTCGTTACCAAACGTCAATTCGATGCCGGTGGTATTGAGTGCGGGTAACAGCAGCGCCAATAGCAAAAAACTTTTCATTATTGCATGTTCTGACGGAACTGGCCGCAAACTCATTCAGGTGAATTCTCCTGATTTGTGCCGTGTTCTCAATGAAGCTCTGAATAAATTAACCTTTGGACAGAGTGTTAGGAGTAGGAACATGGGACGAGTATGGGGCGAAACAAAAAACACAATCCGCCTGAATTCAAACGCCTGTGCTGATTACGGGGCAAGAGTAAGTTGGAGCGGGCGAAGGGAATCGAACCCTCCTCGTCGGCTTGGGAAGCCGATGCATTACCACTATGCTACGCCCGCTTCGGGCAAGAAGCAGTCTCGCCGGTTTTGCCAGCAAATCAAGTCAAACTTCGTTTCCTTTCGGCCGACGATGAAACTGTAGATGCAGGCACTTTTTGACGGGCTATCAACTAAGCTGTTTCCCGCTCGTACTTTTTATCCCCGTGGTCGTGACGTAAGTGCGATCAATACTTCGAAATAGATTTAGAGCGTGGTTCACTACTGTCTGGTTTAATGGTATTGACTTCAGTCTTATTTTACCGAGCCGAAACGCATATGATCATATTTTGTTCACTTCATTTTTTGGGATTACTCACTAGCGGCTTGTTGAACAACGTCTATTTTTGAGATTTGCCGTGTAAGGGGGAGAGCGATTGGCAGAATTCAACATGTTTGGATTCTCTGATTCAGGCCGGAGTCGTCTACTTCGCTTATTGTCCAATGGCGTGTTGGTAGTGATGGTTAGTGGGTGAGCCTTCCTGCACATCAGTTTGTCGTCACGAGTTCGAGTCGTGCCATCCGCAATAGGTTATAGGTGCTGGCCACAAAGTATCCCCACGCTTGCGTGCGTTCTTGTCCACGGTAGCGGCTGCGTCTCAAGCCGCCGATGACCTTGATCCAACCGATGATCTCTTCCACCCGTTTGCGAATTCGTTGGCTGGTCTGGTAGCCGGACTTCGTCGTGGTGCGCTGATCGAGTCCAGGAACCTGCACTCGCTCCTTGCAGGCCACATGCGGTGACAACTGGCGTTCACGACAACCGCGCACACGAATGCCTGTTGATGATAGTTCTTGTCGGCACCGATGGTCTTTGGCGCAGTGCCTTGATGTAACTCGGTGTGTTCGTCCAGCTGTCGCAAAGCTATCAACGGTTCTGGTTCCGTAATGGAATCCTGATCCCGCTGAAAGGAGAACTCACAGGTATCATGGAGCATCAGAATCGTTCGCTTGGTTTGTGAGAGGCGACCACGGGTGGCTTGGAAATGACCGTCCATGATGTGCTCTTCGCTCACATTTTTATTGGAGAAAAAGCGATACGCCGCTTTGGTATTGGCCCAGTCCTGACAGGCGGAGGGCACACTTTCGCCAATCCCATTGGACATCATTCTCATCAGTTTAGCGGTGAATCACTCCGCCGTAAGCAGGTGAGTGTAGCGGGTGAGTGGCTGGAAAGCAAATCAGTACACCTATTATACAAAAGGTAGTTCCAAACTCACAAGCCGACGAGGAGGGTTCAAATCCTTCGCCTGTTCCAACTTCTTTCGTCAGTTGCGGACGCTGACAGCCAAAACGATCCAATCGTTGCCGACTTCGGGGCCTTTGACAAGGAGATGTCCGTTCTCGACGATCTTGACGACACTGCGAACTAGTAGCGTCTTGCCGTAATACCATTCCAGTTCTAGCGACTGCTCGTGTTTATCGGAGGATTTCGGGGTGACGAAAACCTGAAAGTTCTGGCCAAGGTCGAGTTGGAGCTTCGTGCCGGTTTTCAACGGCTGTTGCTGGGCGCCGAGTTGCTGGTAGAATTTGTAGCCGAACTTCTCCTTGAGTTTCACTTGGAGGTCGGAAAGGCTAGTGTCCGACTTGCCGCTCTCGTTGGAGGCGCGAATCAAGCGGGCTTGAACATTCGCCGCCCGTGCCGGCAGCGCGAGTAGAAGCGACAGCGAAAGTGTCGCAATCCAGCGCATGATCATGTCTCGATGTTATCGAAACATTCCTGCATCTGGTCGAGGTCGGGCGTCCATTCGAGACCCGACACCCAGATGACAGCGACATCCGATTCGGCGCCTTTCAACGGCGTGGCGACGGTGTTCGGTATGACGGTGTCAACACGTTCGACCATGACGGCGCCGGAACGAGTGGGCTGTTGGAGCATGACGATGCTGCCCGCGACGACGACGAGCGCGGAGGTGACGGTCGCGAGGATGCCGCGATTGACTTGGAGCCAGTCGGCAAACGACAGGCGCGGCATCGGAATGGAAATGGTTTCCTGTTCACGCGCCGCGATCTCGCGACGAACCTTCGACCAGAAGAAATCGGCGGAGTCGCTCATCTCGACGACGGGCGGGCACGCCGCGAGTGTTTCGCGGACGCGCTCGATGCGCGCGAACTCGTCGGCACATTGCGGGCAATGCCGCACGTGCCGCTGGGTCAGCCAGCGGGACAATCCTTTCAGCTCGCCGTCGGCCAGCGCGCTGATGCGTTCTATATTATGACTTTTCATAGCACCTTTCGTAACAACTTCTGCAAATGTTTCCGGGCATAGTGAAGTCTCGACATCACCGTGCCCATTGAGCATCCGACCACTTTCGCTATGGCCGAGTAATCCAACCCGTCAAACTCGCGGAGCTGAACCACAATCCGATGTTCGGGCGAGAGCCGTTCCAGCGCCGCCTCGATCAACTCGCGCAGTTCGCGCCGCCGTACCTCGTCGGTCGGCAACGGCTGGTTCGAGGGCGGCACCTCGATACCGGCATCGGTATCCTGGTCCACCGCTTCCTGGAACTCCACCGTCGGCCTGCGGTCGCGTCGGCGAACGTGGTCAATGCAAAGATTGGTGGTGATGCGGTACAGCCACGTATAAAACGAGGCGTTCTTCTTAAACCCGCGTATCGCCTGCCAACCTTTTACAAACGTTTCCTGACAAAGATCAGTTGCATCCTGCTCGTTCCTCACCATGCCGAGCGCCAGCGCGTACACGCGGTTTCGGTAACGGTTGACGAGTTCGCCGTAGGCTTCCAATCGCCCACGCTGGCATCGTTTAACCAGCTCCCGATCACTCAACTCGGTGAGAACTTCTTGGTTCGCCAGCTTCGACGCCGCGCGCACCGGTTTATTCAAAACCTCTGTTCGTCGCGCAGCCATCAGCCTTTCATCACTCCCATCGGCCGCAACCGCGCCACCTTCCGCGCAATACCGGCCTGATCACAAACCTCCACCACATCCTCAACATTTTTATACGCCCACGGCGCCTCCTCCAACGCCGTCCCTTTTCCGTGCGCCATCATCGTCACGCCCGCCTCGTCCAGCGCGCACCGCAAATCCGCCATCGAACCGTGTTTCGCCGCCGCCGTCCGACTCATCATCCGGCCCGCTCCGTGACAAACTGTTCCAAAAGTCTGCGACATCGCCGCCTCCGTACCGACCAACACAAACGAACAACGACCCATATCACCCGGCACCAACACCGGCTGACCGATCCCGCGATACCGAGGCGGCAACGACTCGTGACCCGGCGGAAACGCACGCGTCGCGCCTTTACGATGCACGCATAATAATTCCCCGTCGTGCCGCTCCAGCTTCGCGATGTTGTGCGGCACATCGAACACCAACTCCATTCCCAACTCCCGCGGCGAAATCCGTAACGCATGACCGAACGCCCGCTCCGCCTTCGACATCAACACCTGACGGTTTGCGAACGCATAATTCGCCGCGCACCGCATCGCCGACAAATATTCCTCGCCCTCCGGCGACTTCACCGGCGCGCACACCAACTTCCGATCCGGCAAACCGATTCCATATTTCGCAGGCGCGCCGCGCATCATCTTCAAATAATCATCACAGACCTGGTAGCCGAACCCGCGCGAACCGCAATGAATCATCACCGTCACACCGCCGCGCGACAACCCCATCACCTCCGCCGCGTGCTCGTCGAAAATTTCGTCCACCACCTGTACTTCCAGAAAATGATTTCCGCTGCCGAGCGACCCGAGCTGGCCCGCGCCGCGTTCCAGCGCCCGGTTCGTGATCCCCGACGGCTCCGCGCCTTCCAAACAACCGCGCTCCTCGATAAAATCCAAATCCTCCGTCTTCCCGAACCCGCGCGCCACCGCCCACGCCGCGCCGTCGCGCACACAAGCCTTCTCGTCCGCGTGCGACAACTCCAAATCGCTCCCCTCGCCGAGACCGCACGGAACATCGCGGAACAACTGCGCGACCAACTCCTTCATCCGCGACGCGACCTCCGGCTGCCGCAAATTCGTCCGCATCAATCGCACCCCGCAATTAATATCGTAACCAACGCCACCCGGCGAAATCACGCCGCCGTCATCCGGATCCGTCGCCGCGCAACCGCCGATTGGAAAACCGTAGCCCCAATGAATATCCGGCATCGCCAGCGAAAATTTCTGGATGCCCGGCAAGAAAACGACATTCGCCACCTGTTCCAGCGCGTTGTCGCCCGCGATTTGTTTGAGCATTTCCTCCGACGCATAAACGCGTCCCGGCACGCGCATGCCCGGCTTGTGGGAAGTCGGCAACTCCCAAAGCCAGTCGCTGATTTTTTCCAACTCTCTCACACCGGCAGTTTAACCGGTGCTTGTCTGCCATTCAACCTCTGCTTGCTACCCGCCGGTTTTGTGTTGACCGGCGGGAGCTTTTGCCGTAAACGCCGTTACTGCAAAGGGAAAACACCAACCAACCAATAGGAGGAATAACTCAGATGAAATCCCTCATCGCCGCACTCAGCCTGGTTGCCGTGAGCATTGCGTTCACCAGCGCCAGCTTCGCCGCCGACAAACCCGAGAAGCCCAAAGACCACGCCTTTACCGGTGTAATCGTGTCCGTTGACGCGACGGCTTGTAACGTCGTCGTGAAGAATAAGAAAGATGACTCCAAGACCTTCACAGTCAACGACAAGACCAAATACGCCACAGTCGACAAGAAGGACGCCACCCTCGCCGACCTCAAAGCTGGTGACAAGGTTATGGTCCAGTTCGTCGAAGAAGGCGACAAACTGATCGCCAAGAAGATCGGCCCGCCCGCCGCTGGGAAGAAAAAAGAAGAAAAGAAGTAGTCTCCAACCGTTTATCGTTATCGCGACAGGGCTGACGCCACGTGCGTCGGCCCTGTTTGCTTTTCAGCGCGACACACCCGCTTCGAAACTCTCCCGCACCACGCCCAATTCCCACTCCGCTGGCAACGGGTCGCCAACGTTGTCCTCACTAACCATCAGTAACTGGTCCCGGTTGAACGGCGGTTGCGTCAACACCTGTTCCATCACCGCCGCCAGCAGCCGTGCCACACCCAGCGGCAGATGCAGCTTCGGCCGGCGCAAGCCGTGCATAGCCGAGAGCTTGTCGTACAGTTCATTCCACGTGAATGCCGCCGGGCCGCACAAATCGTACGCTTTGCCGATGGTCGCATCGTTCGTGAGCGCCGATGCGAACGCCCTCGCCACGTTCGACACCGAAACCGGCTGAATCTTTCCGGTGCCGTCGCCCAGCACCACCGCAAACGGCAGTCGCCGCAACGTCTTCACTAACACATTCACCGACTTGTCCTCCGGACCGTAAATTATCGACGGCCTGAAGATGGTCCACGCCAAACCGCTTTGCCGTACCAGTTCCTCCGCCGCCCATTTCGTCTGGTGATAACGGCTCCGCGCTCCGGACCACGTACCGAGCGCGCTCATGTGCAGGTAACGCCGCACGCCCGCCGCCTTCGCGGCTTCGATGACGGCGCGCGTCATCTCGACGTGCGCGCGTTGGAACGTGTTCGCCCCGCATTCGTGGATGATTCCGGCCAGATGAACGACCGCATCCGCCCCGGCAAACGCTTCCGTCAACCGCTCGCCACGCCCCACCGACCGCGCCTCGCGCAACTGCTTCATCAGTTCGCGCCCGACAAACCCCGCCGCGCCAGTGACCGCCACTTTCATGGCCGTTAAAACTCGATCCGTACCCCAATCATCGTCATCGCCGTTGTGCCGCCCGTGGCACAGAACTTGGAGATCTGCTTGATGACGCTGTTTCGATGACGACACAGTGGTTTTCCAGCACGCTTCGAGGTGTGATAATTTTTCCGTTCGTGGTGACAATCATGTTCGTACTATCGCCAGTCGCCCGTCTCACGGCAAGTCCGAACCCAATACCCGCACGAGTTCAAATGAAGCGTGATCGCGCCGGACTCTTCGGTACAGAGCCAGTGGGCGCCGCGCTGCACAACCCGCTCGCGTGATGCCGCGTCCGGATACCGGTGCGCCGGCCAGAGATTGGCTATCTGCACCACCAGTTCCGGCCGCACGGCATCCAGTAACTCATCGGTGCCGGACGGCTCCTTGTTGTGGCTGGCCTTGATAAGGATCGGACAATGCAGGTCCAAACCGCTGCGAGCCAGGCGTTGTTCGACCGACGCGCCCGCATCCGACATCCACAACATGCGCGTCGGCCCGTACTCCAACAGTAATACCAGCGAGTTATCATCCGCACGACTGGAGCACGAGTTCCTTGGTGGATTCAGCACCGTCAGTTTTAATTGCTGGACGTTCCACTGCGCCCCCGCGTGGAGCGTGCGGACCGGAACGCGGTGTGCGTTCACCTGCGCCCGCCATTCCCAGTACGGAGCCGAACGCGATGGCATGTCCGACATGACGACCTGACGGACAGGAACCTCGGCAACGACGTTGCTGAGTCCAGCAACATGTCCCTTGTCCTTGCAGGTCAGCACCACGCTGCCGAGCCGGTCCACGCCTTGCGCGCGCAGGAACGGCAGGAGAATCTTTTCGCCGCCGCCATCAATCAAAAAATCGTCGCGTTCCACCGGTAAGTTCACGAACATGGCGACGCCATCTGGATTATCCAGCACCGTGATCTCCACGAATTCTTCCGGTTGCGCTGTGAACAACGCCACGCCCGCCGCGACCGGCGCGCCGATACCGACACTCCACCGACGCCACCGCCACGGAATCGTCCGCACCAGCAACAACACACCCAACCCGTAGTACACCGTTGTCAACCACACCGGCGGCGCCTGCACGTACAAATGGCTACCCGGCGCCCGGCTGAGCCACTCCATTCCGTGTGTCATCACCGACACCAACGCGAAGCTGGCGTCGTTGAACGTCGCTGCCAGCCACGGCCAAGCCGCGTGCGCCAGCGTCGCGCCCAGCCCCAATGCGATCACGCCGCCGAGCAGCGGAATCACCAGCAAGTTCCCCACGATGCTCGCCGGCGTGAACAGGTGAAAGTACGTCGCCAGCAGCGGCACCAACCCGACCCACGCCGCAATCGAACAACTCAACAGCCGTATCAGTCCGCGCCACACGGCATCTACCGCCGTGCGCCAGCGCGGCACGAACTGGTCCGGCAGAAACGGATCTATCTTGAACAACGGCAAGAGTCGCGCCTCGATCCGCGGCGTCATCACGACAATCGCCGTCACGACCGCGAACGACAGTTGGAACCCGCCATCGAACAGTTCGAGCGGCTCCCAAACCAAAAGGACCAGCGCCGCTGCCGCGAGATTGTTCGAACCATCCGCCGGCCGCACCAACATTCGCCCGAGCAGCCACACGCTCGCCATCACCAGCGCCCGCACAGCACCGGGGTGCGCGCCGGTCGCCCACACGTACAACACGAGCAACGGAATCGCCGCCGCTCCGGTCCAACGGGCTGGCACTTGCGCGGCGCGCAGAAGAATCAACACCAGCACCATCACGAGACCGACATGCAGTCCGTTGATGGCAAAGACGTGGAAGACACCGGTGCGCTGGAAGTCGGCGTAGGTGTCGGGCGGAATGTCGGCGCGTTCGCCGATCACCATGCCGGTCAACACTCCTACCAGCTCCGGTTCGTCCTCAAGGCCGCAGCGCAACGCGCGTTCAAACCGGTCGTGTAACCGCAGCGAGAGCGCCGTCAGCGGATTGCTCCGGTCGCGCGCCAGCACGGCGCAGGTGTCGTTCGACGCGACAGTGGCCGTGAACGCGATGTGCTGGCGCGTGAGCCAGTCCCGCCAGTCGAACGCGCCCGGATTTCGCGGCCCTTCCGGCGTGCGCAAAGCCACCGCACACTCGATCTCGTCGCCGTACCGCAGGGCCATCGTGCCGCTCATCCAAAGCATCCCCTCCGCGCGTTCCCAAGCTTGCACCCGGCGCAGCGCGGACACGCGGAACTTGAAGCTCAACCGTCCCGTCTCGTTCGCCTGCGGTTCGCTGACAACCACGCCGCGCAACCAGACGCTTTGGTCGCGTTGTACTAGGCACGCAATGTCGCGCGGCGATCGCAGCGTTAGCGTTTCTCGGTACGAGAGCAGTCCGGCAAAGAAGACCAACCCGCAAAGAATGGGCAATCGTTGCCAGAACAGAAAAAGGAAAAGCAACCCCGCCGCGCCGCCAAGCGCCAGCGCTGGCGACCAATTCACCAGCAACCCCGCCCAGATGCCCGTCGTATAAACGATTACCAGACCAACTAGTGGTCGTTTCATGCCCGCAACGCTCTGTATCTCCCCACCCGAATCCAATGACAAATCGCATTCGTCACAAATTGTTTCGCGCGCGCCACCGACTCCGTCAGCGAATGGCCAAGTGCCAGATTACCAGCCAGCGCCGCCGAAAATATGCAACCGGTCCCGTGTGTCTTGACGTGCGGCACTCGTGCCGCCGCAAACTCGTAAAGCCTACTTCCATCGAACAGTACATCCACCGCGCGCTTCTCCGCAGCCAGATGCCCACCCTTCACAATAAACGCCACTCCAAAACGCTCCGCCAGCGCCGCAGCAGCAGTGCGTTGCTCGGCGCGAGTACGAACCGGTCGTTTCCACAACACCTCTGCCTCCGCACGGTTTGGCGTCACCACTAGTGCCAGCGGCAATAGGCTTTTCGTCAATGCCGCCACCGCATACGGCTTCAACAGCCTCGCCCCGCTGCTCGCCACCATCACGGGATCAACGACGAGATTGTGAAACTTGTGCCGGCGGAAAACGCGCGCCACTGCTTCGATGATTGGCGCGTCGTAGAGCATCCCTGTCTTCGCGGCGCCCACAGGGAACGCCTCCAACACGCGTTCCATCTGTTCCGCCACCATCCGCAGCGCCACTGCCTCCACGGCGCTGACGCGGGAAGGATTCTGTGCCGTCAGGCAAGTGATCGCGCTGGTGCCGAACACACCAAGCGCGTGGAAAGTTTTTAGATCGGCCTGCATCCCGGCGCCGCCGCCGCTGTCCGACCCGGCAACCGTCAACGCCACCGGCGTCATGTTCCGTTGCTTGCTCACACCGCGATTCTAGCCCTCCCTATCCAACGGACAACGATTATTTTGGCGCGAGAATGTCATGTGCCCGATGGAGCGCGACGTCCAGGTTTGCGCAGATGTTATCCAACCCGATCTTGTCCACGAACCCGGCCTTATAGAGCACCTTCATCGGTTGCGGCTGCACGCCACTCAGGAGTAGTTGAGTACCTTTGCGGTGGAACTTCTCCAGCACGACCTCCAGCGCGTGCAACCCCGTCGCGTCCACTGCCGGGACGTTGCGCATGCGGAAGATTACGATCTTCGGCACCTCTGAGTGGCGAGCCAGCGCGTTCTCCAGTTTCTCCGCTGCGCCGAAGAAGAACGGTCCCTCGATGCGGTAAACGAGCACGCCAGGCGGCACCTGTTTATCTCTGATCGAGCCGGCGCCAACTTCCAAGTCCGTCTTCGGCGTCACCAAGCGAATCTGCGTGATCTCCTCCATTCGACGGATAAACAGCACCGCCGCCATCAACAACCCTGCACCGACTGCGACCGTCAGGTCGAACACAACTGTCAGCGCAAACGTAGTCAGCATCACCCCAAAATCGCTTTTCGTGCTGTGCGATAGTTCGATGAACGTGTCCCACTCGCCCATCCGCCACGCCACGATCAACAGCACCGCGCTCAACGATGCCAGCGGAATAAACTTCGCCAGCGGCGCGGCCAGCATCATCAACACCAGCAACGTCATCGCATGAATGATCCCCGCCACCGGCGTGCGCGCGCCACTGCGGATGTTCGTCGCCGTTCGGGCAATCGCGCCCGTTGCCGAGATGCCGCCCACGAACGGACACACAATGTTCGCCAGCCCCTGGCCGATTAGTTCCTGATTCGAGTTATGGCGGTCCTCGATCATACCGTCCGCCACAATCGCCGACAGCAGCGACTCAATCGCACCGAGCATCGCGATGGTAAACGCCGGTATGAGTAGGTGATTGAAATCTTCGAAAGTCAGCTTTGGCATTGTCAACTCCGGCAGGCCACGCGGGATGCCACCGAACTTCGAGCCGATGGTCTGCACATTCAGCCCGAGCGCTGCCACCGCCGCTGTCGTCACCACCACCGCCACGATGGACGACGGCACGTAGCGCCATTTCTTCGGCCAGCCCAACAGAATCAGCAACGCGATCGCGCCGATGGCTAGCGTGGGTAGGCTGGTCAATGCCAGGTTCGAGATCACAACCCAAAACTGTTGTGGCGTATGCCGCGGCAACACCACCTCCAGCCCGAGAAATTCCTTGAGCTGTCCCACCGCAATGATTACCGCGATCCCGCTGGTAAACCCGGCTGTGACCGGGTACGGGATGAACTTGATCAGGTTACCAAGGCGAAACACACCCATCAATACGAGCATCACACCCGCCATCAACGTCGCCACCGCCAGCCCGCCGTAGCCGTAGCCCACCACGATACCCGCCAGTAATGGCACAAACGCTCCCGTTGGCCCGCCCACCTGCACCTTGCTGCCGCCCAACAACGAAATCAAAAAACCTGCCACGATCGCCGTCCACAATCCCTGCGCCGGGGTCACGCCCGACGCGATGCCGAAACCGATGGCCAGCGGCAGCGCGACAACGCCGACCGTCACACCTGCCGCGAGGTCGGCGAAGAACGTCGCGCGGTCGTAACTATGAAGACACTCCAAGAGCTTTGGTCGAAAGGGGATCACGAGCATTGAGAGATAACAAACTGCCGCTGTGATGCAAGGGTAAAACAGTAGGGTTTACACATCATCTTTAAGAGGCTCTTGCCGACTTTCTTGAGGAGGGCAACGGTACGGCAGCTATAGACCCACTCGTTGTCGTACCAGCTCACTAGCTTGAAGAATTTCTTATTCAACTCGATGCCGCTGTCCGGTCCTCAAGTTGTGGAAAATAAACCCGGGGCAGCTTAGGTTTGGCCCAGAAGGGGCTGACGATGAAGACCGGCACGATTGTGGACGCGCCCCTGATCGCTGCGCCCAGCAGCACCAAGAATGCGGCCAAGAAACGTGACCAGCAGATGAGCAGCACCCGCAAAGCCAATCAATGGCACTTTGGGATGGAAGCCAGCGTGGGGGTGGACGCGGGCAGTGGGTTGGTGCACAGCGTCGCCACGACGACCGCCTCGGTGCACGACAGCCAAGTGATGCAG
>CAIKAP010000150.1 GCA_903825435.1 uncultured Verrucomicrobiota bacterium
TCAGTGGCGCCGGCTTGAAAAGTCGCCAAGCCGGAAGAATATCAGAGGCGTCGGTAAAAAAAACGAAATCGCAACCGCGCTGAACCGGTCGGAATTGTCAGAAGCGAAAAAAACATCACGCTAAGTCCAACAGACTGCTAGGGAACGTCTATTCAAACAGTTCCCTGAGTTGATCTCCTGCATGCGTAGAGTGGCCGGTTCGCTATACAGTCTGAGAGCGCTCTTTCCGTTGACGGCAACAACCCGTTGGCCGTCTGGGGTGAATAGCCCGTTTTTATTGGCGACTACATAGCCGGTTTCGCGGGTGAGGTAGGGGTAGTTCCATGATCATCCGTGTCGTCTGGTATGAGGTGTAATCACGGAGTCGGTCATTGTTCTGCATGACTTGGAGATTCTCCCGCCGCATTTGCTCGGAGTTCATCGCGATCTGGTCGCCG
Source organism: uncultured Verrucomicrobiota bacterium (assembly GCA_903825435.1). Lineage (GTDB taxonomy): Bacteria > Verrucomicrobiota > Verrucomicrobiia > Palsa-1439 > Palsa-1439 > CAIKAP01. Next base: position 438 of record CAIKAP010000150.1, read on the forward strand.
ATCTTGGTTAGCCCGGCGTAGTAGTTCTACATGTTCTTCGCGATCTCTTTTACGGCCATCTTGCCATTAATCTCATAAGAGCCCATGACGGCAGCCAACGTGGGTAGGGCACTTTCAAACTCGTCCGACGGCACCATGATTGAGAAATGCCACAATCCCCACCCCGCATTCATGGCGTCTCCCGAACAACCACCGTTACTGAAGCCGGTGAACGGTTTACCGTTCTTGTCAAGGAAGGCGTACGCGAAGTCTTCTACGGCAACAGATCGCAACGGACCGTCAAACAGGCGCTCGGTCTGCTCGTGATGAGCGGCGTCTCCGGCGATGGCCCGCACCTCATTCGCAGCGACGACGGCAAGGCCGCGCTCTGCTGCGGCGCAATTGATGATCTCTGGCAGTTCGGCAAACCGCGCGGCGTCGGTGGCCCGTGGAAAGACACCGCCGTCACGACGGACAAGCCGAGCGATCCGTATTTGATGACCGGCTACGACAAGAAGACGCTGACGCTGTCCGCCGACAAGGCGGTCAAGGTGCGCGTCGAGGTGGACATTACCGGCACTGGCTTCTGGCGGACGTGGCAGACGCTGAAGGTCGCGACGGGCAAGGCAACGGCGATTGCACGGCGTCGGCGGTGTTCTAGTACGAGTGAACGCTTGATTTGGCGGGCCGGACGTGGTAACAAGAGCGGCAAGGAGGCCGTTCCAGACTGATATGCGATGCCCGAGCTGCGCCGCGCACGACGACAAAGTGATCGATTCCCGCGAGGGCCGTGATGGTGTTTCTGTTCGCCGCCGGCGGGAGTGTCTGCGGTGTGGGGCGCGGTTCACCACCTACGAGGAGGTCTACCGCGAGCCGTTGCGGGTGAAGAAACGCAACGGTCAGTACGAGGATTTCGACCGGCATAAGCTTCTCATGGGCGTCGAGAAATCCTGCGAGAAACGTCCAGTAACAACCCACCAGATCGAAACGCTCGTGGACAAGATCACGACGGACCTTCAGAACGAGTTTGTGCGCGAGGTGACGTCGTCGGTGATCGGCGAGCGGGTGATGCAACATATGCGCAAGCTGGACGAGGTCGCGTACGTGCGGTTTGCGTCGGTCTACCGGCAGTTCTGCGACGCTGATCAGTTCATCCAGGAGATCAAACAACTCAGCCGCCGGCAACTACGGCGCAAACCGGCCCGCAAATCGCGAGTGAACCGAAAGAAGAGACAATGATCCTGCTGTGCGACAACATCGGCTGGGTGCAGGCCGCGTATGGCCGGACGGCTCCGTTTGACATCGAGCGGTTGAGCGTGTCGGTGATGCGCGCAGCGACGCTGGCCGGGCATGGGGATTGGTGGCTGGCGGAGTCGGTGGCGCTGGCGCTGGAGGAGTTTATCGTTGGACATTGCGCGCGTCAGACAGTGCCGGCGGAGACGTTGGCCGATTTGGTGAAGGGTGTGCTCGGATCGCTGGGGTACGCGGACATCGCCGAGGCGTACGGCCGGCGGCACCAACACGCGGAGGTCCATCTAGACCAGATAACAAACACGGTTTCGGAATTGGAATTTTTTCAGCGGCTGGACGCGGCGTTGCGTGTGGCGGGCGACGACGAGCTGGCCTCGGTGCAGGTGCGCGGGTTGCGTTCGTGCGTGATGCGGTTGCGCGGGGCGCAGTACTGGAGCGCGAGTTGCCGGCAGATGGCGGAGGAGATTCTCTGCCATGTGCGCGAGCGGGTGGCGCGGGCGCGCCGTCGCGAGGCTGGGGAGTTGCGGTTGGCAGTCATTGAGTAGGAGGAACCACGATGGCCGACAATATTTTTGCAAAGATCATTACCAAGGAGATTCCCGCCAAGATTGTGTACGAAGATGAACGCGTGCTGGCGTTTCGGGACATCGGGCCGAAGGCGCCGGTGCATGTGTTGATCGTGCCGAAAAAAGAAATCGCGAGGGTGTCGGAGGCAACAGCGGCGGACGAGGCGTTGCTGGGACACTTGCTGACGGTGGCTGCCGAGGTGGCGCGACGCGAGGGTGTGGACGACACGGGCTACCGGCTGGTCATCAACAAAGGCCCACACGCGGGCGAGAGTGTGCCGCACTTGCACATGCATCTGCTGGGCGGCCGCCCGATGGCGTGGCCGCCGGGTTAAGCCTTGATTCTTTTTCACGACGAACATCTGCTGGCGGTCCACAAGCCCTCGGGCATCAACACGCACAAGCCCGACCGTTTCGCTCCTGACGGTATCCACGAATGGCTTAGCCGTCGCCACGGGACGCTGTCGGTTCTGCACCGTCTCGACAAGGAAACGTCCGGCGTTCTTGTGTTTGGCCGGACGCGCGCGGCGAACCAATCGTTGAGTCGGCAGTTCGAGACCCACGTCATTCGCAAATCCTATCTTCTCTTGTCCGCCACCCGTCCGTCGCGGGTAAACTTCCGCGCCAAGAACATCCGCCTCAAGAGCGGGCATGAGGAGACCGAGTTCACGTATCTGGAGCCGCATGGTGATTTCTTTCTGGTCGAAGCGCGTCCATTGACCGGCAAGACGCACCAGATTCGCCGGCACGCGGCGGAGAACGGTTTTCCCATCCTCGGCGACACCCAATACGGCGGTCCACCGGCGTCGCGCCTGATGCTGCACGCGCACCGGCTAAGCTTCGTGCACCCGCAAACCGGCGAGCCCGTGACGCTGGAGGCGTCGGTGCCGGAGGCGTTTGAGAACAACGACGCGGTGACGGCGGCGCGGGAGTTCCGGGAGTTGATTTTCGGCGGGGAGACGAACGCCTTTCGGCTTGTCAGCGGCGCGGCGGACGGGTTTTCGAATCTGATTGTGGATTCGTACGACGGGCGGTTGCTGGCGCAATGGCAGACGGAGTCGGTGGATCCGTCGGTGTACGACCGGCTGGGGGCGCAGGCGGTGTACGAGCAGGTCTGCACGAAGCAGAAGCGGACGGCAACGCGTTGTGTGCGCGGCGCGGCGGAGGAACGGTTCGCGGTACGGGAGAACGGGCTGACGTTTCTGGCCGGATTCGGGGAAGGGTTGTCCACGGGGTTGTTCATGGACCAGCGGGAAAACCGGTGGCGGCTGCTGCAAATGGATTTACGCGGCAAGACGGTGATGAACACGTTCGCGTACACGTGCGCGTTCTCGGTGGCTGCGGCAAAGGCGGGCGCTGTAACGACGAGCGTGGACCTGTCGCGGAACTACCTGGAGTGGGGGAAGGAAAATTTCCGCGCGAACGGGCTGGACGTGGAGGGACACGAGTTTCTGGCAGGCGACGTGTTCGAGTGGCTCAAGCGGCTGGCGAAACGCGGGCGACGGTGGGACATGGTGATCCTGGATCCGCCGACGTTCTCGACGACGAAAGACGGGCGGCGGTTCCAGGCGGAACGCGATTACGGCGCGCTGGCGACGCAGGCGGCGGCGTTGGTGACGCGGGGCGGAACGCTTTTATGCTCTACGAATCAGCGAACGCTTTTGCCGGAGCGATTCGAGGAGGCGATCCGGAAATGTGGTCGTGAGGTTACCGGGTTGGAGTTTGCAACGGTGCCGTTCGATTTCCGGACGGCGGCGGGGGAGTCGCCGTACTTGAAGACGTTGTGGGCGCGGCTGGACTAGCGGGCAGATACGGACGCACGGCAAAGTAGCCGGCCAATGCGCCGAGCATCATGGTAGCGGGTTCGCCCAAGGGCGAAATGGTGATGACGGTCTCGCCGCGGCTGTCGGCGAGTGTGGCGGAGACAAGCGGTACAAGGTGGCGTGTGAGCGTTTCGGATGCCGGCAGTTTGTCGGTACGGATAAACGGATTCGGAGCGGCGACAAGCCCGGCGCGCGCTCCGGCAAGCAGTGGTGGCGTGACGGCGCACAGGTTGCAGTACGCGTAGGCCGAAACGTTGGTCGGGAGATGTTTCATGGCTTCCTGGTAGTCAGCGTTCATGGCGAGCGTCGGCACAAGCTCTTTCAACTGGCCCACCAGCTCGCGGGCGTAGTCAGGCGAGGAGGCGAGGACGAAAAATTTGTCCGCGGTGAAATAGGTTGGGGCAAATGCGGACGTGCGGAAGCGCAACGTGCGGAGGGTTTCGTCGTGGAACGGAGTAATATCCCAAGGCGTCGCGCTGTTCGTGGCCGACAAGGCGTCCTTGAGCGCTGTCATGGCGACATCCAGCCGCAGCCGCATCGAGTCGGGGTTTTGCAGTTCCACCACAAGCGCGGCATCGGGAAGACGCGCGCCTTCGCGCCAGTTGGCGAGCAGCGCGGTTTCGGGGCCGAGCAGACGGAAGAGGTCTTCGTCGGGGCGAATGCTGTTGCGGCGCAAGGAACGCTCGAACTGGATGAGCTTGGAGAACAGGTCGCGATTGCCGGATGCGGCCAGCGCATCGGCAGTCTCGCGGTAGGCGCTTTCCCAGTCCGTGATGCCGACACGGTAAAAGGCAGTTTGCGGAGCCGTCAATACAATTGTCTGAAACCGGACCAGCGCCGGCGAGGCGGCCATCGCAACGACGTGACGAGAGTAATGCATGTCGCGGAGTTGCGTGTCGAGGAACGTCGTGCCGAGCGCAACCGGCCCGGCGCGCGACAACCAAAGCGACGCAGGCCACGCGTTGCGGAACGAGGCGGGATTGACGTAGGCGACGAACTCCGGAGCCGGACGAAGCTGGGCCACCGTTTCCTGATATTTCGGAGAGGCACCGAGCGGCACGAAGTTTCCGCGCGTCTGCACGGCAAACCGCGCGATCACCTCGCAGAGCGTGTCCTCGCTCAGCGTGTACACGAGAAGAGAATTAAGGAAGGTGTGACAGATGCGGAGTTGCGGGTTCAATTCACAGACCCGGTAGGGAACGCCACAGTGTTTCTTTGTGTAAAAACGAGCTGAGCGATTCCACGTGCGGATCCGGAACTCGTGGTAGGAGAGCGCGAGCTTGGTGACAAGAAGATCCCGTTGGACATCCAGCCCCAACACGACGTTGAACCCGAAGCGCGGTTCCAGGGAAAGATCCGTGACGGCGAAAAACACCTCCCCTTTCGCAGGATCGAACAGAGAGGGAACAAAAGATCGGCGCTGCCCCTTCCCCTTCGGGGCTCCCAACGATTCCATGATCGTGCGATTCACATCCTGCGCGAGCGACTGCACTTGCGGTTCCTGCCAAAGCGCGTACGCCGCGGTCTTCGGAAAATTCGCGCGTGTGCGGGCAAAATCAGGAAACTCCAGCAGCAACACCGTCGTGTCCGGCAATAACGCCGCCGCCTTCGGAGCCGGTGGCGACTGGTTGAGGCGCCAGAACAACAACAACACCGCCAGCGCCACGATCAGCGCGATTGTCCAAAACTGTTTCATGGAGCGAATTGGATTGATTTTCTACCGCCCACATAATACTGACTTCCCCCGTCGAAAAGAAAGGAACAACTCATTATGGCGCGCAACCACGTGAAACTTCATATCCCCGGCCCCATCGAGGTCAGTCCCGACACTTTTGCGGCGATGTGCCAGCCGATGATCGGCCATCGCGGCAGCGGGTTCCAGGACCTTTACGCACAGATGCAGCCCAAGCTGCAACAGGTCCTCTACACCAAGAACCGCGTCTTCCTCTCCACATCCTCCGCGTGGGGCGTCATGGAAGCCGCCATCAACAACCTCGTCTCCAAGAAAGTCCTCAACTGCTGCTGCGGCGCGTTCTCCGACAAATGGTTCGACGTCTCCAAGCGCCTCGGCAAGAATGCCGAAGCCCTCAAAGTCGAGTGGGGCCAGCCGATCATGCCCGAGATGGTGGACGCCAAACTCAAGACCGGCGAGTTCGACGCCGTCACCCTCATCCACAACGAAACCTCCACCGGCTTGATGAACCCCATCGCCGACATCGCCGCCGTCGTGAAGAAATACCCCGACGTTATCTTCATCGTCGACACCGTCAGCTCCATGACCGGCGTCAAGATCGAGATGGACGCCCTCGGCCTCGACGTCATGCTCGCCAGCGTCCAGAAAGCGTGGGCATTGCCACCCGGCTTTGCCGTGTTCGGCGTCAGCGAGAAAGCCCTCAAGAAAGCCGCTACCGTGCCCAACCGCGGTTACTACTTCGACTTCCTCGAATTCAAGGCCAACCACGACAAGAACATGACGCCATCCACGCCGAGCATCCCGCACGTCTACGGTCTCAAACACCAGCTCGACAAAATCTTCACCGAAGGTTTGGAGAACCGTTACGCTCGCCACCTCACCATGGCCAAAATGATGCGCGACTGGGCCAAAGCCAACGGCTTTGAGCTGTTCCCCAAAGCCGGATACGAATCCATCACGCTGACCTGCGTCAAGAACAACCGCAACATCGACGTTGCCAAGTTCCAGAAGGCCATCAAGGACAAACACAAAATCCTCATTGACGGCGGCTACGGCCAGATCAAAGGCAAGAGCTTCCGCGTCGGACACATGGGCGACGAAACGTCCGAGACCATCAAGGAAGTCCTCGCCGCCCTCGACGACGGCCTGAAATCGCTCTAGCAAAATCCTCCGGAACAAAACCGGAACATTTTGCACCCCTGCGCGCGCTTGACCTTCTGTTGACGGCTGCCTATCGCTGCCGCCATGAAGGCATTGGGAGCATTGCTCGACGGGATTGCGCTGTTGGCCGCCAACCAACCTGTCACTGTCTGCGCGGAGACGGAGACCATTGACCTCAAAGAGATCGCCCAAAAAAGCCCGTCCTGCCGTCATACTGCTGGTCGTATCCGACGCCAACGGCAAGGAGATCCGGCCCCCTTCCTCCTTCCACTCCCTGCCTCCAAGGTAAGATGGGGTACCGACGATGGCATCGAAGCCGTGCGTTTCTTCCAATAGCCCGGGATACCAGCGCCGGCCACCTTCGTGGCCCAAGCCATAGGGCACGACAGGTTCACGGACGACTCACGGCTGGCGGCCAAAGATATGCGAGAAGGCATCCTCGAAGTTCATCGGGTTGAGTTTACATTCTTCCTCACCGGCGAAAAGCTGGCTGTCGAGAATATCTCTGCCGATAAGCGAGTTTCCGCAGACGCCGTTCTTGCTGAGATCAGGCAGTAGCTTCTTCATCTGCGCGGTGTGCTCAGAATCCAGCAGATATTGTGCGGTCGTTTCGGGCGATTCGTCTTTGAGCAGTTTCAGACACAGCGACAGTTGGCAGACTTCGACGGCTTGGACGTCAATGTCCACGCCGTAAATGTTCTTGACAAGGATGTCACGCTTCTTGGTCTTCGCCCCAACCTTATCGAGACTGACTACTCGCTACTTGTTTCATCGGTAGCCGTTGGGGTGGGCGCGCTGCCAGTTCCATGCACTCTCGATGATCGCCTCGATGTCGTCGTAGCGCGGTTCCCAGCCGAGCACCTTGCGGATCTTCTTGGAGTCGGCCACCAACTTCGGCGGATCGCCTGGACGGCGCGGTTTCTTGACGACGGGAATGTCGTGACCTGTCACTTTGCGGGCGGCCTCGATGACTTGGAGCACGGAGTAGCCGGTGCCGCTGCCGAGGTTGAAGACATCGCTCTGCTCGCAGTTCAGCGCGAGCATGTGTGCCTGTGCGAGATCAAGGATGTGGATGTAGTCGCGGATGCAGGTGCCGTCCTTGGTCGGATAATCGGTACCGAACAGTTCGACGTGCGGCTTCAGCCGCAACGCGACCTTCAACACGTTCGGAATGAGGTGCGTCTCCTGCCAGTGGTGTTCGCCATACCGCTGCGACGCGCCTGCGGCGTTAAAGTAGCGGAGGCAGACGTATTGGAGCTTGTGGATTTTGCCGAACCATTCAAGAATCTTCTCGAACATGAGCTTGGATTCGCCGTAGGGATTGATCGGCTCTTTCGGCAGGTCTTCGCGCAGCGGTATTTTGTCGGGCATACCAAAAATGGCGCAGGTCGAGGAAAAGACGAACTTACTGACACCGGATTGAACGCAGGCCTCCAACAGGTTCACACCGTTGCCAACATTGTTGCGGAAATATTTCGCCGGGTTCGTCATGCTTTCTGGCACGATCGCGTTGGCAGCAAAGTGCATGACAGCCTCGGGGCGCAATTGCTCCATCGCGCTGAACAGAAACGCGCGGTCGCCGAGGTCGCCCTCGATGAACGTGGCACGCGAATCCACCGCTTGGCGATGGCCCTCGCTGAGGTTATCGAATACATACACTTGGTGACGCGCATTGAGTAATTCCTCGACGCAGATGCTGCCAATGTACCCGGCTCCGCCTGTGACGAAAATTTTCATACTTCTATGCTAACGTCGCAGCAACACCGGCGCAAGCCTGCATTGACCCGCCCACGGCGGCACGCTACGATGTCGCTTGTGAAAATCCTCCGCTGGATTGGAATCGGGTTAGGAATCCTCATCGGATTGCCGTCGTTGTTCCTCATCGAGGAAAACATGCGCGGGCGATTCCTTCTGCACCGCTACCTGAATGAACTCCGTGCCCGCAGCGAGAAACTCACCGTCGCCGAGCTGGCACCGCCGCCACCGCCGACGGAAGGCAACGGCGCGCCCGCCTTCTTCGCCGCCGCCAGACAACTCGATGGCCTGAAAAAACAATGCCCGGTGGCTGGCGACTCCGGCTTCGCCTTCGGTCTCCACGTCCCGGATGGTCGCGCCATCGTCAAATACCGGCTGGAACAACTTTACACCTCCAAGCGCACGAACACTTGGCGCGACCTCACCAACGAACTTGCTCTCGCAGCCGCGCCGCTGGACGATCTCAAACGCGCGCTGCAACAGCCGGTGTTGTCGCAGCCGATTGACTACAGTCGCGGTTTTGCCGCCGCTCCCTTCACTAATTTCAGCATCATCCGTGGTTCCGTCCGTTGGTTGTCCTGGTCCACCATCAACGACCTGCACAATGGCAACCTTGATGCCGCCACGGATGACATCACCACTATCGTTTCCACCACGAGATTGCTCAAGGATGACCGCTTGCTGATTTCCGAACTCGTTCGCATGACAATCGCCAGAATCGGATTGGAGAATACCTGGCAAGCATTACAGGCCGATGGCTGGAACGATGCTCAGCTCGCACGACTCCAGCAAACTTGGCAAACAGTTGGCTTTTCTGACGCATTACTTTGCGCCTTGGAAATGGAACGAAATATGATCGCACTGGAATTTGAAAAGGTTCGGAGAGAAAATTTCTCACTCGACGCTCTGGTAGAAATGTCAGGCGATCAAATTATGCGGCAGGTCATGTTTGCCGAATTTCCATCGTTTTGTCGTCTGCTAGCATGGCGACTGGCATGGACGCATTTGGATGAATTCCACGCTTTCCGCAAGACGCAATCTGCTCTTGATAAAATCTGCATTGCCGCCTCTCATCAACAACAAGTCAGCGAAACGAACGAACAACCCGACGATTATCGGTTGTTATTCTCCCGTTTTGTCGGCGACATCAGCTTCCGCGTTTTTCAAAACGTCTGCCGAACCGAAACCCACCGCGAGATGATGCTGGCGGCGATTGCGATCAAGCGATACCAACTCCGACACGGGAAGTTGCCGTCGTCGTTGCACGCATTAGCGCCGGAGTTCATGCCGTCTCTGCCACACGACTGGATGGATGGCAAGCCGTTGCGTTACCGCGTCAATACCGACGGCACATTTACGCTCTACTCTGTCGGCGATGATGGCGTTGACAACGGCGGCGAACCATCGGGCGAACAAAACATGTGGCGCTCTCGCGACGCCGTTTGGCTGCAGCCCGCCACGGCGGAGGAAGTCGCCGACGCACTCCGCAAGAAGGGGCGTTGATTTTATGGCGCACGTTGTCCTGTTGAAGATCGCGATGGTGTTTATCGTCATCCTGCTCGGATGGCTGGCGCGGCGGCGCGGTTACCTCGCGAACGAAACGATGAGCGTGATGAACCGGTTTGTCTTGGACATCGCGTTTCCCGCGCTAGTGTTCACACAAATGCTACGAACGGTGGACGCCGGCACGCTGCGGGAAGGTTGGTATCTGCCGTTGTTGTCGGCGGGCCTGATTGTACTGGCGTGGCTGGTCGCGTTGGCGACTGCGCCGTTGTTTACCAACGGTAAGGAAGGGGGCACTTTCATTTTCTGTGTGGCGATCCCTAATTGGGTCTTCCTCCCGCTGCCTATCGCCGATGCGCTCTACGGCGACGATGGCGTGCGCGTGATCCTGTTGTGCAACGTCGGCGCGCAATTGGTGCTCTGGTCGCTTGGCGTCTGGATTCTGCACGCGCACCTCACGCCACGCCTGGCGTTACGCCAAATCATCACCAACCCGGGTCTCATCGCTACCATCGCCGGCATTGTCGCGGCACTGCTGGTTCCCTCATCGCGCCACTGGGAAACGCTGCGCCCAGCCGACGTCAGCGGCTTGAACTTTGCCGCCGGTGCGGCGGTGCAGGCGCTGGCGTTGGTCGGTAGCCTGACGATTCCGCTGCAACTCCTCGTCATCGGGGCGCAACTCGGCGGCATGGTTTCAAAAATCCACAAGCCGTCACGTGCGTTGGTCGGTGTGTTGGTAACGCGCTTACTGATCGCGCCTGCCGTGACGCTGCTCCTGTCGTGGCTGGTGATACAAACGGGGTTGCACCTGCCAGACACGGCGCGTTATTGCATCTATCTGATTGCCTCAATGCCGGTGGCTATTTCTGCCGCGTTGTTCACCGATCGGTATGGGGGCGACATCGAGCTTGGGGCACAAGGCATCTTTTACAGCACCTTCTTCAGTGTTCTGAGCGTGCCGTTCTTCTTCTACTTGATTCAGAATTTCGGCTTGTAAGCGCCTTTGGTATCTGTGTGAAACTCGACTTGAACGACAGTTCCTTCACGGAACGAGATTGTCACCATCTGGCTTTTGGGCATCTTCAGATATGCCCAACCGTTGTATAATTTCCACACAACCCAGCTTTCCACCTTTTCGCTCGTGGCGTCCACCATCTGCTTCTGAATATCCTTCACATCAAGATGAATAGATGCCAGTACCTGATTCTTGGCCATTCCAACCAGCACGAGGCGGTCATCCACGGCCTCGCGGATTTCCTTCGGCCATGTGGGGTACTCTTTCTTGCGGATATCCGCGTTCGGATCAGGCACAGAACTATCTCCTATCCCATAAAAGAAATCGCGCAAGCCGGGGCGCGGATCCCAGATCTCACACCCGCCGGCTAGGACGGCAAGCAAAACAAGCAGAACGACTTTCATGGCTTAATCTAGCTCATTTCCTGACCGCCGGTTACGCTGAGGGCAATGCCGGTGATGTAGTTGGATTGCTCGGAGGCGAGGAAGATGACGGCATTACAGATGTCGTCGTAGCTACAACCGCGCTTCATCGGCACCTGGTTCATGTAGGTCTGGCGAACGTCGTCAATATTCTTTGCGCCGGGCACCTTACCGGCCTTGAGATACTGGACGAAGAGGCCCTTAGCCTGATCGGTCCAGAGCGGCGAGTCCAGCAGATTTCCGGGACAGATGGCATTGCAGCGGATGCCGTGTGGCGCCATCTCCAGCGCAACACTCTGGACAAGACCGATGCCGCCGAATTTGCTGGCGGCGTAGGCGCTGTTGGCGGCGCTGCCTTTCTTGCCGCTCTTGGAGTTGATCTGGATGATCGATCCGCTCTTACGCGGCTTCATCACCCGACAGGCGTGTTTCATCGTTAGGAAATTTCCGAACAGGTTCACGTTCATCACCGCCCGCCATTTCTCGGCGTCAGCCTCTGCGATCGGCTCGGCGATAAGGATGGCGGCATTGGCCACGACGATGTCCACGCGGCTGAATTGTTTCACCGCCCGGTCGAACAACGCCTTCATGTCTTCTTCCCTTGTCACGTCCACCGACACGTCGAGTCCCTTCACGTCGGCAGGCACAACGCGCGCCCCATCGGCGGTGAGGCGTTGGCAGATGGCCGCGCCAAGACCTTGCGCGGCGCCGGTAACGATGGCAATTTTGTCCTGAAGTGCTGGAGTCATGTGTATTGTTTGCCAAGTCTACCGCACATCGTCAAGCCTTGCCAGCCAGAGCAAACACGGCTACAAGAGCGCGTATGTTTGGTTTTTTGTTTCTCTTGTTGGCCGCCGTGCCGTGGACACAGTTCCGCGGACCGAATGGCCAGGGCGACACCGGTGACGCAAATCTTCCGTTGACATGGAGCGAGCGCGATAACATCGCCTGGAAAACGCCTCTTCCCGGCAAAGGCTGGTCCTCGCCTGTCGTTTGCGGCAACCAAGCGTGGATGACCGCCGCAACCGACGACGGGCACGCGCTCCACGCGCTCGCCGTCACGCTCGACACCGGTAAGCTAGTGCACGACGTGACAGTGTTCCGTCGGGCTGAGCCGGTACTTATACACTCCAAGAACAGCCATGCTTCACCAACGCCGTTGATCGAGCCGGGGCGCGTCTATGTCAACTTCGGGACCGCCGGCACGGCTTGCCTCGACACAAGGACGGGCACTGTTCTCTGGCGCAACGATGCGTTGAGACTCAATCATCTCGTTGGCCCCGGCAGTTCGCCGATTCTTTATCGCAATCTCATCATCCTCAACTGTGACGGCACCAACACCCAATTCGTCGCAGCGCTCGATAAACAGACCGGAAAACTTGCTTGGAAAACGAAACGCTCCGGCACACTCAACGACAACCCTGATCTCCAAAAAGCTTACAGCACCTGCGCTATCGCTTCCGTTGCCGGCAAAGACCACCTTATCAGTCTTGGCGCCGATTGGGTCTACGGGTACAACCCACTCACCGGCAAGGAACTCTGGAGGAGCGGATTCAAGGGGTTCTCTAACGTGCCGATCCCGATCCTCGGCGACGATCTCATCTACATCTGCACCGGCTTCGGTCGTCCACGCATCTGGGCCATTCGCCCCGACAACACTACCGTCATCTGGAAGTACGAGAAGCCGTCACCGGCGATTCCCTCGCCGTTGCGGGTCGGCGACGGGCTATATTTTGTCACAGAGAGCGGCGTCGCCGTTTGCCTCGACGCGCGAACGGGAGCCGAGCGTTGGCGCGAGGTATTGCGCGGTGCCCACGCCGCGTCGCCGCTGCACAACCGAGGGCAGATTTACTTCTTCAGCGAGAAAGGCAAGACGACCGTTGTGGCCGCATCGCCACAGTTCAAGCTACTCGGAACCAGCCAACTCGACGGGGCCATCATGGCCACGCCCGCCGTCGCCGACAACGCGTTTATTTTGCGCACCGATTCAGCGCTATATCGCATCGAGCAACGCCGTTAAGTCACGCCCCTCAGGCAGAGCGCCGCAGCTACCGCAATGAACGGCTGATGTGGTAGGCCTGCATGATGGTGCTGTACTTGGTGAGCATGTTGGGCACTTCCCACTCGGTCATCTTGCCGGCGGCGAGGAAGCCGAGGTATCGCTCGGCGACCTGGGCGAAATGGGCTTCGTGGCCGTTCTTGTAATGATCGGGGATGATGACTTCCCAGCCACAGGCGCATTTGGTTACGTCCACGCCGGGAATGCGGGCGTTGATCTTGGTGATGGCAAGGCGGAGGGCGCGCTCGAATTCGGCGTCGGAGAGTTTGGTGCGTTTCTCGACGTAGAGGGTAGGTTTGTAGTTCTGTTCCTTGCCCTGGCGGATGACGAGGGCGGCTTTGGTGCCGCGCATGAGGGAGAAATGGGTGTCGCCAGTGCCGGGCGGGGCCTCGAAACGCCATTCGACGGAGACCTTGGCGTGAACGCCGCGGAGTGAGTAGATGAAGTCGCCGTTGGAGTAGATGTGGATGGCGCCGTCTTTGCCGACGGACGGTTTTAGGTAGTCGGGGAACTCGGCGAGCTTGGTGGCGCGCTGGAATTGTTCGGGCGTGATGGCGGTGGTCCAGCGTTTGGCGTAGAGGACCTGAGCCTCGCGGTGAGGCAACGCCTGGTCGGGGAAACATTCCCACTGGATGAGGTCGGTAAGATGCGTGGTGACGTCCACGATGGCTTCGCCCTGTTGTTTGACGTCGAAGAACCACGGCGGACGGATGAGCGGCTTGCCGGCGACTTCCTTGAAGAAATGGTGGACGCTGATCTTGGTGATGGCGGGGTCGTCGGGCGTGCCGGTGTCGAGGACGCCGAAGACGGTGGGTTGCATGGAGAGTTCGCGCTGGAGGATGGTGGTGATCTCGTGGCGCTCGGTCATGATGTCGAGGAGGAACACGCCGCGGCGGCGCGCTTCGATGAAGGCTCGCTCGATGAGATCGAAGTCGGCGGGGTTGATGGCCATCGGTTTATCGGCGAGAACGTTCAGACCGGCCTCGATGCAAGCGAGGATGTAGTGGGCTTTCTTGGCGTTATTGCCGGAGATGACGACGACGTTGCCGGCTTTGTCCTTGATCATCTTCTCGAGGAAGTCGGGGCCGGTGTAGACTTCTTCTTCCCAGCGGGTCGGGCTGTCGGCGCGGGTGTTGAAGAGTTCGATGCGTTTGAGGTGCTGTTCGAGGTCGGGGCCGCCGGGGGAATAGACGTGGACGACGGGGTTGACCTGCGGGAACATCTTTTTCTGGACGAGCGATGCGTGGAAGTGGCCGGGGTCGAGTGTGATCAACCGTACTTCTTTGATTTCGGTGGCGAGTGTTGGCATGGCGATGAGTGTGGCGAGGAGTATGGTTTTCATCAGGCTTTCTTGATGTTGTCAACGCCGTACGGCTTGCGTTGCGTGCGGGACCGCAGCGCGTTGGCGGCATCGTCGTTGACGAATTCTTCCTTTTCGGGGTTCCAGGCGAGTTTGCGTCCGAGTTTCATGGCGATCCAGCCGAGGCTGCAGGCGCTGCACGAACGGTGCGCCTGTTCCGGCGAGGTGGCGGCGGGTTTGCGGGTCTGGATGCTGGTGATCCAGTCGAGGTGATGGTCGCCCTTGGGGCTTTCGTGGAGATGTATGTCGGTCGCGCCGAGCGGCGTCCTAATGATGTCTTCCTTGCTGGCTTGAAGCGACTTGGCGGCTTTGCCTTTCGGGACCGGATCGCTGGCAGTGACTTTTTCCGCGCCGCGGGTGACGAAGATCCAACCGTCGGAGCCTTCAAAGCGGATGCCGTTGGTGAGCTTGTGGTCGATGATCATCGTGACGCCGTTGGCGTACTTGGCTTCGATGTGGTAGGGGCCGTGAACGTTCCAGAGACCGGTGGTCGGAAACTCGGCTTTGCCTTCGATGAAAATCGGGCCGGTGAGTTCGGTGTCCATGCCCCAGTGGGCGATGTCAACGTGGTGGGAACCCCAGCCGGTGATCATGCCGAGGCAGTAGCTCTCGATGCGGAGCCAGCCGGGCCGGTCGCCGTAGCGTTTCTTCGGGTCCTTGTTCTGCGAGTGGACGCGGTCTTCGTTGTACGGCGCGACGGGTGTCTGGCCGAGCCACATGTCGTAGTTGAGGTTCGGCGGCACGGGTATCTCGTCGGTCTTGCCGCCGGATGGGTCGGTGGGCAGGCCGATTTTGACGGTGTGAAGTTTGCCGATGCGTCCGCTGCGGACGAGTTCGCAGGCGAGCCGGAACTGAGCGCCGGAACGTTGCTGGCTGCCGATTTGAAAAATGCGACTCTTGGCGCGGACGATGTCGCTGACGACACGGCCCTCGGTGATAGTCATCGAGAGCGGTTTTTGGACGTAAATGTCTTTGCCGGCTAGAACAGCCTCGACGACAGGCTGCGAATGCCAGTGGTCAGGCGTGCTGACGGCGATGGCGTCGATGTCGGGATTCTGCAATGCCTCGCGGTAGTCGCCGTAGGTCTTGACGGCGATTTCGATGTTTTTCTTCGCGTAGGTTTCCTCGACGTATTTTTTCGCGTCGGCCACGCGGATGGAGTCGAGGTCGCAGACGGCGATCATGCGGGCGGCGTCTTGTTTGAGGATGCCGGGCATGTCCATGCTGCGGCCGATACGGCCGCAACCGATCTGGAGGATGTTGATTTTCTTGCTCGGTGCGTCAGCGCCCAACACGCGCGATGGGATGATGCTGGGAAACACAAATGCGCCAGCGGCGCCGATCATGGAGGTCTTGAGAAATTCGCGGCGGGACTGTTTCACTCGGCTTTCTCCTGTTGGTTCATCGCCCAGCGGATGCCGCCGAGGATGTGTTTCTGGAGGTTGGGATCGGCGTAATGTTCCTTTTTGTGGCCGAGCGCGGTGTACCAAACGCGCGCGCCCTCGAACTCGTGGCACCACGCCAGCGGAATGCTGTCGGGCATCGCGTCGGCGAGTTGGCGCTGCTTGTCGGGCATCTTCAGCGGCTTGATGTTGCCGGCGAGAAGCACGCGCAAGCCTTTCGGCTGCTCTTTCATCACGTAGAATTCGTCCTCCCACGGCCAGGTGTCACCGGGAAGGTCCGAGGTGGACGGATGGTTCTTGTCCACGACGTTGACGGTGAACTTCTGCAACGGCGCGTGAAACGAGAATGTGCCGCCGATCATCGCCCAGAACCACGGCCATTTCCGCTCCGAGCCGGTCGCTGAATGGATGCCAACAAACCCGGCGCCGGCGCGGATGAAGCGCTGGAAGGCGGCTTTCTGGTCCTCGGTGGCGAACGCCTCGTTGTTGGAGTTGGCGAAGATGATGACGCGATACTGCTTGAGGTTGGTGTCGGTGAACACCTCGGGGTTGTCGGACGCATCGGTGGCGAACCCGTTGTCCTTGCCGAGTTGCTGGAGCATCTCGGTGCATACGGCAATGTTGTCGTGGACGAAACCCTTGCCGGTGCTGACGTAGTTGCGTGTGTAGATGAGCACTTTGGGGTTCTCCGCGTGGCTGGAAACAGCGCCGACCTCCAGTGACGCCATGATGGCAAGCACAAACAGGTTTCGCATGGCCAGACTCCTACTGGATTTTCTCCCTCAACTCAATACCGAACTGCATCACTTGATCGGCGAGAAATCCGTTGCTTTCATCATGGTAGACTTCACGCCGACAGGTTGCGGTTGCACCGTGAGCGGGCCACCCGCTTTGTCTTCCGACGCCTTCTTCGCGGCGATCCAATCCGGGTCGGCACGGAATGCACCGAATGAGGCTTTCGCCGCCTCGGCATCCTTGTGGGCAAGAATGTACACCAGCCGGTTATCGGCGCCTTTCTGGTCTTTCACCGGTGTCCAGTAGCCGATTTGCGTCATGCCATGCTTGGCGAAAAGCTTCACCGTATGATCGCGGAACCGGGCCAGCAACGCGTCCAGATTGCCGGGCGAGGCTGTGTACTCGCGTAACTCGAAGATGCGCGGCCCGGCGTCGGACGGCTTGATCTCGGGCGAGAAATCGGTGGCGCCCAGGAAGACGGACTCGATCTTTGCGACGAGTTTGCCGTTGGCTTCACTTTCCCTGACCACCTGTTTCCATTCGGGGTCAGCGCCGAACTCCTTGAACGCCTTGTCGCGGGCGTCGTGGCTGGGGAAGGTGAGCAGGTAAACGAGCTTATTGTCGGTGTTGTCAGACGGCACCCAGTAGCCGATGTTGGTCATGCCGTGTTTTTCGAATAGCTTGCACGTGTGATCACGGAACCGCGCCAGCAACGCGTCTAACTTGCCCGGCGCGGCATAATACGTCCGCATCTCGTACACGCACGTATCCTCCGTCGCTATGACGTTCGTCAGGCACAACAAACCAATCAGCCATTTGAGAGGTTTCATTGAGTAGTGAAAATTGAAGAATTCATCTACTGTTATTCTTGACATATTTGAAAAATAAGGTTGTTTCTGCCCTTGAATAAGGGTTTAGTTTCCTTTGAAATAAACAGCTTTATGCGCCATGCTTTAAGAGTGTAATAATTCGCGAAACGTACAGCGCCGATTTGTTCCCGTTTTCCGCCTCTCCGTGTCACACGTTCGCTTAGGTCGGCGTTCTGGGGATCAGGTGGTTTACTCCATTTTTGTTCCGGTCGCATGATTGGCGGAATTGCCCGCGGCCACGGCTTCGGCGACGGCGGCTTGGACCTCGGCCTTCAGTTCTTCCGGCGCAGCCTGTCCGAGCACGGGCGCGGTTTCGGCGACGACAGGGGCAACGGCCTCGTTGATTGGGGCGACGGTCGCCTCCTTCTGGACGAGCAGGTCGTTGCGGAGTTCTTCCTCGTGCGGGCGCGGCCCGGCTGCGATGACGTCCATCGCGTCAATCCGGTTCTCCTGCGCTTCGCGGGTCTGCTCGGCTTGTTTGCGGGTATTCTCTTCGCGCGGGCTGAACTTGACGCTGACGACTTTGCTGACGCCGTGTTCCTCCATCGTGATGCCGTACAGGGCGTCGGCCATGCCGATGGTGCGCTTGTTGTGCGTGATGACGACGAACTGCGACATCGTGATGAAACGCTGGAGGATCCGGATGAAGCGATTGATGTTGGATTCGTCCAGCGGCGCGTCGAGCTCATCGAGGACGCAGAACGGCGCGGGCTTGACCATGTAGATGGAGAAAAGCAACGCGGTGGCAGTCATCGTCTTCTCGCCGCCGCTGAGGAGCGTGATGCTTTGCAGTTGTTTGCCGGGCGGCTTGGCGACGATCTCGATGCCGCTTTCGAGCGGGTCGTTTTCGTCGAGGAGGATGAGGTTGGCTTTGCCGCCGCCGAACAACTCGACGAACATCTGCTGAAAGTTGGTCCGGACTTTCTCGAAGGTCTCGCTGAAGAGCTGCTTGGTGGTTGTGTTGATCTTGGCGATGACTTGGAGGAGTTGTTCCTTCGCCTTGATGAGGTCTTCGTGCTGGGTGGTGAGGAATTTGTAACGCTCTTCGAGTTCGTCGTATTCTTGGATGGCTTCGAGGTTGATCGGTCCCATCGCGTCGAGCTTGGTCTGGATCTCGGCAACCTGCGCCTCGACGGCGTCCCAGTCGGTCTCGCGCGGCACCTGTTCGGTGATGGCGGGGCCTTGGTCGGCAACGGTGATGATGATGGCGTCGGGTTGGATGTCTTCGACGTTGACTTGGTACTTCTGCCAGACGCGGTCCTTGAGCTGGCCGGTTTCCATGCGTTTCTGCGCGACTTGGATGTCGAAACCGGATTTCTGCTGTTGCGCTTCGTAGGCTTTTTGCCGGAGCGCCTTCAACTCGGCTTCGGCGTGGGTGACACCGGCGACGACTTCTCCGCGCTGGTTTTCCAGCCCGGCAATCTGCTGCTGGAGTTGCTCGCGCAACCCGGCCAGTTCAGTGATCTTCTGTTCGGACTCGACGCTTTCGGCGCGGAACTGGGTGATGCGGACGGTAAGGCTCTCGATCTCGGTTGTGCAGCTTTGCATCCGGTCGCGGAAATCACGGATGCGCCCGGCAATCGGTTCGCGGTTCGCTTCGATGGAACTGCGCCTGTGTTCGAGGCCGCCGACGCTGACGCGCAACTCGGTGAGTTGATCGGTCATCTCCTCCTTGTTGCGGAGGTATTCGTCGGCGATTTGCTGGGCCTGCGCCATTTGCTCGCGCAACTCGCCCTGCCGTGCTTCGGTGTAGCGGATGGCGGCGAGGATGCGTTCGCGGCGCGCCTTGTCATCGGCGTCCTGCTGTTCGATGGACTGGACTTCGAAAATGACCGCGTGGATTTTGCTGTCGAGGTCGCGCTGGTCGGTCGTGAGCGAATTGAGTTCGCCTTCCTTGCCGGCAAGGGCGACTTCCTTGGCGTGGAGGTCGGTACGGAGCGCGGCGACTTCCTGTTCGAGCGCGGCTTTGCGCGTTTCCAAATCGGATTTCGCGGTGGCGAGTTCGGCGACCCGGGCGCGGAGCGCAACGAGTTCGTCGGTAAGTGCGGTGATTTCGCCGATATGGCTGTCGGAAACGGCGCTAAGGACGCCGTGGGTGCTGAGGAATTCGCCGCGCAACGTGGCGACGGCAAGATGCGGATGGTGGCCGCGCAACGTTAACGCGAGATCGAGGTCACCGGCAATGATGACGTTGGCGAGCAACGAGCGGACGAGCGGCGCGAAACGTTCGTCGCGCACGCGCGTGACGTTCGCGGCCCACGCCATCGCGCCGAGCGGCGGTTCGCCCGCGGGCGCGTCGGCGACGGTGACAAGACCGGGTGCCGTGACGGCGTTGCCGGCAAGCAACGCGCGGGCGGCGGCGAGGTCGTCGGCGAGAACGGTGCGGAGCGCGCCGCTGAGGGCGGTCTCGATGGCGGCGCCGTATTGCGGCTCGACTTCGATGACGTTGCCGAGGGTGGCGTGGCCGTCGGGCGCGGCGAAAAGTTTGCGGAGCAATTCGAGCCGGGCGCTCTTGCTGGAGACCTCGGACTCGGAGGCGTGATGTTGTTCGGTGGCGGCGCGAAGTTGGGGGACGAGTCCGGCAAGCGTGGCGTCGCGCTCGGTGAGCGTGGCGCGGAGCGGTTCGAGGGCGGCGCGGAGTTCGGCGAGGCTGGTGTGGAAATTTTCGACTTGTTGCTGCTTGGCGGTGCGCTGGTCTTCGAGCTGGAGCCGCTCGGTGCAGAGGCGCTCGGCGCGGAGTTTGTCGTTGCGGCTGCGGAGGTCGAGGGACTGGAGTTCGTTGTGGCTGCCGGCAATCTGGCGCTCGATGTCGACGAGGGCGGTCTTAGCTTCGTTGAGCGCGCGGTTCTTCTGGTTGAGTTCGGATTCGAGCGCCTTGAGGTCGTCCTGCTGGGCGCGGAGTTTGCCCTGCTCGGCGGCGAGGAGGAAATCAATCTGGTCGTACTCGGTGTTGAGCCGGGCCAGCTCGACTTCCTGGATGTGAATCTTTTCCTCGGCCCCGGCAATCTCACGGCGGTTGCGCTCGATGGATTGCTCGGCGTCGGCGACGCGCTCGGTGTTGGTCGTGATGCGCTGCTGGTGGCGGTCGGTTTCGTTGCGCAGATCGTGGTCACGGCTGGTCGTGTCAGCGATGGCGCGCTCGATTTCGCCGAGTGACCGGCGGAGCTGGTCAATCTGCGACTCGGAAGCGGAAATCTCGGAGGCGAACTGCTCCGACTGCGCCGCGATGGCGGTAATGGCGGCTTCGAGGTTGATGATCTCGGCGTGAAGGAGGTCGTAGCGATGCCGGCAGAGTTTGGTGTCGAGGACTTTGAGTTGGTCGAAGAGTTCTTTATAGCGGCGGGCCTTGCCGGCTTGGCGCTGGAGGCTGATGATCTGGCGTTTGACTTCCTTGATGATGTCGGTCAGGCGGACGAGGTTCTGCTCGGTGTACTCGAGTTTGCGGAGCGCTTCCTTCTTCTGGTGCTTGTACTTGTTGATGCCGGCGGCCTCTTCGAAGATGTTGCGCCGGTCTTCGGGGTGCGCGCTGAGAATCTGGTCAATCTGGCCTTGCGCCATGAGCGAGTAGCTGGAGCGGCCGATGCCGGTATCCATAAACATGTTCTGGATGTCGCGGAGGCGACACGGAGTTTTGTTGATGAGATACTCGCCTGCGCCGTCGCGATAGACCCGGCGGCTGATGGTGACTTCGTTGAATTCGAGGTTCACGCCGGGAAGGGAAATGGTTTTGGCGTCAACGTCGGCGAAAGTCATACTGACCTCGGCCATGCCGATGGCTTTGCGGCCGTCAGTGCCGCTGAAAATGACATCGGCCATTTCCGAGCCTCGGAGCGCCTTCGCGGATTGTTCGCCGAGCACCCAGCGGATGGCATCGGCGACGTTGGATTTACCGCAACCGTTGGGTCCAACGATGGCGGTTACGCCTGGAATGAATTCCAGACTCGTTTTCTCGGCGAATGATTTAAAGCCGACGAGCTGCAGGCTCTTCAGATACATGTAGGGTCCCCACCCCTTTCTTGATTTGGCGACAAAATAGCGACCGGCTTGCAAAAAACAAGCAAAAAATGCAGCCTGTGAAGCTTCTTGCCGCTCAGGTGTTGCAAAGCGACGCGCGCACGAGTTCCTCGACGCTGCCAGCCGCGCCGAGTTTCTGCGTCGCTGCCATCACGGCTTGCTCAGCGTCGGCCTGTTTGTAGCCGAGCGAGACAAGCGCCATCACGGCGTCGGCGAGTTTCGGATCGGCGCTGGGTTTCGGACCGCGCGGCAATTCCGCACCGACCTTGTCCTTCAACTCAACGATGAGCCGTTCCGCGGTCTTCTTACCAATGCCGCGCAACAAGGAAAGGGTCTTCGTGTCCCCGCTGGCGATGGCATTGCGCAACGACGTAACCGACGCGTTAGAGAGGATGTTGCAGCCGAGCTTTGGGCCGATACCGTTGATGCTGATCAGCAACAGGAACATCTCGCGTTCATTGGCAGTGGCGAAGCCGAAGAGTTGTTGGGTGCCGTCCTGCGCGCTGACGTGATGGTAGGTGAGCAGTTTCACGTCGCCGCCGACGGACGGAAGCTTGTCGTAGCTTGATACTGGGATGAAGACTTGATAGCCGACGCCGTGGCAATCAATGACGACGCGGGTTGGCGTCGCCTCTGCCAGCTTGCCTTGGAGGAATGCGATCATGCCCCACGAATAAACACGAATCCGACACGAATGGCACGAAGAAAATCAGATCAGCTTTGGCGGATGGAGTTGGATGCCGCGCAGGGATTGGGCGTGGCAGATGGCCAACGCGAGCGCGTCACCGGCGTCCTCGAACGGGACTTCCTTCAAGCCGAGCAACGCCTTGACCATGTTGGCAACCTGTTGCTTGCCGGCGGCGCCGAGACCGGTGACGCTCTGTTTGACTTTGCGCGGAGCGTACTCGTAAACCTCCAACCCGTGCGCGGCGGCAACTGCGATGACAACGCCGCGCACCTGGCCGAGGGTAAGTGCAATTTTCGTGTTCTGAACGAAGATCAAGCCTTCTACCGCCATCACGTCGGGCTGGTGTTGCTTGATCAACGCCGTCAGCGTGTCGTGGATGCGGACGAGGCAACGCGACGGGAGGATGTTGGTAGCGTTCTTGATGGTACCATGTGTGATCGGCATCATCTCATTGCCACGAGCCTCAATCAGACCGTAACCGGTCGAGCGCAGGCTGGGGTCAACACCGAGAATCTTCACGCGCCGGCTTGGACCTTCTCGATGACGGTGTCAGGGATGTCGACGCTGGAATAGACGTTCTGCACGTCGTCGTGGTCTTCGAGCGTGTCGATAAGGTCCAACACGGCCTTGGCGGTCTTCTCGTCAGTGATGGGCACCGGCGTCAATGGCAACCACGCGACTTCGGCGCTGACAGGTTTCAGTTTCTTGCCTTCGATGGCCTTGTGGACCGATTCGAACTGGTGCGGGTCGGTCGTGATCTCGTAAGTTTCGTCGTGCGTGACCATATCATCGGCACCGGCGTCGAGGACAAGACTCATGAGTTCGTCTTCGCCGATTTGTTCTTTTGGAATGACGATCTGCCCTTTACGATGGAAAAGATGTTTGGCGGTGGCAAGATGGCCGCCGTGCTTGGTTAGAATGGCACGGACTTCGGCAGCGGTGCGGTTCTTGTTGTCGGTGAGCAGTTCAATGATCAAGGCGACGCCGCCGGAGGCGAAACTTTCGTAGGTGAGTTCCTCGTAGTTGACGCCTTCGAGTTCGCCGGTGCCTTTCTTGATGGCGCGGTCAATGTTGTCCACCGGCATGTTGGAGGCGCGGGCTTTCATCAGGATGGTGCGCAGTCGCGGGTTGAACCCCGGATCGCCGCCGCCGTGTTTGCAGGCGACAGAGATTTCCCTGCCAAGCTTGGAAAAGATCTTGCCGCGCTTGGCGTCAAGCGTGCCTTTGTAGTGTTTGACCTTGGACCATTTGGAGTGCCCTGACATAGTATGCGAATCTTAGCTTGCCGTCCGGCAGGTTTCCATCTATTTTATGTCCGCTTCCCAACAAGAGTGCGCGGGTGGTGGAACTGGCAGACACGTACGTTTGAGGGGCGTATGCCGTAAGGCGTGCAGGTTCAAGTCCTGTCCCGCGCACCAACTTGAAAACACCAATAAAACCGCTGGTTTTCGCACTTGTCATCGTTTGGTCGGCCTCTCGCATAACAACGCCACCCGCGTCCGCCACTGTCCACAAGCCAATTTGCCAAGTTGGACAAGCCCGCGGCAGGCTGGCGGATCGCCGCGCCAGCGCCTTGTGGTGCGTTCTGGTGGTGGTTCGCGCAACTCCCCACAAAGCAAGGCGACGGTCTTTGTGAGCACAAAGCCGCCAATGCCGCTGCCGCAAACGCAGATCGTTTACAGGCGAGCAAGGCTTTGTTGGATCGTTTTATGAAGGTGATTCCGCAACAAGTGGAGTCAGTTCAAACGTTTAATCTTTCTCCATATTCCGTCAGCGGTAGCGTGTTTTTGGAAAATGAAAACCAAATAGTCGATGCGACGACTCAATGCGTTGAACAGCTCCATGCCCTTGCCGGACGTGCAGTCGACTTGCGGTTCTATTCACGCACAAGCGCAGGCGAATGGAAGTTAGTAGCCGTTGGTGAATGGGGTAACATGGCGCAACATCCTAAGTCTCCATTTGTACTAAGACTGGTCTCGTTACGTGCACCCGCGCACCATGCAACTTATCAAGAACAGCACGCCCATGAATATCCAACCTTCCTTCGTGGTGAACAGCCAACAAAAAATTTCAGGATAGCAACCAATCGTCGCGCTGGTCTCGTTACATTCCCGCCGTTTGCGCTGGAGTACTTCGTGATGTTTCACTTCGTCGCCAGCTTCTACACGTGCAAAGACAAAATCGGCCTCTGACCGTCACTCGAAGCTGCGGGTGATTTGTCCCGGTTTGCGGTGCAGCAATGGGTCGATCATGATCATTCGCACAGCCTTCCAAATCGTCTCCGGTGGACTGTGCCGCTCGACGTGCCCTGCGCGGATCGCTGCGAACAACGAGGACAGTGTCGGCTCGGCGTCCACCAGCGTGTAGTGCTGACCGAACATCCATAGGTTATGTGCGTCAGAGGTCGCCACGACCGGCTTGCCGTACTGGGCAGCGACACGTAGCGCCTTGCGGTTGGAATTCAGCCACGTGAAATGCAGGTGGCAATACTCGATCGCGTCGAACACATCAATGTAGCGTTCCATCCAACGGTGCAGGCTGTGCTTGAAGAAATACGGATGCGGCGCAATCATCAATACATCGTCGCCGCGCTCCCGCCGCAACGCGCGCAGATCGTCCAGCGTCCGCAGCCGTTCATACTCGCGCTGGCTGATGTTGTAGAGCAACACGTCGCCGTGCGGCGATTCCCATTCGACGCCACGCACCAGCAACAAGCCTTTGCCACGCACGTACTCGAAGACCCGCTCATCTTCCAACACCGCGCCGTGCAATGTTACCGCCACCGCACCGAAGCCGAGCGCCGCCGCCTTGTCAATCAGCGCCGTTGCCGGGTGCGGAAGGCCGTCTTCGGGGTCCTCGCCCGTGTGTATGTGCAGGTCAACCTTGATCATGGCAGCGTCACCACCTCGTTGCAGGCCACGAAATAGAGCAACGTTTCCGTGACACGAACGCCCGCCGTCCGCTCCAGCGCGGCAACGTAGGCGTCCATCTGTGCCCGGTAAAGTTCCGGGCGCGTCACGGCGTCCGTCTTGTAATCCACCAGCGTCCACCGTTTGCCTTCGCGGAACAACAGGTCAATCTTTCCCTCCATCAACCCACCGTCCGTCATCACGCTGAATGGCACCTCGCGATGCACCTCGTCCGCCTGCGCCACGCGCCGCATCAACTCCGACTTCAACGCCCGCTCCACCATTGTCCGCGCCTTGCCTTCGAGACCGCCCGCATCACCGCTCTCCAACGCCGCGTGCACTGCCAGGCCGAGTTCCATCGCCTCCGCGCGCACCGCGCCCGATGGCTCCTCCTCGCGCGGCTCCGTTTCGCCACCGAGCTTCGACGGGCTGACGCGCGCCACCGGCTTGCTCGCATGCTCGATCAACGCCGTCCGCGACGCCAGCCACTCGCGACGTCGCGCAATCTCTTTCACGCCTTTTGCCTTCGTATCCAATTCGACCTGCAACGGCGGCAACACCGTCGGCTTCGCGTCCAACTCCGCAACGTTCACGTCCCGCATCAATTCCGCCGGAACATTTTTCAGGCCCGGTTCCAAGTGCCGGCTTCGTCCCGGTTTCTTCTCCGGCACGAACCACGGCAACACCAGCAACTCCTTCGCTCGCGTCGCCGCGACGTACAGCAACCGGATCGTTTCCGCGTCCTCGCGCTGCGCCTGACGCTCGTTCACCGACGCAAACCCGGCCGTCGCGAACTTGCCGAACCGCAACTCGACCTGCTTGTCTAACAACAAGCTCGCGCCGAGATCCTGCGACTCGCCGCAGAGGTCCGCCATCACAACCACTGGGAACTCCAGTCCCTTCGCGCGGTGCACCGTCATCACCCGCACCACGTCGTCGCCTTCTTCGGTTGACGGCGACGGCTCCTCCTCGAACTCGTCGAGCACGCTCCGACGCAGCCGCCGCGCAAACGCCCGCAGCGACCGCAGTCCCGCCGCCTCCAGCGCGCGTGCCAGTTCCAGCGCCTTCAACAGGTTCAACACGCACGACTCACCGTCCGGCTTCGTTGCGAACGCCTCGCACATCTTCGTCGCCGTCATCGCCTCCTCGACGAACCCCGCCACCGAAAACTCGTGCCGGCGCTCGTGCAGCTCGCGGAGCAACGCCGGGTATTCGCAGTTGCGGGTCACCAGCCCGTCGTCCGTCCACCCAAACACCGGCGACCGCAACACCGCGACGAGGCTCAGCTTGTCCGCCGGGTTGTCGAGGCAGCAGAGCAACGACGCCAACGTCTGGATTTCCTGGCGCACATAAAAATCCTTGCCTCCGATAACCCGGTACGGCACCTCGTACCGGTGCAGCGCATCGAGGAACGTCTCCTGCGCCGTCGTCGTGCAGAACAACACCGCCATCTTCTTCCAATCGTAATCGCCGTGCAACCGCTTCAGGCATTTCGCGACGGCCTCCGCCTCCAACGACCGCGCGTCCGACTTCTTCTCCTCCTGCGACGCCGGCAGCAGCCGCCAGACCGACGGCTCGCTCACTTTGTTCTTCGGCGCGGCTTCCAGCGCGACGTAATCCGGTTGAAACTCACTCCGGAACAAAACCGGAACAAAAACCTTGTTCACCCAATCGAGCAACGTCGAACGCGAACGGAAATTCGTCTGGATCGTCAGCTTGTTTTTCTTCGCGGCGACGGCTTGGTACAGCTCGATGTCCGCGCCGCGGAACGCGTAGATGGATTGTTTCGGGTCGCCGACGAGGAATAATTTACCCGGCGTGCCGCCGTCGAGCATCTCGACAATCTCGACCTGCACCGAATCCGTGTCTTGAAACTCATCCACGAGGATGCAGCGGAACCGCCGCTGCAACTCCGCGCGCACACCGGCGTGTTGTTTCAACAGGTCGCGTGTCTTCAACAACAAATCGTCGAAGTCGAGCAGCACGCGGTCGCGTTTCACCTTGTCGTAGTGCGCGACGAACCCGCGCAACCAGACCAGCGCGTCGCGCAGCAACGCGTCCGCCAATCCGGTGCGGAGCTGCTCGATCTGCTCGCCGACTTTCTTCGCCTCGATGAACAATTCGTGCGGCTTCCATTTCTGTCCCTTCAACTCCGTCCGCAACGGCGCTGCCGTCAACACGAGCGCCTCCGCCTCCCACTGCGCCGCGCCTTCACATTGCGCGTGCCGGTCGACCCAGTCTGCGATACACTTCGCGAATCCGTCGTCAGCATTCGCCTTCGCGCGCAGCGTCTCGATCTCACCGACGCGGCGCGCGATCTCTGCCACCGACCCCGCCTTCGATGTCGCCACTGCAACGAGTTTCTGTCGTTCCTCGATGACGAGCTTCGCCAACGACCACAGCGCATCCGGCGTCACGCCGACTGCCAGCAACCGTCGCAGCGGCGAACGTTCCTCCGGCGTCTTCGCCGCCTCGCACGCAAACCAATCGGCCCACGCGTCCTCGCGAAGCAGGTCGGCCTGCAACGCGTCAGCGACCTGAAACTGCGGGTCAACTCCTGCCTCGACCGGACGCTCCTTCAACAGCCACGCGCAAAACGAATGGATGGTCGAAATCTGCGCCCGCTCCAGATCGACGAGGCTCGCATCGTCGAGTTTTATCCGGAGCCGCTCCTTCAATTCGCCGGCGGCTTTCTCGGTGAACGTGATGGCGGAGATCTCGGTGAGTCGGACACCGGCGTTGATGGCGGCGAGGATCCGGCTCACGAGCAATGTCGTTTTGCCCGTGCCGGCGGCGGCCTCGACGAGGTAGGTCGTCGCGAGGTCGTTGGCGGCGAGGTCGCGCGCGCGCTGATCAAGGAGACCGCTCATTCGATCTCCTTCACGGCGAGGAACGACGTGAGCCGTTCGTCCTCGATCTTCCGTTCGGCAAGCTGCTCGATGGCGTTGCCGCAAATCGGACGGTAATCGCACCAACCGCATTTCTTGTGGCCGGTGTATTGTGGAAATTCACCGGCGCGCAGCATCGCGGCGAACGTTTCCAGAATCTGCGCGAGGTCGCCGGCGCGGTTGCGGAGTGCGTCGCCGCTGAACCGGACGTACTTACCGGCACTGAGATAGGCGTACTCGCTGGAAACGACCGTGAGGCCGAACGCGCGCTCGGCGGCCAGCGCGTAGAGCGGCAACTGCAACGCTTCACCGCCATCGAATGCGTCGTCCTTCTTGTGCCAAGGCTTGCCGGTTTTGTAGTCGAGGATCCGGGCGCGTTTGCCGGCGACATCCACACGGTCAATCCGGCCGCGCACCGTCAGCTTCAACACCGTCGTCGGGCCAAATGCTTTCTCGAACTCGCGCGGCACGAGGTCATCGGCACGGGCGATTTCGAGGTCGAGAAATTTCAGTAGATCGCGCAGCAACGCCGCGCGGCGCAACGACCAAACGACGGGCAGGCCGGTGACGCCGTCGCGCTCAAACTCGTCGAGCCGTTGCCGGGCGAGGTCGCGAAGCTGCTGGCGATAGGTCTCGCGCTCCCTCGGCTGCAACGGTAGTGACGCTTGTTTGTAAAACGCTTCGAGGATGTCGTGGATAGCGGAGCCGATCTCGCCGGGGTCGGCGCTCCAGATGTGTTCGGGCTCCTCCCAGCGTTCGAGACCGAGCGTTTGTTTACAAAAATACTTAAAGGGACAGAACGCGAATGTCTCCAGTTGCGTCGGCGCGACGACGAGTTCTTCGAGCGTGACACCGGCGGAGGGTGAGAGGCCGTCGTGCGGCGTCAGCTTCGTCTCGCCCCAGCGCGCACGCTCGGCGGCGAGGCCATGCGCAAGGTGCGGCGACATCTCAGCCAGCAGCGCGACCGGCAGGCGTTTGGTTTTGAGCAGTGCTAAATCGAACTCGCGCGCGTCGAGCGCGTCGGCGTCGTGCGCGAACTTGCCGAGCGGAATAGGTTTGGCTTCGAGCTTGAATGGCCGGAGCAGACAAGACATAAGCCGCGGACGGGCCGAGCCGGTGTCAATGCGCGGGAAACTGAACACGAGCCGTTCCCGGGCCGAGGCGGCGGTGAGCGAGAACAGAAGGCGTTCCTCGGCGTGGCCGCGGCGTTTGAGCGGGAGGTTCGGGCTGATTTGCCGGCGTTCATCGTCGAGCAGGAGCGGGTCTTCGCGGATGAGGCGAGGGAAGCTCTTCTCAACAAGCCCGACGACAATAACCAGCGGCCACGAGAGGCCGCGCGCGCTCATCACGTCGCCGATGAAGATGCCGCCGCCCTCGAAGGGGAGCGTCGGTTCGTGTGTTTGTTCGAGCGCCTGCCGGCAACAGGCGGAAAACTCGCTGAGCGTGACGCGCGGCTGAAACGGATCGAGTCCGGCGAGGGCGCTGATAGTTTCGGCGACGCCGAGGTGTTTGCCGCCGAGAGCGCGCCACGCGTCGAGGACAGCCGGAACAAAACCGGAACATGGGGCGGCGGTGGGAATGGCGTCGGCGTGACGGAAAAGCTTATCGGTCCACGCAGCGAGTTCCTTTGCCTTTGGATCGCGCGCGAGCCGGTCGCGCCAGCGGTCGCATCCGCTGGTGATGCCGAGTTCGAGGGAGAGTTCGTCCCAGCGCGGACGGGCGTTGTCGTGGCTGGCAAGTTCCATGACGTGGGCGCGGGAGAAATCGGTGGCGATGGTTTCGAGCAGCAGCAACAACAGTTTGGCGTCAGGATGCTCGGCGAGCGGGCGACCGCCGCGGATGAGCGCGGGGATGCCGAGGTGTTTGAGCGTGTCGCGGAAGATGGCGTCGTATTGGTCGCGGCTGCGACAGAGGATGGCGATGTCGTTGAAGGTGCGGCTGGGATTTTCGCGGAGCCAGTCGAGCGCGGTGCGGAACGCTTCACGGACTTCAGCGGGTTCGCCGGGGACGGAGAGGAGGGAGATTTGAGATTTGAGATTTGAAACCTCAGATGGGCAAGTGGTGTAGCCGAGGGATTGGAACCGGTCGAGGAGCGGCTGGGCGAATTCGTTTCCGGCAGGGAAAAAGACGGCGGTGGGAGCGAGTCGCTGGACGAACTGCCGCTGGACAGCATTTAGATCGTAGAAGCCGTAGAGGAAAACTGACAACTGAGAACTGACAGCTGATGACTGATAGAGATCTGCTTCGGTGTGGAAGTTGTGTTCGGCAAGCCAGGCGCGGTAGGCGGCGTAGACGGCGGCGAGTTCGCGGAGCTTGGGTGTTTTGCCGGGAAGCGAGTCGAGGCCAGCTTCGTGGAGGTCGGTGAAGGTGGCGAGGAGTGCGTTAGCGAAGCCGGCGGTGTCGTGGACGGGCGCGAAGTAGCCTTTGGCGAGGAGGTCGAGGGCGAGCCGACGGCAGAGGAGTTGGAGGCCGAGCGGCGGAGAAATTTGAGGTTTGAGATTTGAGATTTGAGAGGCGAAGTCGGTGAGGGAGGTGAAGTGGATGTTGATGTGGCCGTGGGGAAGGGTGCGGCCGAGGGTGCGTTGGAGGTGGAGGGCGAGGAGACGCGTGGGACAGATGACGTGGAGCGGGGCGAGTGTGTTGCGACGCCGTTCGAGTTGTTGGGCGAGCTGGCGTTCGAGGGCGCGGAAGGCGCCGGTGAAAAGTTTGCGTGGCGTTCCGGCCGGAAAGTTGTTAGTTGTTCCCACGAGACGATGAAGATTTTGCCGAAGTATATCACACGGCAGGTGGTCATCACGCTGTTTTTCAGCCTGGGCGTGTTCACGTTTGTGCTGTTGCTGGCGCGGATGTTGAAGAAGCTCAGCGAGATGCTGGTGAACCGGCACATGAGCCTGGAGTCTATCGGGATGTTCATCGTGCTGCTGCTGCCGTACGTGCTGAGTTTCACGCTGCCGATGGCGTTGCTGGCGGCAACGCTGCTGGCGTTCGGGCGGATGAGCGCGGACAACGAAATCACGGCGATGCGGGCGAGCGGCGTCGGGCTGGGACGCGTGGCGGCGCCGGTGATTTTGCTGTCGGTGGCAATGGCGTGTCTGTGCCTGTACATCAACACGACGCTGGGGCCGCGGTGCCGGTTTGAGTTTCGTAATCTGTTTCTGAACGTGAGCACACACCAGCCGGAGGCGTTGCTGGAGGAGAAGACGTATGTGAAGGATTTTCCGGGCTACGTGATCTACGTCGGCAAGAAAGACAAGAACGTGATCGAGGACATCACGTTGTACACGCTCGACGCGTCGGGCAATGTGGCGTCGAGCTTGCGGGCGCAACGCGGGATCGTCACGGGAAAACCGGAGGAACGGAAGGTGTTGCTGGACCTTTACCACGTGCGGGGCGAGGTGCGCGACTCGAAGGATCCGACCGATCCGCGCAAGATCCGACCGGGCATCACGGCAGAACATTACCCGGTCGAGCTTGACCTCGGCGCAATCTATAACCAAACGATGATGACACGGCAGTTGAACGATCTCCAGATGCCGGAGTTGATGGCGGAGATCCGGAACCTGCGAGCGAAGGGCCTGTATCCGTCGGCGGCGTTGATGGAGGCGCACCAGCGCGTGGCGGCGGCAGTGGCGTGCGTGGCGTTTGTGTTGATCGGCATCCCGCTCGGCATCAAGACGAGCCGACGGGAAACATCAATCGGCATCGCGATCAGCCTCGGCTTGGCGGTGGCGTATTACTTCGCCATTGTGCTGGCCAACGCGCTCCGCAACAAACCGCACCTCTTTCCCGAAGCCATCCTCTGGTCGCCGAACCTCGTCTTCGAACTGCTCGGCCTGTGGCTGCTCTGGCGGTTGTCGCGCGTCTAGCCGGCGGCCATCCGTTTGCCCATCGCCTCGACGAACGGGCGGATCTCCGCCATCAACTGCGCGAACTGTCGCGGTTTCAATTGCTGGCCGCCGTCGCTGAGCGCCGC
Source organism: uncultured Verrucomicrobiota bacterium (assembly GCA_903825435.1). Taxonomy (GTDB): domain Bacteria; phylum Verrucomicrobiota; class Verrucomicrobiia; order Palsa-1439; family Palsa-1439; genus CAIKAP01. Next base: position 32,504 of record CAIKAP010000150.1, read on the forward strand.
GGCAGGATTTGGATGCACTTCGATGAGCAACCCGTCCGCGCCTGCGGCTACAGCGGCGCGCGAGAGAGGGATCACCATGTCGAACCGGCCCGCGGCGTGGCTCGGGTCCACGAAGACCGGCAGATGCGTCTCCTGTTTGGCGAGCGCGACGGCGCTCACGTCGAGCGTGTTGCGGCAAGCGTGCTCGAAGGTGCGGATGCCGCGCTCGCACAGGATGACCTTGCTGTTGCCATGGACGCAGATGTACTCGGCAGCCAACAGCCATTCCTCGATCAAGCTGGCCATCCCGCGCTTCAAGAGGATCGTCTTGCCCGACGCCGCCGCGGCAGCCAGCAACGGCACATTCTGCGCATTGCGCGCGCCGATCTGAAGCACGTCGGCGATCTCGGCAACTGTCTCGACGTCTTGCGGCGACATAACCTCGGTGATGATCGGCAGCCCGGTCTGTTCTCGCGCTTGGCGGAGAAGTTCAAGGCCCTCCTTGCCGAGGCCTTGAAAATCGTAAGGCGACGTGCGCGGCTTGAACGCACCGCCACGAAACAACGTCGCCCCGGCCAGCTTGACGGTCTTGGCAGTCTCGATCGTTTGCTGCTGCGACTCGACAGAACACGGCCCGGCAACAACGTGAAACTGTCCGCCACCGATCTGAAGCCCAGCAACATCGAGAACGGTGTTGGCAGAATGGTACTCACGGCTGACGAGTTTGTATTTCTTCTGGACCGGCGTGACGCTCTCGACTTGTGGCAGAACGATAAGTGATTCCAAAGTGTGGTGGTTGCGCTCGTCGCCGACACAGGCGATGATGGTGCGTTCGACGCCGCGAATCAAGCGCGGTTCGTACTCGAACTGCTTGACGGCGTCCACGACCTGTTGGATTCCCTCTTCCGGGGTTCCTGGTTTCAGTACGATGATCATCTTGGCTCCTCATCACGGATAACAAAAAACCGTCCCACCCCGCCTTGGCGGGACAGGACGATTTGACGTACAAATCGTCGACGTCAACCTTCGCAACGCACGCGGTCTTTGTCAACTCGATGAAATTGGGGTCTAGAGTTTGACGACGTTCTGGGCTTTGGCGCCTTTGGCATCCTCGATCAGGTCGAACTCCACGGTCTGTCCTTCCGCCAGGGTTTTGAACCCGTCACCCTTGATAGCCGAGTAGTGGACAAACACATCGGGACCGCCGTCACGCTGGATGAACCCATAGCCTTTCTTTTCGTTGAACCATTTGACTGTACCGCATGCCATACGTACCTCCCACAACAAAAAATCGCAGCCGTTGACATCTTGGGCTGCGATTCTACATCATCTGTTCATACGCCTTTGTACTTTGTACTTTCCATATTACTAGCAGACCGACCACCCATCTGTCAAAACCTTTTCCCTCCCATGCGGCATTTGACTTTGCAAGGAACGACGGCTAGCAGCGGTTTTTGCGGAGAGGTGCCAGAGTGGTTGAATGGGACAGTCTCGAAAACCGGATGAGGCGCTTTTCAAGTTTCTCCATGCAAACTGCCTTGGACTCTGATAGCCCAATGTGGCGCAACCCCCTCCGCAAAACCGAATTGCTGCCGGTAATTCAAATCCTCGTGCCAGCGGGAAGGGCGGTGTTTTTGGGGATGATGACGATGCCGTCGCGGATGTAGTGGTTCGGGCCGTCGAAGTCCGGTTGGCCGGTTTTGTCGGCGATGGTGACGCCGTCGCCGAGGTAGACGTTCTTGTCGATGATGGCGCGTTCGATGTGGCAGTCGCGCCCGATGCTGGCGTGCGGGATGCCGAAGGATCGCTCGTCGCGGTCGCGAGTCTCCATGCGCGTGCCGAAGAAGTCGCAGCCCATGACGATGGTTTCCTTGAGTCGGCAACCGGTACCGATGAAGGAGCGAAGTCCGATGACGCAGTTATCGAGGTGCGATTTTAGGATGACGCAGCCGTCGGCGATGAGCGATTGGTTGATCTGGCAGTCGAGGATCTTCGACGGCGGCAGGAAACGGGCGTGTGTGTAGATGGGCTTGCGGTGCTCGAAGAAGTTGAACGGCGCCTGGAGCCGGCACATGGAGAGATTGGCATCAAAAAATGATTTCACATTGCCGACGTCCTCCCAGTAGCCTTGGAACACGTAACTGTGGACGTGTTCGGTGTAGATCGAGTCGGGAATGATGTGCTTGCCGAAATCGGCCTTGTCATTCTCGAGCGCCTGCACCAGCACGTCGCGATTGAACAGATAGATGCCCATCGAGGCCATGAACCAGTCGCTGCCCTCTGGTAATCCGAGCGACGACACCATGGCGGGCGTAATCCTCAGTTGATCGAGCAATGACGGGTCCTTCGGTTTTTCAGCGAAACGGATGATGCGCTTGTCGGAGTCCAGTTCCATGATCCCCAGCGAGATGGCATCCTTGCGCGCCACGGGAATCGTGGCGACGGTCAACGCCGCCTTCGTGGAGATATGCTGTTCTAGGATCAAACGAAAGTCCATGTGGTAAAGCTGGTCGCCGGAGAGGACCAGTATGTAGTCGGGATCGGTCTGGAGAAAGTAGCGGAGGTTCTGCCGCACCGCGTCGGCGGTACCTTGATACCAACTACAGGCGGTGTTGGTCTGTTGCGCCGCGAGGATTTCGACGAACCCGCGCGTGAACTGGTCAAAACTGTACGTCGAGTGGATATGCCGGTGCAACGAGGCGGAGTTGAACTGCGTCAGGACGTAGATTTGGCGGATGTCGGAATTCAGGCAGTTACTGATCGGAATATCCACCAGCCGATATTTGCCGCCAATCGGCACTGCGGGTTTCGCACGCTCCTTGGTCAAAGGAAACAAGCGCGTCCCCGCTCCGCCGCCCATGATCACACCCAAAACATTTTTCGGCAAAAACTCCGTCGTCATAGTGTTACACTTCTTTCACTCGCATACTACGAAGCGGAGGCGTGGTTCGTCAATTGACAATCACGTGTCAACCTACTAGTTTACCTTTGTAGGCGGTTTATAACCAAGACCCATTGAAGTCCACGCTGTTGCGATTCGCCATCACCGCCGATCCTCGACGTAAGTCGGGGCGGTTGAGCCGCTACGGCGCGACTTCGGAGACAACTGAATATGTGCGGCATCATCGGTTACATCGGCAGGAAACCGGCTCAAGGGATCCTCATCGAAGGCCTCCGACGCCTTGAATACCGCGGCTACGATTCTGCCGGGCTATGCACTCTCGACAACGGCCGTTTCCAACTCCGCAAGAAGAAAGGCCGCATTGACAACCTTGCCGCCGTTCTGCGCAAGCAGCCCACCCCCGGCACTTGCGGCATCGGCCACACCCGTTGGGCCACCCACGGCGCGCCGACCGATGCCAACGCCCACCCCCACTCCGACCAGTCGGGCAAACTCACCCTCGTCCACAACGGCGTCATCGAAAATTACCAGCAACTCAAGGAACGCCTTGCCGCCAACGACCACACCTTCCAGTCGCAGACCGACACCGAAGTTCTCGCCCACCTCATCGGCGAGCACTACGACCAATTCGCCGAGCGCAGCACCGACACCCTCGTCGAAGCTGTCCGACTCGCGTTGAAGGAAGTCATCGGCACCTACGGTATCGCCGTCATGCACACCGATCATCCCGACCTCATCATCGGCGCGCGGCGCGGCAGCCCCCTCCTCGTCGGCCTCGGTCGCGACGAGAACTTCCTCGCCAGCGACGTCAGCGCCATCGTCGCCCACACACGCCGCGTCGTCTATCTCAATGACTTCGAGATCGTCACGTTGACCCGCGACGACTTCCAAGTCACCACCATCGAGGCCGCCGCCGTCAGCCCACAGATCAAGGAGGTCGAGTTCAAAGCCGAGGACATCGAGCGCGGCAAGTTTCCACATTTCATGCTCAAGGAAATCTTCGAGCAACCCCGCGCCGTCGAGAACGCGCTGCGCGGCCGCATCAACCATGACGAAGCAACTATCAAACTCGGTGGCCTCAACCTGACGACGGGCGAACTCCGCGCCGTTGACCGTATCGTCTTCGTCGCCTGCGGCAGCGCGCTCCACGCCGGCATGGTGGGCGAGTATCTCATGGAAGAGCTTGGCCGCGTCCCAACCGAATGGGAATACGCCAGCGAATTCCGCTACCGCAACGCGCCCGTCGAGAAACACACTCTAGTCTTCGCCATCAGCCAATCCGGCGAGACCATTGACACTCTCGCCGCCATCCGCGAATCCAAGCGCCGCGGCCACCGCACGCTGGGCATCGTCAACGTCGTCGGCTCCACCATCGCCCGCGAAGTGGACGGCGGCATCTATATGCACGCTGGGCCTGAAATCGGCGTCGCCGCCTCCAAGACATTCACCTCCCAGCTCACTATCATGGCGTTGCTTGCCGTGCTCATAGGACGAATGCGCCACCTCGCCGCCACGCGCGGCGCCGAGATTCTGCGCGAACTCGAACAGATCCCCACCAAGATGGAACGTGTCCTAGCCCAGAACGACGCCATCGCCGCCATCGCCAAGAAATATTGCGACGCCCGCAGCGCGCTCTTCCTCGCCCGCCAGTACAACTACCCCATTGCGCTCGAAGGCGCGCTCAAGCTCAAGGAGATTTCCTACATCCACGCTGAGGGTTATCCCGCCGCCGAGATGAAACACGGCCCCATCGCACTCGTTGACCCCAAGACACCGTCCATCTTCATCTGTCCCAAGGACGGCGTGTACGACAAAGTCATGTCCAACATCGAGGAAGTGAAAGCCCGCAAAGGCCCCGTTATCGCCGTCGCCACCGAAGGCGACAACGACATCCGCAAGAAAGCCGACGATGTCATCTATATTCCCGACACGCTCGACTGCCTTACGCCGCTGCTGGCCGTCCTGCCGATGCAACTCCTCGCCTACCACATCGCCGTCCTCCGCGGCTGCGACGTGGACAAACCCCGCAACCTCGCCAAGTCCGTCACCGTCGAGTAGCGTCAGGAAATGTTCCAGTTCTGTTCCGCCTTCAACGTCTCAAGGTGAGCCACGAGCGTCCGCTAGTGCGCCAGTTGGAGACTGTGTGAAAAACCCACCTTGCGAGTGTGATCGTACTTACTTTTGATCGAAGACGGCGACATCAACTGGCTGCATGAACTGGATCATCGGCTGGGATCGAACACAGACCTTGTTGTTACCGGAACGGCTCGAAGACTATGTCCGCGAGCACAACCCAGTGCGGGTGATCGAGGCGTTTGTCGAAAGCCTTGATCTGGCGCAGGAAGGGTTTCGGTTTCCAAAAGTGGATCCGCTGGGGGCGCGGCCGGCCTATCCGCCGGCGGCACTACTCAAACTGTATTTGCATGGGTACATCCACGGCATTCGCTCCAGCCGGCGACTGGAGGCGGAGTGCCGTCGCAATCTAGAAGTGCTGTGGCTGGTGCAGAAACTCGCGCCCGACTTCAAAAACCATCGCGGATTTCTGTCGGGACAATCGGGCAGCGTTTAAGAATCTGCTGCGCGAGTTCACCGCGCTATGCCAAGGGTTGGAATTGTTCGGCGGCGAGTTGTTGGCCGTGGATGGCATCAAGCTCAAGGCATCGAACCACCCGGACCGCCACACCAGCCAGCGGAAGTTGCGTCGGCAACTGGAAGCCTTTGAGCAGCAGATCGAGGGCTATCTGCGTGCGCTGGACGAAGCCGATACCACCGAAGCCGGTGCCGTCCCGCCCGCGCCGAAGGCGTTGCCGACGGCGGCGCAGGTGCGGTAGAAACTCGCCGCACTGCGCCAGAGCCAAGCGGCCCGCCGACAACAGTTGTACTCACTGATCGCCACCGGCCAGAAGCAGGTTTCGCTAACGGATCCGTACAGTCGGGCGATGAGCCGCGGCGGTGCACGCGTGGTGGGTTACAACGTGCAAGTCGTCGTCGATGCCAAACACAAGTTGCTGACGATTCGCGCCGCGCTGACAACATCCACATTCATGGCGGTCGCCAGATCGAGCACGCCCTCGGTCAGCGGCTTGATCAGTTCCGGACCGACGCCGCCCTGGACAAGAAACCTCTCGACGGATAACAACGATTCCTTGCTAGCTCCAGTGACTTGCTGAAGCGCCTTGGCGTTTAATGTTAGCTGCTCGCGATATTCGACACTATATTGTCCTGTGCCGCGCAGCGCCTGTTCCAGTTGCGCCTCAACACGCGCCAGTTGCAACGCTTCTTCGGCAAATCTCTTCAGTCGTCCTACGGCGAAGATTCCACCAAAGAAACTCATCAGCGCGCTGCTGACTCCGTTGGCGTGCTGCTCGACGCTTTTCAATGATTCGTTCGCCTTTTCGGAAAACTGCTTGACCGAATCTTTCATCGTAGCCATGCCCTGCTGCATGGCGCTGACGGTCTGCGTCAGTCCGGTGACATCCCTTTGGATCGTAACGAGAAGTTCGAGTGTTGATGTTTCCGCGCCCATGTGCTAGTGTAGCGTTTCCAACGCTTCTTTACATTTGGCAATTTTTGTCATGATGCGGTTCACCGGCGCGGTCCAGACGAACACTTTGGGATTTTGGTTGTGATTCTTCAAGTACTCGGCGATGGCGGCAATCAGCTCTGCGACACTGCGAAA
>CAIKAP010000151.1 GCA_903825435.1 uncultured Verrucomicrobiota bacterium
CGCCGCGATGTTTGACCGCACCTGAACGGTCGTGACCTTATCGGACTTGGTAAACACGAGGACGAACGGAATGGCGTGGTCCACCAGCCAGGCGATGAACTCCACGTCAATCTCCTGCGGCGGCAAGCCGGAGTCGATGAGCGCGAAGACGCAGAGCAGGTTCGGGCGGTTTTGAAGGTAATCATTCACCGCCCCGTTGAACCGGGCCTTGTCCTGCCGCGCCACCTGGGCGAACCCGTAACCCGGCAAATCCACCAGCCGCCAGCGCTGGTTCATCGTGAAAAAATTAATCAGTTTGGTGAACCCCGGCGTGCTCGAGACGCGGGCCAGTTCACGCTTACCCGCCAGGAAATTCAGCAACGAAGACTTGCCGACATTCGATCGGCCAATGAACGCGAACTCCGGTAACGACTCGTCCGGACAAGAAACCAGATCCGACGCGCTGCGATCAAAGATGGCGGATGAAATGTGCATTCGAAGAAGGTTTTTAGGCTGTAGGCTGTTAGGTTGTTCCGTTGTAACATGCGATGCAAACGCGTCGCATCTTTCGAACAGGAGGCAACAGAGGGAACAGAGCAAGCCAACCCTCCGTTCTCTCTGTTGCCTCCTGTTCAAACCCGATTGGGTTGCGGGCTGTCGACTGTTAGGCTATTAGGTTGAGAATCAAAAGCTAACAACAGTATCGCAGCATTTGAGGCCCAGAGATATAGGCGATTTCAGGCGCTTGCCTATGCCTTCACCCAAAAAATGTTGATCGCACACTTCTCGCAGTTATCCCAATATTTGTTCACGGCGCATCGATCGTCCACCGGCTCGGCCGGTACGGCGCGGGCTCCTTCATCGCCGGCTTCTTCCCCGCCTTGATCAGCGCAAACTGTTCCTTCAGCCAGGCATCCGCCTCCGCGCATGCCTTTACGCGCTCGGCCGGCAATTGCGCGCTGCGCAGGACCGAATCACCACCTTGCTTCCAGCCAAAGACCATCTCTGCGGCTTCATACGCCCCTAGCAGCCCGTTGAAGAAGTCGTAGTTTTCATCACGCAGCCTTCAGCAGGCCCGAATGCTCGGCAAGTGCGCACCCCGAGTGATTTTGCACATCAACCGCATGCAAGAAGAACAGCAGACCATGCACGAGCCGATAAAGCGATTCAAAGAGCGAAACAAGGCTCTCGGAGAGCCCCCGGGGGGTTCCAGCGTGATAGCGGTGCCGCATCAGGAGGCCAAGGTTGCAACCGGCCACATGAACCAACACGCGCTTGAGGATGTTTTCGTGCCCGCGCAGGTGCGTTCGTCGCATGCCGCCGGTTTCGTAGCAGTGTGCAAAAGGTCGTTCCACCAGTTCGCCGCGTCGTCGCAACAACCGCTTCCCGCGCTCGCCTCGAATGCGACGACGGTTGGCATACACGGACGACTGCTCATATGGTTTGTCCTGCCAGTTGCGACGCCCGCGCTCCGGTTCCGACAAGTACGAACGCACACCCGCCTCACGCAATGCACTGGTCGTTTCGTTGCTGTGGTATCCCTTGTCCGCCACAACTTCCGCGACGGGTTCGGTCACGCCCGGTTTCCCATCCACGTTCAGCAAAGCCTGCGAAAGCGTATCCATCAGCGTCTGCGTGTCGCCCGCATTCGCCTTCTGCAACGTCACGGCTACGATCGCGCCTGTTTCCATATCCACGGCATGTTCAGCCTTGTGCGCCAAATGTGTACGACTGTCTTTCATCTTTGTAATTCGCGCATCCGAATCATGCGGATGCTGCCAGTCGTCGTTCGAACCTTTCTTCGGGCGATCGCGATCCAGTTTCGCCAGATCCGAGCGCTGGGGCGTTTCGATTCCGGAGGCCTTTGCCAGCTGCGTGAGAAAATCGGTGTAACTTTCGCCCGTGTCCCGGCGCACGATGCTGCGCAGGGCGGCGTTGGCTTCCAGTGTCGTGGAGTCCACGCCGATCGTTTTACCTTTGAGCAAGCCTTCCTCGCCCAGAACATGCACGACCCAACCGAAGATCGCCTGGTGCATCTCCAGGTCCAGCCGCCTGCGAATAACCGACAAACTGGAGTGATCCGGCGTTGCCTGTGCCAACGAATAACCCAAGAACTCCCGCAATCCCAGCGAATCAGCGCACCGCCAGGCAATACCGCGCTCCGAATCCAAACCTTCGAAGTAGCCGATCAACAACATCCGGAAGTAAACGCCCGGTGCGATTCCCGGCCGTCCCTTGCCTTCCGCATAAAACTTGGCGCAAAGGCCTTCTGCAAAACGGTCAAATCCTCTGGACTGCAGGATCGCGTTCAGCCGGCGATAGAACGGGTGGCCCGGCGCCTGCGCAATCGAGGCGGTCGGGATCCAGAAGTCCGCCTGCTGTTTCTCGCTGTGCTCTTTCATCGACATCGGTTCCGCCTCCATCAACGTGACGGCGGTATTTCAGCAACTATCATGCCTTTTCGCTTGGGGCTGATGGAGAGTTTTTCAACAGGCTGCTAGGTTTAGACGCATCGTCGGCTCCATTTGTGCATTCTCTGACATTTCAGTTGCAGCTCGTTAATAGCAGCGCACTGCCCCCTTGTCAATATGCGCCATGCAAACGGCACAATCTGGGAGGTTTGCCTCCTTCCGGATGAGGGCCATGCATTTGGCATGCGCCGGTCACCCCTTCAAAGTCTAAACTCTGCGGTTCTGCGGTTTTGCGGTTCCCTCCGTCCAGAATCCTGTTTCAAAACCGGCGCAGTTCACCAATCAACTCGCGCAGGGACATCGCATATCGGCTTCGCATGCCTGGCGGGCGTCGGCGCAAGTCAACGTTGACGGGCATACGCTCTGAGACCGGAATTGCCAAGGAAGTCGCGTCTTCGCCCCCGGCGGGCTTGTCCCGCCGGAGCGAAAGTTCCGAGAAGTCCGAAGAGACAACGAAGACAGCGATAAAATGGCGCGAGGTTTTGTCTAACGGCTGTACCTCGCACAAAACCAGATTCTTGAACTTCCTTTACTCTGACCGGACTTTGCCTCCGGCGGGACAAGCCCGCCGGGGGGCATCAACAC
>CAIKAP010000152.1 GCA_903825435.1 uncultured Verrucomicrobiota bacterium
AAGTACGCCACCAGTAGGAGAAACTAAAGCTCTCACCGGCCCAAACAATCACGGCACGTCGAAAATACCAGATTCAGACTTGCGAACTCACCTCCACACAACCAGAATCATGCCCAAGAGACTTTTTCGACAGTCTCGTTGGGTTTGCATAAACTGAGAGTGCCGTTGTTGGAACACAGCAGGTGTGGCGGCACGCGGGAAATGACAAAAAGCGCGTGGCGTGTTATCAATGCGGTATATGGCCTACGAATCGCTGCGTGCATTTGTCGGAAAGCTGGAAGCTGCGGGTGAACTGAAACGCATTTCCGCTGAGGTTGACCCGATTCTCGAAATCACCGAATTCGCCGACCGCGAGATGAAATCGCCAAACGGCGGCAAAGCGTTGCTCTTCGAGAGGTGCAAAGGCTCTGCATTCCCCCTGCTCATCAACGCCTACGGTTCCACCAAGCGCATGGCGATGGCGCTCGGCGTCGCCGATGTCGAAGAGATCGCCCGCGAACTCGAATCGCTCCTGAAAGCGAAGCCGCCCACCTCGTTCAAGGAAGCCATGTCGCTGCTCGGGACCGCGATGGAACTGCGCCACGCCAAACCGAAGAGCGGGACGGCAGCTTTCAGCACTCAGCTTTCAGCACTTCGTGAACTGCCCATCCAACAATGCTGGCCGGGCGACGCCGGGCGGTTCATCACGCTGCCGCTCGTCGTCACGCGCGACCCCGACACCGGCGCGCGCAACGTCGGCATGTACCGGATGCAGGTCATTGACGACCGCACCACGTTCATGCACTGGCAACTCCACAAAACCGGCGCGCGCCACTGGCGACGGTACTGCGAGTTGAAACAGCGGATGCCCGTCGCCGTCGCGCTCGGCGGCGACCCGGTCTATGCGTTCTGTGCCAGCGCGCCGCTGCCCGACGGCATGGACGAACTCCAACTCGCCGGCTACCTCCGCAAGAAATCCGTCGAGCTGGCCAAATGCCGGACCAACGACCTCGAAGTGCCGGCCGACTCCGATTTCGTCCTCGAAGGTTACGTTGATCCCGCAGAGCCGCCAGCGATGGAAGGCCCGTTCGGCGACCACACCGGCTACTACACCGCGCCCGAACCGTACCCGAAATTCCACATCGAACGCATCACCGCCCGTCGCGATGCGATTTATCCGAGCACCATCGTCGGCGTGCCGCCGATGGAGGATTTCCACATGGGCACCGCCAGCGTCCGCATCTTCCTGCCGGTGTTCAAGATGACCTTTAACGAGATCGTGGACATCGCCCTCCCGGCGGAAGGCGTATTCCACAACCTTGTCGTGGTTTCGATCAAGAAACAGTTCCCGTATCACGCGATGAAAGTGATGCACGGCCTCTGGGGCATGGGCCAGATGATGTTCAGCAAGATCATCGTCGTCGTGGATGCCGACGTGAACGTCCACAACACACGCGAGGTTTTGTTCCGGCTTTGTTCCGGCATTGATCCGCAGCGCGACCTTATCTTCACCAAAGGCCCCGCTGACGTTCTCGATCACGCCACGCCCGCCATCGGTTTCGGCAGCAAGCTCGGTATAGACGCCACCCACAAGCTCCCCGGTGAGAAAGACTGTCGCCCGTGGCCGCCGCTTATCAAGATGGATGATCCCGTGAAGAAGCGCGTGGACGAACTGCTCCGATGAAACGCTTCTGGCTGCCGCTTGTTTTGGTGTTGGCGCTGGCTGTCCGCCTGTTTCACCTCGGCGAACGTGTTCTCTGGTTCGACGAAGCCGTTTCGCTGCTTGTCGCGAAAGCAAACGTCTCTGACATCGTCGCCGCTGCCCAAGACGACACGCACTCGCCGTTCTACTATCTCGCGCTGCATTTCTGGCCACGTGGTGAACTGGCCGCTCGCGGCTTCTCCGCCGCGTGTGGCGTGTTGTCTGTCGCGCTCGTGTTTCTTATTGGGCGCAAACTCGGCGGCGCGGCGGCGGGCGCGGTCAGTGCGGGGTTGATGGCGTTGTGTCCGCTGCACGTCTGGTATTCGCAGGAGGTCCGGATGTACGCGCTCCAAACGTTGCTGGTGACGGCCTCGTGGTGGCTGTTGTTCCTTGCCTTGGACTCGCGTTGTTGGCGGTGTTGGACGGCCTACGCGGTGGCGGCGGCGTTGAGTTTATACGCGCAATACATGTCGGCATTCGCGCTGGGCGCGCAATGGCTGTATGTGCTCTGGTTCCGACGCGACGCGCTTCGTCCGTGGGTGCTGGCACAGGCCGGCGTGGCGCTGTTGTTTGCCCCGTGCGTGCCGTTGTTCATGCATCATCTGGTCGGCGGAACGTTCGGGTTCTGGCTCGGCAAATTCTCGTGGAATGATCCGCCGCGGTTCTTCGCGCTATTGAGCGGCGCGATTCCGAAGAACCCCGGTTCATACTGGCCGTGGGTGACGTTGAGCATCGGTCTGCCGGTCGTGGCGGTGGTCCGCCAAGGCAAGAAGGCGATTCCGCTGCTGCTGTGGTTGTTGGTGCCGGTGGCGTTGCTGGCGCTGGTGTCGCTGCGGACAAATGCGTTTCTGCCGCGGGCGCTCCTGATGGTGACGCCGGCGTTTGCGCTGCTGGTCGGGTGTGCGGCGGCGGACAAGAAAGGCGCGGTATTGGCTGTCGTGTTGGCGACGGTAAACTTGTTTGCATTGCAGCGGTACTACTTCACGGGGAATCCCTGGATTCGGTCGCCGTTACGGGATGCCACCGAAATGGTGGCGAAAGAAATACAGCCGGGTGATACGGTAGTTCATTCATCGCGTTTCTCGTACCGGTCTTTCCAATTCTATCTCGACGACAAGGTCACGCAGGGCTTGGTGCGTCCGGACGATGACCAGCCGGCGTTGTACCGCGCGATTGGCAATGGCCGCTTGCCGGCGGGTACACCTCGCCGTGTCTGGCTGGTGTTGTGGCCGGATTTCCAGCAACCGGGTTTCCATAATCAGGTGCTGGCGCAGATGAACACACGCCATCCGCGCCATCGCGAGGTCTTCTCGTCGCCGCAACTGCTGGTGATGTTGTACGAGGCGCGGTAGGGACGTGCCGACAGATCATCCGTCAAGCGACGCTACTTCTTCACCAAAACCGGCCGCTGATTCGATGCCGAACCGATATTACTGAGAAGAGTTGCTACTGTTTAGGCTGCCATTTCCCATCTCTGTACTCCATGTCTTTGAGCAATTCGGAATGTGGTTCTGTTCTCAGCGGAGCATTTCGCTGTGTTTCGTTGATAAGCTGGCCGTTCCGCCACTCTCCCTCTTGCACTGTACCATTTGACAACGCCAGTTTCCCTTTGCCATTGTACTTCCCATCGCACCATTCTCCTTCATATTTTTGCCCGCTTGGCCAAGTCTGCGTTCCCTGCCCGTTTCTTTCGTCATCTTTCCACTCACCGACATACTTCCTGCCATCTGACCAAGTGCACGTTCCTTGACCATTTGCTTCGTCATTCTTGAACTCACCGACATACTTCGCGCCAACAACCCAAGTGCCATCTCGCCAAGTGTACGTTCCCTGCCCGTTTCTCTTCCCATTTTTGAACTCGCCGACATACTTTGCGCTATTTGGATATGTTAGCTGTCCCAATCCATGAGGATGCCATATTCCATCATCACAAAGCGTGATCGGACCAGTATAAGTTGCCCCACCGCCCAAAGGTTTATCTGTAGCATACTTGGTATCTCCAACGGCAAAACCTGTCGGCGGTTGATAGATTGGAGTGGGGGGCGGCGACGAAGTGTTGTTGACCGTTACTTGGCTTCGACCGGCTTGGGCAAGCCCGTAGTTCTGCGCAGCATTTCCAACCGCAACTCCGGGGACGCTTCCAACTTGTGTTGCCCTAGCGCCAAACAAAGCGCCACCAAGAGTCCAAAGCAAAGCGTTGTTGTCATTGCTGGATTGGTCCGATGGTGTTGCACACCCCGACAATAGGAGCGCTACGAGAGGTGGCAGCAGTGATGCACTCAACCGGTAGAGGGTGGTTCGGGTATCTTTCATCGCGTCTCCTTCTACGCGAAACCCCGTGCCGTCCAAGTAAAAGGGGGCGCACTTACTTGCGCCCCATACCGGGCACGGGAATGCCTGAGAGGGACGCTTTCAGCACGCCCCTTGCGGGGCGCGCTTCCAACGCCGTCCTCTCGGTGAAATTCCCGTTTCGGTATGGACAGCAGCGAAGCTACGCGAATTGTTTTGGGTTAGTTTCTATTTCCGATCAGGTTTGTGTCTCCTTTGCGTTGGTATTGTAGGCTAACGATGCCAGTGTGTTCAAGCAGAGAAAGGCAAGCTGAGCGGTCGTGCCGGCGTCGCGACCCTACCGATGGAAATGCGTTTTTGGTAAAACTTACCGAACAAGACCGCGAAAAAGCTTCGCGGCTACAAGTGTTGCCGACGATCCCTGTAGCCGCGAATCTTATTCGCGGCAGGTAATCATATTACACCGGATAATCCAGCGCTTCGGGGATCATCACCTGCGTCAACGCCTCGGCAGCGCGATCCTTTGCGAGGCGCGAGCCGGTCAGGCAGCCGTCGAGCTTGGTGCGGAGCCGCACAAATTCATCCATGCCGTCGAAATGCACGCACGGACCGGCTTTCGCGGGATGTTCCTGACCTTTCTCAGTGACTTCACCGTAGGCGCGCGCTGAGCCGGAGATACCGGCGATGACATTTTCCATTTCATCCAACTCGCAGGCCTGGTAACAGGCGGCCATGCCGGCGGCGTCCCACGCGGGGTGGCGGTTGTATCCGTACGCCAGCTCGGCGCAGATGCGGCCAACTTCACCGGCGGCGCGGGCGACCTGCGTGTGGGCGAGGTCGGTGTAGAACCGCAACAGGCCGGGCAACGCCTCGGCGACGGTCGGGTTCTGCGGTCCTTGCGCTTCGAGTTCGAGCACATCGAGGATGAACTGGCGGGCGGCCAGCAGCCAGCAGAGCGCGTCGGTCAGCGGGAAAGTCACGCCTTGCCGGCTGCCGTGGTAGAGTTTCTTGCCGTCGGCGTCGGTGGCTTCCTGTAAATGTTCCAGCGTCCAGAGCCACAATGTCATGGCGGTGCCGAGGGCGCACGCGCCGGTGCCGGGACGTTCGGCGCCGATGCGGCGCATGTCGGCAATCCAGTCCTTGAACTGGGCGAGGAACAACTCGTTGGTCATCGTGACGGAAAGCTGCCGGCGTTGGACGGCTTCGGGGCCTTCGTAGGTCGCTTCAAGCTGGGCATCCATCCACTTGTGGCCGAGGAATCCGGGACAATCTTCCGTGATGCCGTAGCCGCCGACGAGGCTGACGGCTTCGCGCATGACGTTGGCGCCGTGGCCGGTATTCCAGAGTTTGCAGGCCGGGCAAAGAACGTTGGCCTGGCTGGAGCGCACCACGTATTGAATCATCGGGTCGTCTTCGGGCAATTTCCCGGCGCGGAGGAACTCGATAGCGTCCTTCTCGATTTTCTGGAGCGCCTTGAACTGGGCGCGCGCGCCGGTGACCTTGCGCTCGGCGAAGATGGCGTCCTTCTGTTTCGTGAGCGGATCGAGTTCATCAAACAGACGCGACGCGGCAAACCCGAGCGACGCGGCGGCTTCGCCGGTGGCCCAGACATCAATCAGTCGCTGGAGCGCGTCTTCCTTCGTCTGCAACCCGAGATCGTAGCGCGGCGTGCCGGCGGTGGCGGCCGCGCCCCCGCGAAAACGTCCGCGATGATACCGGATAACCGGCTCGATGGCGGAGAGCAGTTTCGCCGCCGTCATCAAGCCGACGGTGACGCGCGTGTGGCTGAACACGGCTTCAATAACGTCGCCGTGGCTGAGGTTCGGCACGATCACGCCGTCTTTGATGGTGTAACCGCCGATGATCCGGTTCGCGGGCACCTTCAAGCTCAACACCGGATCGCACGTCGAGGAAAGTTGGTGGACGAGTTTCTTCGTCGCCACGCCGGGATCCCAGGCACCCGGGTCGTCGTTGTGGAGGATGATCATGCAGGACGATTTGATGCGCGGGTCATCGGTATCAACGGCAGCCGTGACGAAGTTGGCGAACCCCATGTTGGTGATGAACCGGCCGCGTTTGTCCACTTGCAGGATCGGTTCCTGGCCGTCCTTCCACTCCGCGATGCGCATCTTGCCGCTCAAGATGCCGGTCTCGACGCCGACGTACGGCAACGGTTCGGTCAACGCGAATGCGCCGCGCCACGGTTTGCGGTCCTCGCCAGGTTTCGGCGGGCAGGCCATGTTCATGTAGAAATGGCGTTGCTCGTCGGTGCCGCACTCGTGGATCGGTGAAAGGGAAAGATTGCCCGCGAGGCTGCCGGTGGCGGCGCCGCCGTCCACCCACGATAACTCGAACGCGATCAGCGAGAGCACGAGATTCTTCGGCCCGGGGATGTAGCCGCCGTCCTCGACATCCATGAACGCCGCGGTGATGCCGGCGGCATCCATCGCCGTGAGCATCTCCTCTTTGCGGGCGTTCCAGTCGTGGGTGTTGCGGACGCCGTCGGCGACGAGCCGGGCGACGACGCTGCGCGCGACGGACCGCGCCGCCTGCACGGCCATCTGCAAATCGTACCGGTCGGTGAACCGCCACATGATCTGGCGAACTTCGTCACCGGGCAACGTGCGCAGGGTTTCGGTAGGTTGGGTCGGGGTGATCGTCTGCATGGGAATCCTCCTAACAGTGCGATGCAGCGCTGGCAAGACGATTTATCAGAATGTCTTTCCCGTGTCGCGCTCGTACAAGTGGCCCTTCGTGGGCGAACTGATTTTCTTCTGCAAATCATCCGGCGTCTGCTCAAACGCTGCGCACCCGGCCAGCCACGCTAACGCAACCACACACAGCCATTTCTTCAAGCTCATAATTCGGTCATCCTTTCGCGACAGCCAGTATAACCGCAGTCGCAACGCAATACACCTGTAAGTTTTTTTATTTCCTATGGGACGTGTCGGCGTGTTTCATAGACGACGGAAAGTATGAAGAGGCTACAGCCGGCTACACATTCCTCCTTCAATATGATTCTGGGGCAATTACCGCTTATCTTGACTACAGCAGCCTGCTGGTGCGAATGAACAGGAAAAAGATATCTTCCGCCGATGGCTACGTCTAACATCGAAAGAAATTGATGAACAAAACGGCTTTTCAAGTGACGTTCTTGCAAAACTCGCTTTTGCGGGCTTTTTCGGCGATGGATTTGAACGGGATGCAAGGGGAAGCGTCTCAGAGTTATGCATGAACTGACCGCGATCTTCCACCATCTTCAACGCCATCTTTTCCCTACACTCG
>CAIKAP010000153.1 GCA_903825435.1 uncultured Verrucomicrobiota bacterium
AAGTACGCCACCAGTAGGAGAAACTAAAGCTCTCACCGGCCCAAACAATCACGGCACGTCGAAAATACCAGATTCAGACTTGCGAACTCACCTCCACACAACCAGAATCATGCCCAAGAGACTTTTTCGACAGTCTCGTTGACCTAACCCGGAACAAAATCGGAACATGACGGAGTTTTCGAGAGTGTCGAGGTTTCGCAAGTTGCAGACGTGATAATCGCGATTAGTCAGGCGTGGGTTGCAGTAAATTGCTTGCAAGACGGGGTGGGTCTTCGCATCATGCGTTCCCTGATGAAACACACGGAAACCAATCGGGGCGAATGAGTTTTTTTGTGCGACTTGATTGCCGCCGCGTGGCGCTGCTGTTGTGGGTGGTCGCGGTGCTGGTCATCACTGTGATGGTGGCGGCGCGGCCGTCGCACCGCTCCGCGATGATCGTCTATCACCAGGCGGCTGACTTGTGGATGGCAGAGGCGCCGTTGTACGCGAACCCGCTGGAGTACAATTACCTACCGGTGTACGCGCCGCTGTTCGCGCCGTTTCACTGGCTGCCGGTGCCGTTGGGCGACGTGTTGTGGCGCTGGATGGCGGCGAGCTTGCTGGCGAGCGGGTTGTGGCGGCTGGTCCGCGTGCCGGGTCACGATGCGGGGCTGGCTTTCCTGGTTGCGACAGCGTTGGCGATGCCGCTGTGTCTTGGCGCGTTGCGCAATGGCCAAGCCAACGCGCTGGTGGCGGCGCTGCTGCTGCACGTGGCGGCCTGTCTGCCGCGGGAACAATGGAAGACGGCGGCGATCTTGATTGTCGTGACCATCGCGGTGAAACCCATCGCGCTGACACTGCTGTTGTTGGCGCCGCTGGTCTACCGTAAACTGATCGTGCCGCTGGCGGTGGCGCTGGCGGTGTTGGTGGCGTTGCCGTTTGCGCTGGGCGCGCCGTCGTACGTGATGGCTCAGCACCGGGCGTTTGCGGCGAACCTGCGCATCTGCTCGGCGGTGACCGAACATCGTTTCGCCGACCTCAACGGAATGCTTCGCACCTTCGGTGCGGAGATCCCATCCGCCGTCTCGATTGCGATGCGCGTCGTGGCCGGGGCGCTGACGGCGCTCGTGTGGTGGTGGACCGGCCGACGGATGGAGGAGCCGCAACGCGGATTGTGGCTGTACCTGCTGGCGACGGCGTACTTGATGTTGTTCAATCCGATGACTGAGACGAACAGTTACGTGATCGCGGTCCCGGCGCTGGCGTTGTGGGCGGAGCGGGTGCTCTCGGAGCCGGGCGGGCGCGCAATGGGTTGGGTGTTGGCAGGCATCGTGGTAGCCATGAGCGCGTTCTCTCCGACGCGATCAAGCTTCAAGCTCTTCTGGTACCCGGCGATGACTATGCTGTTCCTTGGCTTGGTAAGCTGGTTCCTTTGGCGTACAACTCTTAATAACAGACAATCCTATGCAAGAAATCATCCAAAAAACTGATGTTCTGTTGGAAGCGTTGCCGTACATCCAGCGGTTCCGTAGTTCCACCTTTGTCGTCAAGTACGGCGGTAGTTTCATGGACTCGACGGACCCGAAGGTCCGCAGCGGCGTGGCTGCCGACATCGTCTTTCTCGAAGCCGTCGGCATCAACCCTGTCGTCGTCCACGGCGGTGGCAAAGCGATTACCAAGGCGATGGAGAAAGCCGGCATCCCGGCCAACTTCATCAAGGGCATGCGCGTCACCGACGAAGAAACAATGAAGGTTGTTGAAGACGTGCTGTTCAACGTTATCAATCGTGACATCGTTGAGATGATTCAAAAGATCGGCGGCCGGGCCCGCAGTTTCAACGGTCGCGATGTTTTCCGCTGTCGGAAGCGTGTGCAGGATGGCGTTGACCTCGGCTACGTCGGCGAGGTGCTGGATGTTGAGGTGGACACCTTGCAGAAGTGCTTGAAAGCCGAAGTTACGCCCGTCATCAGTCCCATCGGCCTTGGCGTCGAGGACGGCCACGCGTACAACATCAACGCCGACGTGGCCGCCGCGAAACTGGCGATGGCCATCGGCGCGCGACGGCTCGTGTTCATGAGCGACGTGCCCGGCTTGATGCGCGATCCGAAGGACGCGACGACGTTGATCTCGCACCTCGAAACGAAGGAGGTTGCCGAACTGAAGGCGGCGGGCGTGATTGACAAAGGGATGATTCCGAAAGTGGACAGCGCCGTCGAGGCCGTCCACGGCGCGGTGCATCGCGTTCACTTCGTGGACGGACGCACGCCGCACGGTGTCCTGCTGGAGATTTTCACCGACAAAGGCGTCGGCACCGAGGTGGTGAAGTGATCTGCGCAACCAAGAACAAGGAGTGATATGAAAACGGACAAGCTCGTTCTCGTGAAGGCATTGAATTGGGTGAATCTCCACCTGAAGGAACACCCGGAGGCGGAGAAGGTGAAGGCCGTTGAAGCGGCAGCGGTGAAATTTGGGTTAAGCCCGATTGACGAGGATTGGTTGTTCAACCAACTTTCGCAGGGCACATCATCGGCGGCCACCGATGGCACAACCTCGTCTCGGTGAATCATGCGAGCGCTCCTCCACCCTCTGGTTCTTCTGTTCAGTCTGCTGCTGGCCGGCTCGTTGCCGGCGGTGTTAATGCTGGTCATTGTTCGTCGGTTCCGTTCCGTTGAACGATTGCGTCGCGAGCACGACGTCGTGGCGGCCGCCTTTACGGTCATCGGGGCGATGTACGGTGTGTTGCTGGCGTTCATGGTCACGACGGTGTGGACGCAATACAGCCATACGTTGGAGATTTGCGAAACGGAGGGGAGTTGTCTGGCAAACCTGCACCGCGATTCCTATTGTCTATCGCTGACTAACCAGGTACCGGTCCGTCAGGCGTTGATTGACTATGCGCGCGTCGTCGTTGACGACGAGTGGCCGTCTCTTGCCCGGCAGGAGGATTCGCCGAAAGCCACTGCGGCCATGAACCGCATTTGGCAGGAGTACTTCACGGTGCGCCCGGCGACCGAGCAGGAGAAGATCTGGCTTCAGGAATCGGCGACGCGCCTCAACGAGCTTGCCCACCAGCGCCGGCTGCGTATTCTGGCCGCACAAGACTCGATGAGCTGGCTGCTTTGGGTGTTGCTGGTGTCCGGTGGCGTCATCGTGGTCTGCTTCGTCAATTTCTTCGGGGTGGAACGTTTCCGGTCGCACGTCTTCCTGATGCTCTCGCTGGCGTGCTTGATCGTCATGATACTCCATATCATCAATGAATTCGACAACCCATTCGATGGCGAACCGCACATCGCGCCGGTTAGTTTCCAGCGGTTTATCCAACGGCATCCCACGCCCGAATAATCGAGGCTGACGGCTTGCTGTCGCCGCACATCGGTCACGCCGGTGTCCGTCGCGTTTACTTTGTGGACGGGCGCATGCCGCACAGCGTGTTGCTGGAGATTTTCACCGACAAAGGCATCGGTACTGAAGTGGTGAAGTAACTACGCCTCTTCGCCGCGCCCCGGGGACAGCCAGCGAAGTTCGATCCTGATGGTTTGTGCGGCAGCGGTTCGCCCGATCCAGTTGCGCGATCCAATGCCGACCCGGTACAGAAGTCCGCACGGTTTCCATCCCATTCGAAAGACGGAGACGGCGGCACGGTAGTTGGTCCGTTCGTAAACCGAAACAAGATGCGGGACCTGGCGGTCAAAGAGTTCCTGCGCGGCGCGCAGAATTCCGAGGGCGTGGGAATCGGGAGCCGCGGTAGGCGGCGGGCGTGTAGCCGCCGTACATGTAGCGGGCGGGTGGAACGAAGTGAATAGCAAGGTCGTCCTGGACCGGTGTGGGACCCGCAGCGTAGAAACCGATATTCGCGATTCGTTCACCTTCGAGTACGACATAAATGTCGTCGCCATGCGCAACGGCCCTGCGGAGGTTCCCGGCGGCGTTGCCTTCGAGTTGTCCCTCGAAGCGTTCAACTTCGTCCGGGGCAAGAAAGAGGCATGCGTAACCGTTGGGGATCTCTGTGAGCGTTTCGTTGATGTCCTCCCGTCGAAGTAGCAAGCCGCCGTAAACTGACAGGGATACAAGCTGGTTCGCTGCGACGTATGATCCACGGACAAGCGAGCGGCGCCAGCCAAGCCGTCGGATGTAGTCGAGCACGGTCTGCGCACCAGGGATATTCATCTGGCTCATGACGGCTCCGGTTTGTCGTTGCGGCACATCGAGACGACCGCGCGGAACTTGCCGGTTCCGGGTGTTTCGAGGCGTGTGTGGAAGGAGGGATCGATACGCGCGGATTCGTCCAGCAATGTGCGTAGGTCTTGAAGAATTGACGGCAGGAGCCTCTGATAAGAAACTTCGTCAGTCGTGACCAAGCGAATCGAGAATCGAGAAGGCTCGTGCTGGATTAATTGATATCGGAGCACCTCGCCTCGGTGTTTGAAGATCGCCCAGATAGCCATTGGATGGAGGAACGTGCCATTGCGAAGGTGGAGAATGTCCTCAACGCGTCCATCGATGGCGCTAAGTAACGGCAGTGTGCGTCCGCAGGTACAGGTGCGTGTCGTTCGCATCGCCACGTCACCCAAACGGTAATTGAGGAGGACAGTCGCTCGATTGACCAAGTTGGAGATGACTACTTCTCCGCTCACGCCGTCCGGTAACCGTTTCCCATTTCCATCGACGATCTTCACATGGCACAGGTCTTCGTGGAGATGGTAGTCCGCGCGTTCCTCGCACATGAAACCGATCTTGAAGGACTCGACGGCGTTGTAGAGGGCGATCAGCGGCACGCCAAACTGCGCGGTGATCAGGTGGCGTCCCGGATCGCTCATTGCCTCGCCACCGAAGATCACCAGTCGCGGCAAATGCATCCGTACGGATCGCGCTGCCAGCGTTCGGAATAGCATTTCGAGGTAACCCGCGTACCCAACAATAATATCCGGACGAAACTGGTTGATGGCCTGAATCACTTCTTCGATGGGTTGTGCGACGGAGAGCGTACATCGGTTTGGGCGCAGAGGAATGAAGGTCGCGTCCCGGTAGAAATCAAACACGCGGGTGAAGGTCGCGCCCGGGTAAAGAAGCATCAACTCCCGCCAGTGAACGCCTTTTCCGCAGAGGCTTGCCAACACATCGCGCTCACGCTCACCGAACGCGATGTTGGCGATCATCGAGTGGTGGTCGTGGTAAATTCTCAGCGGAGCGCTTGTCGATCCGCTGGTAACAAACGCCAGTGAGTTGCGTTCGTTGGCCGACTCCTAGCAGAAGCGATCCGGCGACTGGCGGATCGTATCCTTGTCGAGCAACGGAAGACGGTCCAGATCGGCCGCGGAACGGATTTCTTGCGGATCGAGCTTCAAGGTGCGGAACAGGTCCCGGTAATGGGGCACGGTTGCTGCCGCGTGTCGAACGATCGACTGGACGCGCGAGTTCTGAAGCGTCCGCCAGCGTTCTTCCGGCAGATAGGGAGTCCGTTTCTGGCCCGGCAAATGGCGCAGAACAGTCAGGTTGCCGCGAAACTTTCGGATGATACCCATGAGGTGGTGAGGTTTCGATTCCCAGCTATATTTCAGCAGTACACAGCAAGTCAAGACGGCACATCAACTCAAAATCCTTGCAACCGCAGCCGTATCTCAGCATCATGCAGCCTTCTATGAGCAAGGCACAGGAAATCATCTCGTTGTACGACCAATACGTCATGCCGACGTACGGACGGTATCCGCTCGTCTTCGTGCGGGGGCAGGGGACTCGTGTGTGGGATGTCGACGGCAAGGAATATCTGGATTTTGGCGGCGGTATCGCCGTCAACGTACTCGGCCACGCCGCGCTCGCCGACGCGCTGGCGAAGCAGGCGAACATCCTCGTTCATTGCTCGAACCTTTACTACACCGAGCCGCAGGGATTGCTCGCAAAGAAGCTCGTCGAACTGGTCGGCGTTGCCGGCAAGTGTTTCTTCTGCAACTCCGGTGCCGAAGCCAACGAAGCGCTTTACAAACTTGCCCGCAAGTTTGGCCACGACAGCGGACGCTACGAGGTGCTGACGTTCGTCAACAGTTTCCACGGACGGACGCTGGCGGGCATCAGCGCGACAGGGCAGGAGAAGGTCAAAAAGGGGTTCGAGCCGATGGTGGACGGGTTCCGTCATGTGCCGTTCAACGACCTCGACGCCGTTGCCGCGGCCATCGGCCCGAAGACGGCGGCGATCCTGTTGGAGCCGGTCCAGGGTGAGAGCGGTATTACCCCGGCGAAGCCGGAGTTCTTGCGAGGCCTGCGGCGGCTCTGCGACGAGCGCGGGCTGTTGTTGATGTACGACGAAGTCCAATGTGGCATTGGACGGACCGGCGAGTTCTGTGCGTGGCGTGTTGTCGCGCCGGACGTGGTGCCGGACGCGATGTCGTGGGCGAAAGGTTTGGCGGGCGGATTTCCGATCGGCGCGATCTGGGCGCGGAAACCGTTTGCCGATGTGCTCGGCCCCGGTACGCACGCGTCGACGTTTGGCGGCACGCCGCTGGCCTGCGCCGTTGCGTTGTCGGTAATCGAGAAAATGGAGAACGACAATCTCATGGCCAACGCGCGCGATCTGGGCGCGCACCTGATGGCCAAATTGCGAACGCTGCCCGGCGTGACGGCGGTGCGCGGCTTCGGCCTGATGATCGGCGTGGATACCGCGATGGAGAACCGCGTGCTTGTCGCGAAAGCCGCCGCACGCGGCCTGTTGCTCGTCCCGGCGGGCACGCAGACGGTGCGGTTTCTGCCGCCGCTGAACATCACGCGGTCTGAAGCCGACGAAGCGTTTACGAAATTCACACAAGCATTGGGTGACGCATGAAACACCTGTTGACGATTGAACAACTGAGCGCAGCCGAAATCAACGAGGTGCTGACGTTGAGCCGCACCGTGAAAGCCGGTCGCGGCAAACCCACCAAAAATCTTCCGCTCACCGGCAAGACTTGGGGGCTGATCTTCACGAAGGCTAGCACCCGCACGCGTGTCAGTTTCGAGGTCGGCATCCGCGAACTCGGCGGCTGGCCGCTGTACCTTTCCTCCAACGACATTCAGCTTGGCCGCGGCGAGACCGTGGCCGACACGGCACGTGTGCTCTCGCGTTACCTGCACGGCGTCATCATCCGCACCTTTGCCCAGCAGGACGTCGAGGAGTTTGCTGAGTACGGCACGATCCCTGTCATCAACGCACTGACCGACGATGAGCATCCGTGTCAGATTCTAGCCGACCTCTTCACTATCGAGGAGAAACTCGGCAGCTTGAAAGGTAAACGCATCACCTTTGTCGGCGACGGCGACTGCAACGTGGCGCGCTCTTGGATTTTCGCCGCTGCGAAGATGAACATGCCGCTGACGATCGCTGCGCCGCACGGCTACCAGCCGCGTCCCGCGTTGCTGGAGCGTGCCGGCGGCGACATCCGCGTCACCGACGACATCAATGCCGCCGCGAAGGATGCCGACGTGCTCTACACCGATGTCTGGGTTTCGATGGGTAAGGAAAGCGAGTCGCCCGACCGCCTCCGTGTCCTTGCGCCCTACCAGCTCAACGCCTCCGTCGCGTCAGCCGCCAAGCCCAACGTGCTGATCATGCACTGCCTGCCTGCGTACCGCGGCAAGGAAATCAGCGCCGAACTGCTTGATGCGAAGCAGCAGGACATCTTCGATCAGGCCGAGAACCGGCTCCACGCGCAGAAAGCCATCCTGATGTTGCTTGCGAGGTGACGATGCCACGCGATCTGTTCCGGCACGCCGGCGCGCTACTTCGCGAGAAATGGCTGTTGTGGTTGTGCCTGGCGATCATCGCGGCGGCGGGCGCCGTCGCGTTGTTCCCGCGGGACGCAGCGTGGGAGCGTGTCTGCACCGTCGCCGACAAACACCTTGCCGGCGAGATCAGTTGCTGGGGCGATTTTCCGCGTGGCTGGCTCATCCTGCTTGCGGGCCTGGGCGCGCTTGGCTGGCGGCTGCGCAAACGCCACTGGCGTGTCGTCGCTTTCGCCGCGCTCCTTGCCGGTGCGCTTGCGGGAGCGCAGGTGCAAATTATCAGCAGTCTCACCGGACGCCCGCGGCCCAGCATGGAGGTCGCGGATTGCCTTCACGGGCCAACGCTTGACCGCAGCTACAAGAGTTTTCCGTCCGCGCACACGACATGTGCGTTCGCCGTTGCGACGGTGCTGGTCGTGATGCTACCGGCGCTCGGTTGGCCATGCCTGCTGGCGGCGGCGGTGATTGGTTGGTCGCGTATGGCGTTGACCGCGCACTATCCGAGCGATGTTTGGACCGGTATGTGGTTCGGCATCATCAACGGCCTGATCTTCGGCCTGGCCGCGCGTCGAATCTGCCTCAAAACCGCTGAAACACCCGCAGCTTGACCCAGCTCACTCGCGCGATGTCCAGCCCCTCGACCGTCGCCTGCTGGTAGCCGTTCGTCGGTAGCAACGCTAGTTCAGCGGCGTAATCGGTGATTCGCTTGGGGAGCCTCGTTTCGCGCTCCATGCAGACCGCCAGCCTCGGTCCGCTGTTTGTCATCCAAGTTGACAACCCGGCCGCGTCGGGCACGTCTTTCCAGCGGTGGTTCGAATAGAACACAAGGCTCGGCTCGCCGAAATGCAGCCCTGCGCATTGCGTTTGCGCCGGCATCTGGCGGAACGTCGGTAGCAGTTGCAGCGTTGCCGTTGCCGTGCGCAGCTTGACCGCGCCGAATGCTGTCCCGACCGCCACGACGATCACACCGGCGAGTGCCAACGCAAACCGGTTGAAGCGCACCGCCAGCACCACCAGCACCAGACCAAGCACCGGCAACAACACCAATCCGATCACCGCGAACACACCGATGACGATCCAGAAGAACACGCGTGTCCAACGCGGCTTCGCGTCGGGCTGCGCGAGCAAGCCGAGCAACAGGAAAAACGCCGGGAACGCCGGCAGGACGTAGTGTGGCAGCTTGGTGACGTAGAGGCTGAACACGAGGTACGTTCCCGCCAGCCACGACACGAGGAACGCGGTCTTCGCATTCCAGTTACGTTTCACCGCGACCGCGCCTTCGCCCGCGCAAGCGATCCACGGACACAAACTCAGGAACGCCGTGCCGAGATAGTAGAGGATGAACCCGCCGTGGCCCTGGAAGGTTTTGTGGCCGCGCTCGACGACGTGTTCGCCGATGCCAATCTTGTAGAAGAGTCCTTGCGTCGCGAGGATGGCGGGAATGCCCCACGCCGCCATGATCAGCAACGTCACCGGCAGGCCAAGCGCCAGCCGCAGATTCCGCCACGGCAACGGTCGCCGCCAGAATACAAAGCGATGCAGCACCAGCGTCAGCACCGGAACCACGAGCGCCACAGGACCTTTGGCGAGAAAACCGAGTCCAAGCGCGACGTAGAGCACCAGGCAATTGTTCCAGTTTTGCTCCGGCTGTTCGGCGTGGAGCAGTTCAAACGCGGCAACCTGTGCGACGGCGATGGCCAGCACCATCGGCATGTCAGCCACGGCACTGCGTCCGTGCATCAACATCTGGACACAAGTCAGTATCCCCAGTCCGGCGAGCCATCCTGCGCCGTCGGAGAACCAGCGTCGTCCGACGCGCCACAAGAACAACGCCAGCGCGATGGCGCAGAGCACCGACGGCAACCGTGCGCTGAATTCGTTGACTCCGAGCACGGTGTAGCTGGCGCGCATCATCCAGTAGATGAGGATTGGCTTGTCGAAACGGTACTCACCGTTGAAGTAGGGGACGACCCAGTTGGCGTGTTCGCCCTCCATCATCTCTCGTGTGGCCTGTGCGAACCGCGGTTCATCGCGGTCAATCAACGGAATCGTCGCCGTGCCCGGCAACAGGACGACGAGCGCGACGGCGACGATCAGCCACGGCACAAGACGGGGACTGGGTTTCATTGGTGGACTGCATAGCATGGAAGTCTGATTTGACTCCAGCGCGATTTCATAACGCATCGAAAAAGCTTGCCTTAGTTTCACGTTGACAACGCAACGCTGCTCCACCATCCTGCCCGGCGTTGTTCGTGTTGCATTTGGGATTGCGGGATATGAGGATTGAGCAACAATTTAATGTAGATTGTCCGTCGCAGGCGGGTTGGCACGCCGCTTGCGACAGACAGACAGACAGACAGACAGACAGACAGACAGACAGACAGACAGACAGACTCCTCATCCTCTAAGACAAACTTTTTCCGGCGCGCACTGCGCCAACTCCGGCGAAATCCGGAACGACTCCCCAACACACCGCGTCAGTTCCCCGCCAGAGGCGGGCAAGGCGCGCGTTCACCGCATTCTTTCCCGCAAGATCGGGACGCCATCCCGCGCAGTCCGCACCGGCTCCTGCGTTCTCCTGACCGGCTCCCGCGCTGTGGCGGAAGCTCCGCATGGCACCGCACCGGTTCCCGCAAACTTCGCACTCCTTCCCGCGCTGTCCGAACCTCTTCCCGCCATGCGGCGGGCAAGTCCCGCGAAATCTGGAGAGGCTCCCGCGAAATCCGAAATGGCTTTGCATGGCGCGGAACCTATTCCCGCGAAGATGTTTACGTTATTTTTACGGAGGGGCACGCTTCTGCGTGCCCGAATGCCGATGGACACGCCGAATTCCCAACGGACGAGCGGAAGCTCGTCCCTCCGGCCTCGGAGGGGCACGGTTGCGAAGAACCGCGTCTCGCTTCGCTCGGCTTGCGTGCCCGTCTCAACCAACAACCAACCCAAGAAAGGAATACGCCCATGCCTGATACATCCAACATCCATTTCCCATTAGCCGTCCTGTTGCGGGACGGGGAAGCCATCATTGACGCGGCGGACAAATACGCCGCAGATTTGGCTGCCCGATTACCGGCGGGATACGCTGCCGAGGCGCGAACCTTGTTGGGCAAGGTCACCACCGGTGACGCCGCGCAGAAAGGCGGCGTAGCCACGGTGGGCACGTTGACCCAAGACCAGAACGCCAAGCTCCAAGTGGTGCAGGACAAGTTGACCGGTGTCCGCGACACCGCGAAACGGGCGTTCAAGGGCAGCGACGTGAAACTGCGCGAGGAATTTCAGGTAGGCGTGAACAAGCCGAGCGACATGGCAAGCGTCCTGCAACGGGCGCGCATCGTTATCGCCGCGAGTCAGAAGGCCGACAATGCGACCGCACTGGCGGCCAAAGGCTGGGTGGCAGCGGACACCACGGGGTTTGCGGCAGCGATTCAAGCGCTGGACTCGACGGACGCCACACAGGAAACCGCCAAGGCCGGCAAGAAAGGCACCACAGCGGATCGCAACCAGCAAGCGAACGATTTGTACGAACATCTGCTGACGATTCAGAACGCCGCGAACCTCCAATGGCCGGTGCGCGACAACGCGAACATCGCCGTCCGCGCCAAGTTTCATCTCGACACCTTTCCGCCGCATGGCGGCAACAAGAAGAAACCGGTGACCACAACCACACCGGCAACGCCACCATCGACGGGGAAATAGGAAAGGAAAAATGAAAGAACGTTCATTACAAGAATATCGAGACCTTTTATATGCAGCCGTCAATGTTGATGAAGATGCATTGAGGAGAGCTCAAAATTATCTGAAGGAATGGATTCATGCAGGTGGAGAAGAAATTGATTTCGAAGATCCAGAGTTGATGGCCGCTTTTGATTTGCTTCAAATGATTCATAAGCGGAACGCGATTCAAAAACAAAAATAATCCGACGAAATAAAAATTCCGACTGCGCATCGAAAAAAGAAACGGAAATACCATGAATGAAAATAAACAACAAAAGTGTCCAAAATGTTCCTCAATGCTTTTGCCTCCAGATGCACAAGGTCGAATGCATTGTTCGAATCCAAAATGCAGGCATATCGTGATGCTGCTTACCAACAGGCCAGACAAAAATAGCGGTCAAGTTTTAAACGGTTAAAAAGAGAAAATACTATGGACACATGTAAAATCTGTGGAGCCTCGCGGGATCCAGCCAGCACGACCTGCAAATATTGCGAAACAGCATATGTTTTAGATAAAATTACAGGCGAAGTTTATATCAATGCGCTACGGACCATTTTGACCCATATTGATAATGAATCCAGAAAGACGAAAGAGAAGGGCGGTTTTTGGTCTGATGAAGCCGACAGTATAGCAGCAGGTCCAAAGGCTACAGCCATCGCTACTTTTGCGATGCCAAGCGATTTGGACAATATCATTACATTTTTTTCATTTTGCCACGGAAATGTTTATGAAGGAAATGAAGTACGTTCTGATGGCGAAGATACGGTCAGTGCTGCGTGGGCCGGAAAGGCGAAGGCCGCATACACAGAACTTCTGCTTCGCGGAGGGGAATCAGATCCAAAGGCCGCGAAATTACTTGCTCTTTTTGCAGACAGATACGGCCCGAATGTAAAAATGAAAAAATCCGGATGCTTTATTGCCACGGCAGCAATGGGGGATTACCAAAGCCCTTCAGTTCGGACTCTTAGAGCATTTCGTGATGCCGTTCTCCTTGAGTGCAGCGCCGGTGAAAGGTTTGTAGAGTGGTATTATTCGTTTTCGCCGACTGTTGCTGCTTGGATAAGCGAGAGGCCGATTGTTTGTGGCCTCGTCAAATGGGGGTTTGTGGTGCCGCTCAGTAAAATTCTGGAGCCAGTAGTTCGAGTGGTATGTTCCAGTCAAAACAAGGAGTAACTGATATGGCTGGTCTGATCGACGTCGTTAAATTCCAAGGCAACGACCAAGAGTTTGTCTGGAAATTCCCGTCGGAGAACTTGCGGTTTGGGACACAGTTGGTGGTCAAGCCGGCGCAACTAGCGTTCTTTGTCAAAGGAGGCAAGATTCTCGATGAGTTCAAGGAAGGGACGGTTACACTCAAATCCGGTAACATTCCGTTGCTGACCACGTTGATGAGTCTGCCGTTTGGCGGTGACACGCCGTTCCAAGCGGAAGTGTGGTTCGTGAACTTGATCACCAAGCTGAACACGCCGTGGGGTGTGCTCAGGCCCATTCAGTTGGAGGACCCGAAGTACGGAGTGGTGGTGCCGGTGCGGGCGTTTGGGCAGTTCGGGTTTCGGGTGGCAGAGTCGCGAAAGTTCTTGGAAACGATTGTAGGCACGGCGAAGGTGTTCACAGCGACGCAAATCACCGACTATTTCAAGGGCGTGTTGTTGTCATCGGTGAACTCGAATATCGGCAAGGCGGTGGTGAAGCAGAATATCAGCCTGCTGCAAATCTCGGCGTACTTGGATGAGTTGTCGGGGTTCTGCAAAGAGAAGATCGCGTTAGACTTCGCGCAGTTTGGGTTGGAACTGGTAAACTTCTACTTCCAGTCCATCAACATACCGGAGGAAGACCCCAGCTTCATCAAGCTGAAACAGATCAAGGAGAAGGCAGCGGAATTGAATGTGGTTGGTCGGGACATCTATCAGCTCGACAAGAGCATGGATGTGATGAAGACCGCTGCGGGTAACGAAGGACTGGCGGGGTTGATGATGCAGTCCGGTATGGGTGCCGGTATGG
>CAIKAP010000154.1 GCA_903825435.1 uncultured Verrucomicrobiota bacterium
AAATTAACCTCCGCAGACACACGACGCTGCCCGATTGGAATTACACGATCAGCCCCCAGAAAATGTGAAGTTATTGTTGCGCCGTTCCTAAGTGGCACAAGGAGGCTCAGGACCGAATGAAGGCGCGGTTTTCGGACTTGTTCTTTCCATCCCTAATGAAAGACGAGCGCGAACCATTCCAAGAATTAGTCGAGGCCATGAGCGCGGCGCACGGATATCGGGGTCAGCTAACGCAATTTGTCAAAGAGAGAAACACCGGCGGACTTCAAAAAAAGGAGGCTGGCCGCTTGCTGCGCAATGCGCTGCTTTCCATGGCGCTGTCACGCGATAAGAGAGGTCTTAGATCACTCGCCAGTGTCCGTGAATATCTCGAGCGGGTAAACGTGGAGTTTTCCAGCGACAGCCAACTTTGCGACATCATGCGGGAGCTTGGTTTTCCTCTTCGAAAATAAGCCTCAGATCATTTCTTAGAACCGAATACTCTTTCGTCACGGCGCACTAGTTTCGCGCCATGACAAAACGCATTGCAGTTGAACCTAACACGGCAGCGACAGCTACCGAACTCTTAACCGACGCACAGGTCGCCTCATTTCTCGCGGTTGAAAGCCGCACCTTGCGCGAGTGGCGACACACCCGCGGGCTACCCTACATCAGGATAAGTAGCAGGGTTTTGCGATATCGGAAAAGCGATTTGGACGCTTGGCTGGCGCGTCGCTTCGTTACCATTTCGGCTTGAGGGAGAAAAAAGGCGAGCCGTTACGCTCGCCGTGAAAGAACTTACAATGAGAACTTCTCTCGAAAAAACCATTTCGTCAAGCGATCCTTCGCGCCAGCTTGACGCCACCGAACGCGACCGTCTGAGTGAGCTGGAGCCGATCATCCAACAGGGCATGACCTCTTTCGTCGCGGTCGGCAACGCTCTGCTGGAAATCAGCGACCGCCGCCTCTACCGGGAAACGCATGCAACCTTCGCGGAGTACTGCGCGGCCAAGTGGAGGATGTCCCCTCGCCACGCATACAGACTTTGCGAATCGGCAGAGATCGTAAACGCGCTTCCCAAGTCGTGTGACCAATTGGTCACATCAGAGTCACAAGCCCGCGAACTTTCCAGGGTGGAGCCGGCGAGGCGCGTCAAGGTGCTCGAAGCGGCCGCCAGCCAAGGCACGCTGACGGCATCGACCATCCGGGCAGCCGCAGAGGCAGAGGCCAAGCCCTGCGTCGTCGCTCGCGTCGAGGTGATGAATCCCGATTCAACGGACGGCTGGGCCGAGGATGAGATCCAACGCAAGGATAAGGTTCTGCGTGGTGAATCAGTAGTCGCCAACCTCAAACGTGATCTACATTTAATCGAATGGGCTGAAGCTCACGGCAAGCTTATCCGCATAGATCGCGGGCATGGGCCGTGGGGGAACCCCTATGAGATGCCCGGAGATGGTACCCGCGATGAGGTTTGCGACCTTTACGAGAAATTCATTCCAACAAAGAAGTCTTTCGCTACCCACTCGCCCGAGCTACTTGGGAAAGTGCTTGCCTGTTGGTGCTCCCCGCAACGCTGTCACGGCAACAGCCTGGTTGAATGGCTGACCACTGCCCAGGAGGCCACCGCGTGACCACCGCCCTACACGACCGCCGCCCGAAGGTTCAGCTCCCGGGGGGACAACTACCTGTTGTCAGACTGCGCCCGCGAGATCGGCAAAATACTCGCGCCAAAAGACATCTTCGTCCGTGGCGGCCTAGTGTTCACCGTCAACGACCGGAAGGACGGCTTGACGCCGATGAGCGCAGAGACATTGCGCACCTGGGTTGAGGACTACCTGGTCTGCTTCAAGGTCCGTAGGCTGGGCGGAACCGAAGAAACGATTCAGTTCAAGCGCACCATCACCCAAACGGATGCTGGCGGGATTCTGGCCTCGCCGCAGTTCATGGCCGAGCTGCAACAGATCGAGCGATTCAATCCGATCCGTGTGCCGGTCATGCGCCGGGACGGGAACATTGATCTTCTGGCCGAAGGATACGACGCCGAAACCAAGAGTTTTACGTGCGATTCTGTGCCGGTCATCACCGGGATGGACCCCGGGGAGGCAAAGGAGATCGTTGACGACATCCTGGCAGAATTTGTTTTTGGCGACCAGGGAAGATCAAAGGCGGTGGCAGTGTCGTCCATGCTGACCGTGTTCGGTCGAGGACTGTTGCCGCCCAAGTCGTTGCGACCATGCTTTGTGTTCGTGGCCAACGCCGAGGGAGCCGGTAAGACCCTGCTGGTCAAATGCGCGACCGTGCCAGTCCTGGGCTATGCGCCGGCCGGGACCAAGCCAAAAGACGAGGATGAAATGCGCAAGGCGCTGCTCGCCGCCGTAATTGAGGCCCGACCCGTCATCTTCTTCGATAACGCCAAGAAACATATCACCAGCGAGGCATTGGAGGGATTCCTGACAACTCAGGATTACGAGGGGAGAATACTCGGCCAAAGCAAAAGTTTTCGAGGCGCGAATGATGCAGTTGCTATGATCACGAAATTCAGTTGGGTTTGAGGTTTTCGATGA
This sequence comes from uncultured Verrucomicrobiota bacterium, assembly GCA_903825435.1. Classification (GTDB taxonomy): domain Bacteria; phylum Verrucomicrobiota; class Verrucomicrobiia; order Palsa-1439; family Palsa-1439; genus CAIKAP01. Next base: position 2,544 of record CAIKAP010000154.1, read on the forward strand.
AGTTTTTGATGGGAAGTGGACTGGAGAGGGCACCGATGAACCGTTTCAAGGCGCGGGGCGTATTCTCTCGGGATTTTGTTGTGCCTTTTGGAGTTCTTCCCGCACCGTGGCTGGGGCGAACTGAGCAAACAAGGCCTCCAGACTGGGCTGCCCATCCAAGAGGATTTTCAGGTACTGCGGATTCTGGAGATTATTGACCAGAGTGGTGTCAGGCAGCAGGGTGCGCAAGGTTCGCCCCAGGGCCTGGCAACCGGTTCGGCGGCGGCAC
>CAIKAP010000155.1 GCA_903825435.1 uncultured Verrucomicrobiota bacterium
CGCCGTTCCGCCGTTCCGCCGTTCCGCCGTTCCGCCGTTCCGCAGTTCCGCCGTTCCGCCGATCCGCAATGAGTGTGCCACGGTAGAATCTCTCCCGGTTTTTCAAGCCGAATCTTCCTCATCTCGCCGCCGCGTTGGCTTGCCGCGATGGCGTGTTGCACTTCCTGACGGCCAAGCACGGCTGCTTGGCCGCTGGGCGTGCTTACCTGAGAGCGCGGTCGCCCTTCCTGACCGTCAGGTTGCCTTACTCACAACCGGGTTGACCTGCCCGACCATCAAGCAGGGTTACTTGACGGTCAAGTTGCCTTACCTGACCGTTAGGCAAGTCTGTTGCGCCAGCGGGTTGCCATTCCCAACGTCCGCACCATCAACCACTAACACCATAAAGGAGCAGTTATGCCGAAAGCCAAAGTAAAACTAGACCTGCACGGTCAAACCGTTGTCCAGAAGATCGCCTCCACACGGGCGTATACGAAGGCAATGTTGGGGAACCCGGCGTTCGTGGCGCCGGCACCGACGCTCAGCTCGGTGGGCACTGCGGCCACCAAGCTGGAGACGGACAACAACACGTTGGCCAACCTCCGCCAGCAGGCGGAAGGGCAAACCGGTGTCGTTGCCGCCAGCGAGGCGGCGTTGGATGACCTGCTGACCAAGCTCGGCGCGTACGTTGATACCATCGCCGACGGCGATGAAACCAAGATTCGCAGTGCCGGGATGGATGTGCGTTCCAGTGTCGCGCCGATTGGCCAGTTACCGGCCCCGACCGACCTGAGCGCGACGACGGGCGACCGGGACGGCGAGTTGGATGTCCAATGGAACCGGGTCAAAGGCGCGAGCAGCTACGTGGTCGAACAGACGACCGATGCCGCCGCCGCGACCGGCTGGAAATCCGCCGGCGTGGCGACGAAGTCGAAGCAATCGGTGACCGGTCTGACGACCGGGACGAAGTATTGGTTCCGGGTGGCGGCGATTGGCGCTGCCGGTCAAAGCCCGTGGAGTGACCCGGCAACGAAGGTTGCGCCGTAGGCGGCTCGACCAGCTACAGCGATTAAAGCGACCCGGTCAGCCACATGAGTTTGTAGAGAACTGTAAAGAAACAAAAAACAAACAAAAAGGAAGCAAGAAGATATGGCTAAAGGAAAAGGGGCGACTTGCCCACATTGCAATGAGCAGACATTCCACGACAAGAACAGTCACAGCGTGTGTTCCTCGTGCGGATATGTTGGATGGTCATGGCAAAAGGCGGTCCTCGGAGTTGGCAAGGGCAGAGGTAATAAGTGCCCGAACTGCGAGTGGCTGACTTTGCATCAGATTACAACATTGAACACAGGTCAGGTGGTTCGACGTTGTGGAACTTGTGATTTTAGCGGAATCGAGCCGATCAAGGAAAATACGCTCTAGCTAGAGCGGCTGGTCTGGCAATTCCCGTATCACGGCGTAAGTCAAAAACGCAGCATCATTAAAGCAGAGTCCAGAAACTGCAACAAACGGGGCGGAACCGAAAGCCATACGAGTAGGAAACAAGGAATAGAAAACCATGAATGAAAGACCAAAGTCTCTTTTTGTAAAGCTTACCGAAGTACAAAAAACAGGGCAACCCTGCACGATCATCTTGAAAGACGGATCAGAATTAACGTGTCAGAAAATCAAAAATGTAAAATGCGGATTAACCACCTCCGTAACAGATTCAATTCTGGTTCAAACTAACGAAGGTGATGTGACTTTAACCAATGTTGTTGATGTGCGGTAGTCAGGCATGAAATTATGACCTCAATCAATTGTCTAACGTGTGGGGCGAAGACCAGTTCGGTCATCGCAAATTGCGAATACTGTGGGGTGGAATTCGCAAAGGCGAACAAATTGTCAACGGAGGAGTATATGGCCTCCTTGCAAAGGAGGCTGGATTCTATTGTCAGTAAAAACCCGAATTTGGTTTATGGTGAGGTAGACGCACGGATTGAGGCAATTAAGATGTTGCCGCTGCCATCGAACATTGAGTCTCTGGCCGGATTGTTTGCGTATTGTCATGGGCACAACCAACAGATTCCAGCCAGCGCGAGTTACGGTGTTGCAGAAGAAATCATGGCGTGGAGAGGTAAGGCCCTGTCGGCATACGAACGGCTTTTATTAGCTGCATTGAACGATCCGAAATTGACAGACTTCCTCAAGCGTTATGAAGGAACCTATTCTCCTGAGGCTATCTCAGCCCGATCTAACAATGAGGCAGAGAATGAAAACCGTGACACTCGCCTTTTCGTTGTCTGCTTTATTGGGGTGCTCGTGATGGGTGCAATCTTTGCCTATTTTGCAACGAGGAAGTGATACTATGGCACTCATTGATGTCATCACATGGGATGGTGGGAACAACCAAGTTGCGTGGAAATTTCCGTCAACGAATCTACGACTCGGCTCGCAAATGGTCGTCAAGCCGGGACAAGTGGCCTTCTTTGTCTATCGCGGCAAGGTGGCCGACGAGATTCGCGAAGGGACAATCACTCTAAAAACCGGAAACATTCCGCTTCTGACGAAGTTGATGAGCATCCCGTTTGGTGGCGACTCGCCATTTCAGGCGGAGGTGTGGTTTATCAACATGCTGTCCAAGCTGGACACGAAATGGGGAACGCCATCCCCCATTCAGGTGGAAGATCCGAAGTATGGCATCATCCTTCCCATGCGGGCTTACGGGCAATATGGGTTCAGGGTTGGTGATGCTCGGTTGTTCCTCACCACGCTACTTGGAGCTTTCCCGACCTTTACCGATGAACAGATTCGTCAGTATTTCCGGGGTAAAGTGATGTCCACGGTTGGCACTCAGATTGGCACATTGTTCAATGATAAGATTTCGTTTCTGAATATCAGCGCCCATCTTGATGAATTGTCCGAAGCGGCGAGAGTGAAAATCACGCCTCTCATGGAGAGATACGGCATCCACTTGGAGACGTTCTTTTTTGAATCGTTGAACGTGCCGGAGGATGATCCAAGTTACGTGAAGCTGAAGCAGATCAAGGAGAAGTCGGCGGAGTTGAACGTGGTGGGGCGGGACATTTACCAGTTCGACAAGAGCATGGATGTGTTGAAGACAGCTGCCGGAAACGAGGGTCCGGGTGCGATGATTATGCAGACGGGCATGGGGTTGGGAATGGGGATGCTGGTCGGCACTCAGGTTGGGCAGCAAGCCGGTCAGATGCTCACCCACCTGCCTGCACCGGGCACGGCTGCGCCTCCTCCCGTGCCGCAAGCTGCTCCGATACAGTTCCACATCGTGTTGAACGGACAACAGGCTGGCCCATTACCGGTAGCGGTGCTGCAACAGATGTTAACGGCGGGAACATTCAATGCGGCGTCGTTGGTCTGGCGTCAGGGCATGGCCGGTTGGCAGGCAGCCGGGACGGTGCCGGAGTTGGCAAGTCTGTTTGCTGCGCCGCCACCTCCACCTCCGCCTCAACCGCCGTCAATACCACCGGTGATCAAGTGAGGAACGCCACATGAAACTCGCGTTGGCACTGATTCACGGCGCGGTTGTCGTTTTACTGGCACTGACCGCTTTCCTCTATCCGTCAGCCGCAACGTGGGCAATGTTGTCCGTCGGATTCAGCCTCTGGTTTGGCGTGCTGTCGTACATTCTCGCCACGCGGAAACTGCAAGTCGCCGCGCAGATTTCCGGTTACTGCATCAACGGACTGGCCACGCTGGCGAGTCTCGGCGCACTGGCCGGGTTTGCCGCCGGGCAAGCGTGGTGTCTGATTCTCGCCGTCGCCATTGCCTGTTTCAGCGGGATCGTCACGGTGATCATCGCCCGGTTCTATCCGCCAGAGGCGGACAAGCGCGGCTGACACAACGGATGGTGGAGCCGACGCTACGAAATCATGGTGATTTGTCCGGGACGAACGCGTAGCAGGGCGGCGAGGGCGTTGTTTGCGCGACTGTGTTGAGGATCACCCCACGGGCCGCCCGCTAATGGCGGCGACGACAACGCGCCGACGGGCCGACGCCAAGGGCGGAGCATGGTCGCCCATCGTAAAAGTAAGCCGAAGGGCCTC
>CAIKAP010000156.1 GCA_903825435.1 uncultured Verrucomicrobiota bacterium
CCAAGGCCACGTTCCGTTTGATTTCTTCGGCAAACTGTTCCTCGCGGATTAAGTTGCGATCATCGGCATGGGGTTGCTTGTTCTTGTGTGTGCAACGGTAGTAACGATACCGGTGACCGCCTTTATTAATGTGGCGTTCGCCGGTGATACTGTGCCCGCACGTCCCGCAGGTGGCGAAATCGAGGAAGAAGAAACCTTTCGAATCTTGACGCTTACGAGGTTTGGCCACAGCAAGAAGCGCCGCTTGAATTTCATCAAAAGTCTTTTTTGTGATCATTAACCCCAAATTCCGGCCACATAAACTCTGGTCGCTACAACCAGTTCAAGCAGGGCGGCCATGCCGGTCGCGGGCAGATTAGAGTTTATGCGCCCAAATCTACCTCTGAAAATCTAACCCGTCAGCACCAACGACAATCTCCGCGTTTTCAGACGGATTTAACTAACCCTATGATGGTTACAAATACTTTCGCAACACCCTCTACTACTCAACTTCCTCAATAGCCGGAGGTAAAAGATGACTTGGGCAACACGTCGTCGAAAGCAAACTCCAATTCATTCGACCAGTGGTCGGCCCAGTATTCGTGGAACGTGGTGAACGTGCTCTGCGACACACTGCGACCAGCGGCCAATTCCAGTGCCGGGCCGGTGTTGTTGTTGATGTGGAAACTGAAACGAATCGTTTGCCCGGCGTCGAGCCGCTTCTTCACATCAGGAATTTCCGACCACGGCAGCGCGGCCTCGACAAGACGCAGTTTGCCCTCGTGCTTCATCACCAGCTTACCGTCTTCGACCGGTCCACCATCCACCGGTGCTTTCGGTTGACGCGGAAAGAAATGTTTGCGCGGCATGCCTGGTGCCATCAACCGCCAAATCTCTGTGCCGCCGCCGTTGACTTGTGCGACTTTGTTAAAGGCATACTCATAATCAGTGCATTTGTAATTCGTAAATCCGCGCATTGTGCCGGCAGGACAGGCAAGCATACCATTTTCACCGGGCTGGAAGACGCCGAAAGCAATCAAGACATTGTCGTGCCCCGTGCCAGACGGCAGAGGTGAAGACCTCCGATAGCTGAAATGCCGGACGCCTTCTGGCCAGGTTACCTCCCTGCGTAAACGTTCTTTACCAGATTGATCATACGTAACGTTATACGCCTTGATCGGCCAGAAATAATCGTCGTCCTTTCGATTGGCAAAACGAATACCGCCTTCATCTGGTGTGTCATCAGCAATCTTCGCTGCGAAGTAAAAGTACTTATCGTCATACGCCAAGAAACCGCTGCCTGTACCGACCGCCGTACCCTCGGCGAATGGCATGAACGGCAGCCAAGCCTTCTCTGTTTCATTGGCGGTCATCACTTCGGCACTACTGACTGTCTGCGGCAACACATCTTTCCAATCCTTCAGATCGCCTTCCACATTGATAGTCTTGTGCGAAATCACGTTCACATGGAGATCTTCATTCCATCGTTTCTTACCATCTACGCCAGCATCATAAGTGGCACTAAGCGGATAAGTGTTCGCAGCCGACGAAACACCGTCAACCACCGGTATGTCGATTTCTTTGGTAGTATCACCTGAAATCGTGATAGGTTCAGGCGGCACAGCAAGCTGAAGCTTGCCTACACTGACTGTAAGCCTGCCCGTCACAGGTCGATTGAGGATATTGGTGATAAATAGACGCAGTTTAGGCTTAGATTCGATCCGTCCCAAGAAATCACGCGCTTTGATCTCCACTGGTTCATAACCATTTATGCGAGACGTTTTGACGGCATAGACAAGTTGCTCGAAAGAACCCGACGATCCATCGGTTCGAAGAAAATACCCTGTTCCATTCAGCGGGACGGTATGTTTCCCATTCACGGCTAGTAACGGATTGCCGAAATAATCATACAACTTAAATTTTCCGCCGCCATCATTCAGCGTCATGCTACAACCCTCTAAGCGGTGAGCTATCGCTACTTGCGCCACTAGCTTATTGTATTCTTTTGTGCCTGCCGCAGGCTGGGTAGCAACTGCCTTTTCGGCAGCGGCAATCTTTGGAACATTCGCAAGACCTGTGACGCTGCGAAACAGCAGACGATTCCGCTGATACAACTCACCAGTATCACCAACGACGACAAGCACTCCGTCATCTGGGTTAGCGCTGCTGTCGGCTTTGGGCAGACCGTGAAATGAAAACACCCAAGGCAATCCGTTCGTAAAGATAATCTCGTGAAACGCGCGGTCACCCAGATAAGTCTGTGTGGCAGCAATGGCCGCAGCAAGGCTCCACGGATGAAGTGCATTCTCTGTAATTGGTTCCTTTTTCGACGGACGTTTACCATCAACATCAAATACGTTGTTGTGGATGACGCAGGCGTTGCGCGACATGCCTTGGGCTCGCATTGAGGCCACGGCCATTGAAACGCGCTCTTCGCTGTTAGCTACCCAACTTTCGGTATCCCAGACTCGCGTGGGTCCATAAGGACTCTTCCGATTCATCAATTCAGGCTGCAGCGGTGGAATAGCCGTCATGACCTGATAGTGAACGCTGCTGAAATCGAGCCACTTAATAAACTTATCCGAGCCATCTGGAAACAGCTTGTCATCGGTATTCATTGATGAGCCAGTACCGCCAATGAGCACTTCGGTGCCCGCCTGTTTACGTCCCGCTTCGATGCCGCGCGCCATGCTTTCGTACAACTCGCGGTAACGCAATGAATCCGCTCCCCAACCGGAGATACTGGACATCTCCCACGGTTCATTCCAAAGCTCCATGGCATTCACCGGTCCCTTTGGCCAGCCATAGCGCACGGTGACTTCCTGGCACCATTTCTGGAATATAGGATCATATTTCGGGAGGCTGGCGTAATCGCCTTTTGGACGGCTGACGGTTTCTCCCTTCTCGTTTAGCCAGCGGCGCATGCCCCCTGTCGGCTGCGGAAGATGTTGAGTGTCCAAATATAGCATGACGGTAACATCATGGTTCGCGAATTTCTCAAGACGCTTACCTAACTCCTCGATACTTTTCTCAAAAAGCCCCGGGGCATTCTCGCTGTATGCTGGAGTAGCTTGGAGACGCGTAGCTCGGATGCCGGTCCGCTGCCAGAGATCAAACACCGTCGGAGTGATACCATACAAGTCCAGTTGAAAACATGGATACTGGGTCTTGCCCGCAGGTGGGGCTGGAGTAAAAACAAACGCTGACCCGAATTGCCGCCCTTGAGAGCCCAGATCAGCGACCAATACAAATCCACCGAAGCGAGGAGGAGTCGGGACTGACACTTTCACCTCCACACTGCCCTTGGCCGGCAGGTTAACCGAGAATGGAATCGGATCCAGATTGCCTGTCTTTTCAAATGCTGTGCCCCACCAGCTGAGTGGATTAACTGTGTGATGACGATACACGATGTATTCAAAATACCCCTGCGCATTAATCGGTTTGCCCGAGTGATTCGTAAAGCGGTATGTAAAAACGATCTTGTCGCCGGGATGGAAAACGTTGGCGGGCTCACTAGTTGCCAACTGAAAAACTGAGACACTTTTAGAGACTTGCTTCTCCGGATCTAGGCCAAAAGCCTCGCGGAACCCGCCTTTTGGCTTGTCCAAAGCCAATAGCATGACCGGCATCAGTAAGAACACAAGGAAAACAGCGGCTCGACTCAACACGCAACTCCCAAGGTTCTGTTTCAGAAAGCAAGAATACGTCATAGGCATTATCAACTCCATTTCTAATTATTTCTAACTTATCATAAAGCCACACCGCCGTGCCATCACGAAAAATACAACCGACCACACCAAGACACTGGAGGCGTTCCGGAACGCAGACAGCACGCCCGATTCTCTCACGGCAAAAACCTTGGCTGAGTACTCCAAAAACATCGAGTCGCTAGAGACTCAGTTGAAGAAAGAGCAGGCGAAACTGAAGGCGGTGCAAGAAGCGACTTCGGTGGATACCCTGGTGCGTGCCGTGATGAAGAGTAAGAGGAAGAAGATGGCGTTTCAGGATTTGCCCCTTGAACAGCGGATTCGTATCGCCAAGATTTTGCTCAAGGGCAGCATCCACAAAAATCAGCCAGTCACCCGTCGCTGCTGCCGCGCCGGAGTTCCGCGCCCGCGCGATCTGGTTCTCCGGCTCAAAGACCACCGTGGCGCCCGCCGCCCGCGCGATTTCCGCCGTGGCATCGGTGGAGTTGTTGTCGCACACGATGATTTCCACACCCCAGCCGCGCGAGGTGAACACGGTCAGTGCGGCCTGCACATGACGTAGCGTTTCGCCGAGCAGCCGTGCTTCATTGAACGCGGGGATGACTACCGAGACTTTCATAGATGAATGAATCAAGGCGCGAACTTTTTGGGCGGTGGTGGTCAGAAAGAACTGTGAAACCATCTTTGCTCACGTGAAATATTTTTCAAAATTATCTCGAATGTAGCGATTGGTGGGATGTTGTGGATCGAGACCGATTGCGAAATCAATCGCCTTTCGCGCTTCCTCACGTTGCCTGCATTGTATCAGGCACATGGCCAGATTTCCCCACGCTCCTGCATCAACAGGGTCAACTTCGTTTGCTTGGCGTGCGAAGACCAGCGCCTCACGGTCTTTACCTTGTTCGCCCAGGCATGCCACCAGTGAGCGGAGGGTCGCAATGTTGTCGGGGTCAAGTTCGTTGGCTTTACGGAATGATTGTTCAGCTTCCTCGCGTCGCAGCTGAACGCGCAAGATCAACCCGCGAGCAAAGTGAGCGAACGCCATCTGTTGTCCCTCGTTGCTGATGATCTGCTCGACTGCGGGCAGCAATTCATTGTTGAGGCGTTCACCTAGCGAAAGGAAGCCTTGTAGGTCTCTGCGTTTAGCGCCGCGTATTCGTGACCTCAAACAGCAACTAGTGTGGTGTAACAGTTGCAGCTTTACAATGTCCGACCTTTTCTAGGATCTGCTCCACACGTTTCGTCCAGACAAATGGCTTCGGATTTTCATTATTGTGGTGGATGAATTCTTCGATGGCGGCGATGAGCTCCTGAAC
>CAIKAP010000157.1 GCA_903825435.1 uncultured Verrucomicrobiota bacterium
CGACGCGTCGGTGGCGTTAGAATTTCCCGCAAAAAATTACTGGCGGATTTGCGTGGTGTAACAGTTACCGTCGCACTCGTGGCATGGCCCATCGCACGGAGCTGGTGCTCGACAGTTTCAATCTGGCGGCTTACATCCGCCAGCGCGCGATCCACGGGTTTGATCGGTTTCATCGCGTAAGCCGGTTAATGTTTGAACACAAGCAAAAGAATCAACCAAATCGTCCCGGCCAAAATCAATGGCGCGGATGCCGCTGCGCCGAGCCGACAGTACCGGCCAATTTCCTGCCAGTTGATTTCATTCTGCACCGGCACCGGTAAAGTTGACTGGCCGGCAACTGGATCAAGGCAATCGAGTTTGGTGCGAGCGCGGTTGAATTCCAAGCGCGAATCTTCGATCAAGCCAAGCGCGTGGCTGAGCTCGATCCGCACGTTGGCGCTGGACCATTCGGTATCGTGGATGGATTGGAGGCGTTCGAGGTAATCTTTGAAAGCGGTACTCGTGTTTTCGCATAGCTCGGCGCGGCGCTGAGCTTGCAACTCTTCGCGTTCGAGCATGATGAGGGCGCGGGTGAGATTGTCAATCATCTCCGTCTTGCCGTGCGTGTATTCGTCTTGCTTACGGCGCAGGTCTTCGAGGTCGCCTTTCTGGCGTTCGAGTTCATCCTGTTGCTGGCGCAATTTTTGCAACTGCTCGCGCATCGCGTCGAGCTTGGTGGTGACTTCCACTTCGTGCGCCGGTACATCTAACATGGACACACCACCACTGTTGTTACCAGTGGGTTCGTCCAAAATTCCGGCACTATTCCCCCGTTCCTTCATGAAAAATTCTCCTTGTTCGGCAAACCAATAGCAAACGCGCCGGAAATGTAAAGCCCAGAATATGCCGGCGTGGATTTTTTATCGAGATTTCCAGGCAATCAGTGCGGCAGGCCAAACAGGTAGTACACCAAACACAATGAGCTCAACACCACCGTTCCCGCATTCAATTCCCGCCACCGGCCCGCCGCCAATTTGATGATGGGATACACCACCAAGCCCGCTGTTAGTCCGTTGGCGATGTTATAGGTGAACAACATCATCACGATCGTCACAAACGCCGGTACCAACTCCGTTAGATCATCGAAATTGATCTTGCGGATCGAACCGATCATCAGCACGCCCACCGCGATCAACGCCGGGCCGTAGGCGTAGCGCAAGTGCTGGAGCGGCGTCACCAGCGGAATGAAGAACAGCGACACCGTAAACAATCCCGCCGTCACTACCGACGCCAGTCCCGTGCGTGCCCCTTCGCGAATGCCTGTGGCTGACTCGATGTAAGCGCCGCTGGTTGAAGTGCCGACCAACCCACTGAACATGCACGTCATCGCATCCACCACCATCGGTCGCTCGATGTCCGGAAAGTTACCTTTCTCGTCCAACATATCGCCTGTTGCACCGACACCAACCAGCGTGCCAAGCGTGTCGAGAAAACTCATTAGGAATAGCGTCAATAATACTGGCAGAAAGCTCAACCGCAGTACACCTGAGATATCGAGCTGAAACGCGATTTGGCCGAGATTATATTCCCCTCCAAATGGCCACGCCATTACGCCCGTCGGCATTTTCCCGAACCCGAACATACAACCAACCGCCGCCGTCACCGCGATCCCGATTAACAGTGCCCCATGCACGCGACGAAACAGCAGCACCGTCATCAATAAAAAACCGGCAATGGCCAGCAACACCTCTGGGTTATGCAGGTTGCCGATCTTCACTGGCACATCTGGTGTTGGTAAAAACTTCGCGCCGTGCGCCACGACCTCCACCGGCATTCCCGCCACGAAGCTTGTCACGATACCGGTTTCGTACAAACCAATAAACGCAAGGAATAAGCCGATCCCGACTGCGAAACTGTGTTTCATCGAAGTCGAGATTGAATTCGCCAGCCACGACCGGACACGAAAAATTGTGATGATTAGGAATATCACGCCGCTGACGAACACCGTGCCGAGCCGCTGCTGCCAACCAATGCCCATTGCCGCCAAGCCGAATGCGATGAATGCATTCTCGCCCATGTATGGTGCCACAGCAATTGGCCGGTTCGCAATAAAGGCCATCAATAAGCAGCCGACCACCGCCGTCAAAATTGTCGCCACCGTGCTCGGTCCGGCCGGTATTCCGGCAAACGATAGAATCGCCGGATTGACAACGATGATATACGCCATCGTAATAAAAGTCGTCGCCCCACCGATAACCTCCGTGCGAACGGAGCTGCCACGTTCCTGCAACTTGAACAGACGGTTGAGTGTCATTGGAATATCTCACGGATAAAAGTATCTCCGTGAATTGTGCCAAAGTTGCCGGCAGCACAGCTGGTTTCGTCGTAACGCTGAACGGCATCGGGTTGCCGGCGCGGGTCGCGAATGGCGAATGGCACAGCGTCGCGGACGTGAATGCGTTGTTCGACTGGCGTTGGATGATCCGGCAAGACTGCGACGACTGTTTCTTTAGGATCGATGCCGGCTAAAATCCGGCCAACTAAACGGGCATCAAGGTCTTCGATCGTTTTGATTTTCAAATCGAGATTGCCCTCGTGACCGGCTTCGTCCGGCGCTTCAACATGGACGTACACAAAATCCACGTGCTTGAGCGCGGCCAGTGCCGCGTCAGCTTTGCCTTCGAAGTTCGTGTCGTGCAAGCCGGTCGCGCCGGGCACCTTGATGATTTCCAAGCCGGCATAAACTCCGATGCCACGGATTAAATCCACCGCTGAAATCACTGCGCCGGTGACATTGAAACGCTCCTTAAATGTCCACATCTTTGGACGCTTACCGGGTGACCAAAGCCAAATTGAATTGCCGGGATCCTTGCCGGCAGTGCGCCGGCGTTGGTTGACCGGATGGTCTTTCAAAATCGCCCACGACTGGAGGGTCAAGTCATTAAGCAAATCGGCGGTCGCCTGCGCTGCCGACACTTGCGGCCGAATCATCAGACTGTTGGCCGGTTCATTCGGGTGATCGTGTGGCGGTGCGCAGTCGAGACGCGGGTCAAGCCCCTTGCCGACAAACAAGTGACGGTAACTGACGCCGGTGTAAAAGTTCAGGCCGGGCTGACCAACTTCCTGTTGGAGCGTCCGGAGAATTTCGTCGGATTCGGCGGACGTGATGTGCCCGGCGGAATGGTTCTTGATGCGCCCGTCATCGAACAGGCAAATCAAATTACAACGCATCGCCATGTCGTCGGGGCCAATGTTCACACCCATACTGGCCGCTTCGAGTACGCCACGCCCTTGCAACACCTCGCGCGGATTGTAGCCCAGAACGGAAAGATTTGCCGCTTCACTGCCGGTGGGCATGTCATCTTCGATGGTCTTGAACAGTCCGCATCGGCCCTCGCGTGCGAGGCGATCCATGTGCGGATGCCGTGCCACTTGTAATGGCGTTTTACCGCCAAGCCGGACGACCGGGTAATCTGCCATGCCATCACCGAGAATGATCACGTGTTTCATGTGTCGCGTTTGTTCGCTGAAATTAGAGGCTGGCCGAATGGAAGTCAAATGCGGACACAGCCCAACTTGCCATTATTTCATCGCCTACCTAATCTTGCTATAAACAGTTTTTTTGCGTATAAATTGAAGGAATAATTTAAGCCATTCTGCTCCCGTAGCTCAGATGGATAGAGCGTCGGTTTCCTAAAGCTCCCAGGGCATTTTTGCTCGTTTTGTCTGATTTCATCTACAGTCATCTTGATCAATAAAATCAGGGGTTATCTGTGCCTTGCGCGTAATCTCACGTAATCCTGAATTAGCTCAAATTTTGCAAAAAGGTTACAACAAAAGGTTACAACTTTTTTTCGAAAGTTCCGGTGACTTGACTTTCATCTTGGTAAAACATAGTATTACAGCATGACAAAGACCATTACCAAAGTCGGTAACTCACAAGGCGTGATTTTCGACGCTGCGTTGATGGAACTGGCACACTTGAAGCCGGGCGACGATGTGAATGTCGAAGTCCACGAGGGCGGCACGATCACACTCACTCCGATCCGTCCGCGACCATCCAAGGTCGAAGTGTCACGGATCATCAAGACAACGATGAAGGATTATGCGCGGACGATGAAAAAACTCGCATGAGTGTGAGACCAGAGAACTGTTTTCATCTGACACTAGCGATTGTCCGCGAAATTCACGCGGAAGCCATTGCCAGGTTCGGCGGGTCCGATGGCGTGCGCGATCTTGCGTTGCTGGAGTCGGCAATAGCTGCACCACAAGCCGGCTACGGCGGGAAATCCGTTTACGCTGACGTAGGCGAGATTGCCGCTGCGTATCTGTTCTATCTATGTCGGGCTCACCCGTTCATCGACGGGAACAAGAGGACGGCGTTGGGTGCGTGTATCGTGTTTCTACGCCTGAATGGGATCGAACCTCAGTCAGATGCGCCGGAGTGGGAGGAACTGACACTGGCCGTTGCCGCAAGTGTCTTGGATCGAGACGAAACCACCGCCCGGTTGCGCAAATTGCTGCCCAAAATTTCGTAAGCAATGATCCCGGCAAGGACACCGGAGCGGCTGCCGCTCCCGTTTCCTTGACTTTCCCACACCCGGCTCGCACCTACGCAGATGGATCGGCTTGGGCTGCACGCGCTGGGACTGTGCTGCACCGTCAACAGCGTGTTCCGCTCCGCCCCGCGCATTCCGCCTACTCCGACCAACTGCGCTTCACGGCGCGACCAAAGGAAAACTCAGGAGGCTGCCTCCCTCAGTTTTTCCTTGGAACCTTTTCCTCCCTCCCGGCAGATCGGGCGCAGATGGATCGTCATGGACTGCGCGAACGGTGCTACACACCAGCACCAACCGCTCCGCCAAGCCGTCCAACTGCGCACTGTATCAGAAATCACCGCTACCGCATGCTTGCTGTCTGCGCTGGCTCTAGTTATTATCCGCGCACCGGTACGACTTGAGACTACTGCGATGACGCCAGAGGAAAAAGCTCGCCAGCAAATTGATGAAGTTCTTAATCGATGCGGCTGGAGCGTTCAGGACAAATCGCAAGCAAACCTCCATGCGGCCAAAGGCGTCGCGCTGCGCGAACTGTCATTCAAGACCGGCGAACCGGACTACACCCTTTTCGTAGACGGCAAGGCACTCGGCACAGTCGAAGCCAAGCCGGGTGGTTATTCCCTCACCGGCGTTGAGGAGCAGTCAGCCAAATACGTCACCGGCGTTCCGGCTGGCTTGCCGGCATGGCGTTCGCCGCTCCCGTTCAGCTACGAATCGACCGGCATGGAAACCCGGTTCACCAATCACCTCGACCCGGAACCACGCAGCCGGAACGTCTTCGCGTTCCATCGGCCCGAGACCTTGCTCGCGATGGTGCAGCAGGAGAAACAACTCGCGCAGCGTCTCCAGGAACTGCCGCCCCTCGCCACCGGCAAGCTGTGGCATGCGCAGATTGATGCCATTCACGGACTGGAGAAGTCCCTCGCCGCCGGCAAGCCACGCGCCTTGATCCAGATGGCCACCGGCTCGGGCAAGACGTTCACCGCCGTAAATTTCATCTACCGGCTCATCAAATACGGTGGCGCGAAACGCGTCCTGTTCCTCGTGGACCGCGGCAACCTCGGCGAGCAGACTCTCAAGGAATTCCAGCAGTTCGTCTCGCCCGTGAACAACTACAAGTTCACTGAGGAATACATCGTCCAGCATCTCACCCACAACCAGCTCGACACCTCCGCCCGCATCGTCATCGGCACGATCCAGCGCCTCTATTCCATGCTCAAAGGCGAAGCCGAGCCCGCCCCAGACCTCGACGACCTGCCCATCGACGCTGCCGAGTCGCTGTTCAAGGAACCGGTCCCCGTCGCCTACAACCCCGCGTTCCCCATCGAGGCGTTCGACTACATCGTCACCGACGAATGCCATCGCTCCATCTACAACCTCTGGCGGCAGGTCCTCGAATACTTCGATGCCGGCCTCATCGGCCTCACCGCCACGCCCTCCAAACAGACCTTCGGCTTCTTCCAGCAAAACCTCGTGATGGAATACAACCACGAGAAAGCCGTCGCCGACGGCGTCAACGTCGGCTGCGACATCTACCGCATCGACACCGACATCAGCAAACACGGCGGCAAAGTGGACGCCGGCTACTACGTGGACAAACGCGACCGCCAGACCCGCAAAGTCCGCTGGGAACAACTCGATGACGTCCTCGCCTACGACGCCAACCAACTCGACCGCGACGTCGTCGCCCCCGACCAGATCCGCACCATCCTCACCGCCTTCCGCGACCGGCTCTTCGTGCCGGGAGGAATCTTCCCCGGCCGCGCCGACGTGCCCAAGACCCTCATCTTCGCCAAGGACGACTCCCACGCCGACGACATCGTCCGCCTCTGCCGCGAGGTCTTCGACAAGGGCAACGACTTCTGCAAAAAGATCACCTACAAAACCACCGGCGAACCGCCCAAGGCGCTCCTCCAGAAATTCCGCAACAGCTACCACCCCCGCATCGCCGTCACCGTGGACATGATCGCCACCGGCACCGACATCAAACCGCTGGAGATCGTCTTCTTCATGCGGTCCGTCGCCTCCAAGACCTTCTTCGAACAGATGAAAGGCCGCGGCGTCCGCATCGTCACCGACACCGAGATGGAACAGGTCAACCCCGGCATCAAACGCAAGACCCGCTACGTCATCGTGGATGCTGTCGGCGTCTGCGAACGCGTCCAGACCGAGTCCCGCCCCCTCGAAAAGAAACCGACCGTCACCTTCGACAAACTCCTCGATGCCGCCGCGCTCGGCACGACCGAGACCGCCGCCCTCGAATCCCTTGCCGGCCGCCTCATCCGCCTCGAACGCCGCTTCGACGACAAAATCGCCGCCGAAGTCCACCAAACCGCCAAAGGCCAAACCCTCTCCCAGATCGCCAAAGCCATCCTCGACGCCGTTGACCCCGACAAGATTGCCGCTGCCGCTGTCGGCCCGGTGACCACACCGGGCGCCGCGTATGTTGAGCCATCGCCCAAAGCGTTGAAAGAAGCCGCCGAACAACTCGCCAAGACCGCCCTCGCACCGCTGGCCGCCAACCCCGACCTCCGCAACCTCCTAAAGAAAATCGCCAAAGCCGCCGAGCAGACCATCGACATCATTTCCCAGGACACGCTCCTTTATGCCGGCCCGGCCCAGCAGACCGGCCAGACCACCGCCCAGCTTGCCACCTCGTTCCGCGCCTACATCGAACAACACCAAGCCGAGATCACCGCCCTCCAAATCCTCTACAGCCGCCCCTACCGGCAACGCCTTACCGAACCGATGCTCAAGGAACTGGAAAAGAAACTCCGCGACAACCACGCCGCGTGGACCGAAGACCGCCTCTGGGACGCCTTCGCCCAAGCCAAACCCGGCAAAGTCAAAGGCCGCTCCCAAGCCGGTCGCTTCGCCGATCTCGTCGCCCTCGTCCGCTTCGCCCTCGAACAACAACCGGTATTGAAACCGTTCGCCGACTCCGTCCACGAACGCTTCAACGAATGGCTCATGGATAAAGCGAAAGCCGGCATGAACTTCGCCGGCGACCAACTCGCCTGGCTGAATCTCATCCGCGACCACATCGCCACCAGTTGCAGCATCGAGGAAGACGATTTCGATTTTGCGCCATTTGTCCAAGCCGGCGGCCTCGGCAAAGCCCGGCAACTCTTCCCTGAATTGCCGGCACTGCTCAATGAACTCAACAGTGTGTTGTCGACATAGGAATACTCGAATGTCTGATCTTCTATTTTCCGAATATGACCTGCGCGAGGTCTACGAGTTTCAGGGCGAGCACGTGGAACAGGAATTTAACAAATTAACAGACGATTACGTCTTGAATGCGCCCGAGGCCGATCTAGTAGCTCACCTAGTTTCCAAGTACGCATTGGAAGTGCCGCAATTGGGAGACCCTGTGATGACCGAGCCTGAGGATGCCGACGTAGATGTGCAGGGCTATCCCGGATATGACGTTCGTTTCCACGACGAACCTGCAATGGTCAAAGGCTACAGCGTAGAAATCCATGTGCCCTTTTCTGGTAATGCGCAACTGTTCCAGTGCCGCCCTTCCACGTGGAGCATGAATCCTCCTCGCGCCGACATCCAAAACGCTCAACTAGTCTTTATATACCGGAAACCCGGAGTGATGAACCCAACCGAAGTGCGAGGCATGTTTGACCTGACTCTTCGCAGTATCCGCGAGTGCCTCAAACACGTCGAGGATGATTGCAGACAACACAACTCAGAACTGCAAAGACGCATAACGAGCATGGTTGCTGGTCGAAAACAACGCGTTCTTAAAAACCGGCAAGCAGCGACTGGGATTGGGTTTCCAATCAAGCGTCGTGATGGAGCTCCTCAAACCTATACAGTACCGGACGTACGCCGAAAGCCAGAGATTCAAAAACCAGTCGTCAAGGACAAGTCCTACACACCGGAGCCAGCCCTGCCCGAACAGGAATACGAGCACATTTTGTCGGTCGTCAAAGGTATGGTGAAAGTCATGGAGCGAAGCCCTCACAGCTTCCGCGACATGGGTGAAGAAGACCTTCGGACTCATTTTCTTGTCCAGTTGAACGGCCAATACGAAGGCCGAGCGACCGGAGAGACATTCAACTACCAAGGCAAGACAGACATTCTTATACGGGACGATGACCGGAATGTGTTCATCGCAGAATGTGCTCTCTGGAAAGGTGAGGCTTATCTGACCGAAAAGATCGATCAGATTCTCGGCTACTTGCACTGGCGCGACACGAAGGCTTCAATCATTGTGTTCAATCGCAACAAGTCGTTTTCCGAAGTGCTCGGGCAAATCGAAGCCATCGTAAAGAAACACTCTTGCTGTAAGAAACTTCTGAAGAAAGTTGGCGAAACCGAATGGCGGTTTCTATTCGGCAACAAAGATGACCCGAACCGTGAGCTGCAGCTTGCCGTACTTCTGTTTGATGTTCCCAAGTAATACCATGTCGAACACTGACACGATTTGTCATTCCGAGCCTATTGAGGAATCTCAGCCGTTACCGGCGAGCTGGACACGAACACGGCTGCTCGACGTGTCACGCCACCATTCCGGCAACTCAAAGCTCATCAAAGGCAAACTTTCCAGCGAACCCGGCAATGGTCTCTTCCCGGCATTCAGTGCTACCGGCCAGGACGTGTGGCGCGACGGCTTCGAGTCCGATGGCGACGCGGTTATCGTCTCCGCCGTTGGCGCACGTTGCGGCAAGTGCTTCCTCGCATCCGGTAAGTGGTCGGCCATCGCCAACACGCACGTTGTCTGGCCGAAGCCGGAAGCGATTGACCGGAAGTTTCTCTGGTATCGCATCAATGACGAACGGTTCTGGATTCGTAGCGGCACGGCGCAGCCGTTCGTCGTCGTCAGGAAAACGTTTGAGCGACCATTTCCACTTCCGCCACTTCCCGAGCAACGGCGGATAGTGGCGGAGATTGAGAAGCAATTCACGCGGCTGGAGGCGGGGGTGGCGGCGTTGCGGCGGGTGCAGGCCAATCTCCACCGCTACCGCGCCGCCGTCCTCAAAGCCGCCTGCGAAGGCCGCCTCGTCCCCACCGAAGCCCAAACCCGCAAGACCTTCGAGACCGGCGCGCAACTCCTGCAACGCATCCTCAAACAACGCCGCGACAACTGGACCGGTAAGGGCAAATACAAAGAACCCGCCGCCACCGACACCACCGGCTTGCCGAAGTTGCCGGAAGGCTGGACATGGGCGAGCATTGATCAACTCGCATACGAAACCATGATCGGACTCGACCGGGGACGTGCCCAACAAAGCTACGATGCCGCGTCAGGTGTGCCCTACATCAAGATGAACAACGTCACTATGGAAGGCCGCGTTCTCTACGACGACATGGCCTACGTTCCGGCAAGCACAGAGGAAGCGGCGCGGTTCGCGGTTCAGGACGGTGACATTCTTTTCAATACCAGAAACAGCAAAGAACTTGTCGGCAAGGTTGGCTTCGTTCGCAATCCACCCGATGGCGCAATCTACAACAACAACCTCATGCGCATCCGTGTCCCTCGTGGAGTCGCGCCAGCGTTCCTGTGCCTGCAAATGTGTTCGCACGAATTTCGGCGACGCATGGAGCTGGTCAAGAAAGCCACAACGAACGTGGCTGCTGTTTACGCGAAAGACCTTTTGCCGCTGGCAATCGCGTTGCCCCCGCTGGCGGAGCAGGAGCGGATTGTGGCGGAAGTGGAGCGGCGGTTGAGCGTGGTGGAGGAGTTGTCCGCGCTGGTCACCGCCAACCTCCAGCGCGCCACCCGCCTCCGCCAGTCCATCTTGCAGAAAGCATTCACAGGAGAGCTAATATGATTGAAATGAAATGGCTGTTATTTGTCGGGTTTTGGTTTCGCGACATCGTAAAGGGCAAGCCAGAGTTAGCTGCCTTTGATCGCCCAATATCCAGAGAAACACTGATTACAAGAGGCAAGATTCTTCTCATTGATGATGTTACGCCTCCGATATTGGCGCACTTGAAGAAACAAGGGTTTGGCATCACGCACGACCGTACCGGAAAGAACACCTCCGACATTGAGCGCCACCGGTACGACGTAGTGATCCTTGATTTCGGCGGCGTCGGCAAGACATACGGCCCAGACGAAGGGCTCTCATTGCTTCGTCATATCAGAAGGGTTTCACCGGCAACCTACATTCTTGCGTTCACCTCTCTGTCTCTCCACTCAAAACAGGCGGAATTCTACACCCTCAGCGACGGTATTCTAAATAAGGACGTTGGCCTTCAGGAAGCGCAAGAAGTGCTGGAGGATGCTCTTCGTGAGTCTATGCAGATCGAGCGACATTGGAATGGACTCCTGCAGCTAACCGGAGTTGACCCCAAATCAACCACAGCCAAATCGCTTAAAGCCGAGCTCATCAAGTCACTTCGCTTCCACAAGGCCAGCTACGTCAAACGCGCAGTTAGCACCTTACTCGACCGGTCTCAAGAGGAGTTGGTCGCATCTGGTCTGGAAAAAATTCTGTCAATAGGATCGGCAACATGAATCCTCAAGTTCTCCAGTACTTCTCGCCATACCCAACAAAGTTGCTTGAAGATGAATCTGCACCGATGAGTGGCATTTGCGTAGAGGTGAACAACTTCTGTCGAAGCAAGTTTGCTGAAAAACCTGAGTGCGCAACCTTTTACGCTGATCTCTTGAACAAACCTGATGGCTGCTACAGGTGTCCTTTTGGATTATCTGCCTGTAGGTTCTCTGCTGTCGGAGTGCCCCTTGCAATCACATGTGTAATTCCTCTTCCGAGGGATGCAAAAAACCGAAATCCCGATGAAGACGCGAAATTAAAGAGCCAGCCAACATCTGGTGTGGAACGCACTTCCATCGAAAAGGCCATCGCTAGCTTTGCGACGTTAGGTGACACTTACGCCTCGCTTGAAGAACAAGCACTTCGCAAATTGCCTCATGCGTTACATGAGATTCGAAAATTGAATGCGATCATCAAGACTGAATCTGAAGCACTAACACATACTACCAGTCTTACAGAATGTGTGACCATTCACCGGGCATCAGAATTCATGTCGACGCAATTCGACTTGTTGGACTTGCTGATCAACGAATCCATTGTGGAACTGCCAGTAAAGAAAAAGGTGCAGCTGGACGCACTCGTTCATAAATGTGTCAAGATCTTCGAAATTCGCGCGGATCAAAACAAGACCGGTCTTCAATTCACTGACCGCGAAGCCGTTTGGGTAACATGTTGCGACAAGACGTTGCCCATAATAGTCACAATTCTATTGGATAACGCAATTCGCTATTCACCCGAAAAGACAACAGTTCGTGTACACGTACGTCG
>CAIKAP010000158.1 GCA_903825435.1 uncultured Verrucomicrobiota bacterium
CTCCCCGCCTTCAAACGAGCGGTGGCGCGTACTGCCAAAAGCGCCACACACCAAATCGATCCGCCCGGTCATCTGGGCGGCCATACGGTGGAATTGGCCGATAAAGGCTTCCTTGCCGCCACCCACCATTGCCATTCGCAGCTTACGGCTCATTGATACCTCTCTTGACAGCAATATCCACAGTAGAACGCATCCGATGTGCGTATCCTATCAAGAAAGCCCACCTCGGGCAATCGAAATGGCGAGTTGCGCCCTGCGCGACCATGGTCTTTGCCTGAAACTCGCCTTTCGCCATTCTGGCCGCAGGAATGACTTTGTGCTGGACGCGGACGCCCCTTTCGCGCATGCTACGGTTGCCGAAAGGAGTAAAGGCCATGACGGCAATGCGTGCGCTGGACGTGATCACAGTCTCAAAACCTGCGGAAGTGAAGCGATTTGATCGGATGCTGGCCGATGAACATTGGTTGGGTGCTGGGCATTCGGTGGGGCATTATTTGCGCCAGGTTGTGGTGCGCGATGAGCGTTGGGTGGCGTTGCTGACGTGGGGCCCAGCCGCCAGACGCCTGCGGGAACGGGACCAGAAAATTGGATGGGATGCGGCGAAACGTGCCGAACGCCTGAAGTTGCTCGTGCAAAACCGACGGTTTCTAGTTCCGGAGGCGACACGCGAACCGAATCTGGCCTCACAGACGTTGGGCGCTGCCGTGCGTGCGCTGCCGCAGATGTGGCGAGATCGGTTTGGCTATGCGCCATTATTGATGGAAACCTTCACGGATCCGGAAGCCCACGCGGGCACCTGTTACCGGGCTGCCGGGTGGGCACCGTGCGGGTTCACCGCGGGTTTCAGTCGCGACTGCCAGGATTACTTCGTCGACAATGAGCATCCGAAGAAACTGTGGTTGAAACCGTTGCATCCGGACTGGCGGGAGCGTCTGCGCGCACGAACCCTGCATCCGGACGATGCCCCCGCGCGCATCGATAGTCCCGAACGTGTTTTGCCGTTGCCCGCGCCGGAGTTGGAGTCGTTGCTGGATGCCTTGAACAGCGGAATCGATCCGCGAAAACGCTGGTGCCCATTCCGGTTCGGCACGGTTCTGGTCATTGTTGTCATGGCACGCATGTGCGACCGCAATTCCATCGCAGCCATCGAACGCTATGGCAAGGCGTTGCATCAAAAGCACCGAAAGATGCTGGGGTTGCCCATGAATCCCAAGACAGGCCTGTACCGTGCGCCCGATTACATGGTCTATTACAAACTGCTGCGCCTCATCGACCTCGAAGCACTGGCTGCAACACTCACGCTCTGGTGCCGCGCCCGTGCGGGCAAATTGCCACCGTGTCTGGCGATGGACGGCAAGATGATCCGCGAAACGATCGGCTCGCTCAACATCACCGATGCTGCCACGGGCGTGGCCGTTGCGATGTCGCCTCTGCGCATGAAAAAGAACAGCGGCGAAATCAAAACCGCCCAGCGTACACTGGCCGAAATGGGCGATTTGCAGGAAAGCGTTGTCACCGGAGATCCGCTGCATGCCCAGAAGAAAACCGCGCGTCAGGTCTTTGAACAGAACGGCGAGTATGTTCTGCAAGTCAAAGGCAACCAACCGGCCTTGCACAAAAAGGCGCAGTCGCGACGCGATTGCGCCCCCTTTTTGCCTTCAACGAATGCGTCCGCGGGCGCATCGAGAAGCGTCGCATCAGCATCCAACCCCTCGACCCCGTTGAGGCCGGCATGCCCTACTGCCGGACGCTCCTGACGGTCACCGGACGGTTCCTTTACAAAAAAAGCGGCAAAGAATCACGGCTGGAACGCTTCTTTATTTCCAGTCTGTTGCCCGCCGATCGTACACCCAGCCAGTGGCTCGCCATTGTTCGCGGCCATTGGAATGGCACCGAAATCGGCAATCACTGGCAACGCGACGCTATCATGGGCGAAGATCGTACCCCGTCGCGCAATACGAACATCGTCGGCGCTTTTGCATTGCTCAACAACGCTGCCCATGCCCTGATGCGCCGGTCATTTGCGTTCCAATCGCTTCCCGAAACCATGGAGCACCTGCAAATGCA
>CAIKAP010000159.1 GCA_903825435.1 uncultured Verrucomicrobiota bacterium
CACGACAGCCAAGTGATGCAGGAGGTCTTGCACGGGGAAGAGAAAGTCATTCTGAGCGAAAAGGGTATGCCAACGACGCGGGCAAACGGCAAGCGCGGTCGCGCGGGATTTGTTGGGGCGTCTTGGACAAAGCCAAACGAGGGCAACCCTTGTCGGGCAAACAGGCAAAACATATGAATGCACTGCTTGTTCTGGTCATGTCGGAAGCGAATAGCCAATCCTCAAAGAGAAGAAGTTGATTGGTTGGTGGAGGCGTATAGGCACACAACATCAACTTGTTTTCAGTTCCTCCAAAATCCTTTGTGAGGTTTTTGTCGGCGGTTCGTCCGCCGCCACCGCCACCCAACGAAGCCCCGGCTCGCGCCGAAACCAAGTCATTTGTCGTTTTGCCAACTGCCGGGTGCGCGTCTTGATCAATGCCACTGCTGCCGGCAACGACACCTCGCCGCGCAGATGCGCCGTCAGTTCACGGTAACCGGCCGCTTGCATCGCCGTCAGATTTTTCTCCAGCCCCAGCCCCATCAACCGCCGCACTTCCTCCAACCAACCGGCCGCCATCTGCTCGTCAATCCGCCGCTCGATGCGGGCGACGAGTTCTGCCCGGTTGCGTTCGAGACCGATAACGACACTGGAATCGGTCGCGTCTCTCCATTGCGTCTGCAATTTGCGGATCGGCTTGCCGGTGGTGTGGAAAACTTCCAGCGCGCGAACGAGTCGTCGCGGGTTGTGGCGGTCAATCTGCGCGGCGGTTTGCGAGTCGAGGCGCTGAAGCTCGGCGAAAAGCGCCGGTACCGGCATCGCTTCGAGCCGTCGGCGCAATGCGATGTCGCGCGGCGGACCTTCGAAAAGACCGTGGCGTAACGCGCGGATGTAGAGGCCGGTGCCGCCGACAACCAAGGCGATTTTTAGCTTAGCGATGGTGTTCTCGGCCAACTCCACAAACCGTTTCGCATCGAACGGTTCGCCGACATCGCAAACGTCAATCAGGTGATGTGGGACGCGCGCCCGTTCGGCCGGTGTCGGTTTGGCAGTGCCGATATCCATGCCCCGGTACACCTGCATCGAGTCGGCGGAGACAATCTCCGCGCCGAGCCGTTCGGCGAGTTCGAGCGCGACGGCGCTCTTGCCGACGGCGGTGGGGCCGACGAGGAAAATGGTCTGCATCGGCTGCATCATAGCAAACCATTCATCCGCCCGCCACCGCCACCATTCAGCACAAGGCACCGGGGCAGCGGTCAGCAAGAAAGCAAGATCGCAGGGCGCTGTCTCCTTCGCGGCTGGCGGTGCGGTGCGCACCACAATGGTTGAACCTGCGTGAGGTAGACATTATACTTCACCTCCATGAACAGACTCATTGTTTTGCTTGCCGTCTTTGTTGCGGTGGCGCACGGCGCCGACAAACCTAACATCGTCCTCATCGTCGCCGACGACATGGGCTACTCTGACGCCGGTTGTTGCGGTGGTGAGATCGCCACGCCGAACCTCGACAAGCTCGCGTTAGGCGGACTACGGTTCACGCAGTTCTACAACACTGCCCGCTGCTGGCCGTCGCGCGGGGCGCTGATGACAGGCTACTACGCCCAGCAAATCCGCCGCGACGAAATAGCCGGCGTTCCCGGTGCCGGCTTCGAGGGTATCCGCCCCAAGTGGGCGCGTCTTGTTCCGGAAATGCTCCAGCCGCTCGGCTACCGCACCTATCACTCCGGTAAGTGGCACATTGACGGCAAACAGTTGGAGAATGGGTTTGACCATTCCTATTGCATCGAAGACCACAACCGCCACTTCAACCCAAGCGAGCACCGGGAGGATGACGTACCACTGCCACCAGTGGAGCGCGGCAGCGGCTATTACTCGGCCACTGCCATCGCCGATCACGCCATTAAGTATCTGAAAGATCACGCCGTCAACCACGCTGACAAACCATTTTTCACCTACCTTTGTTTCACCTCGCCGCATTTTCCGCTGCAAGCGCCGGCAGAGGACATCGCCCGCTACCGGGACAAATACCGTGTCGGTTGGGATGTCGTCCGCGAGGCGCGTTACGAGCGGATGAAGAAACTCGGCATCGTCAACTGCGCCCTTTCCGCGCTGGAATGCGAAATCGGTCCACCGTTCTATTCTCTCAATGCGTTCCAGAAGCTAGGTCCCGGCGAAGCGCGTTTTCCGTTGCCGTGGTGCAAACTGACCAACGTACAGCGCGAGTTCCAAGCCACGAAGATGTCCATCCATGCCGCGATGATTGACCGCATGGACCGTGAGATCGGCCGCGTGCTCGACCAGCTCCGCATGATGAACGCTCTCGACAACACGCTCATCCTGTTTCTCTCCGACAACGGCGCCAGCGCCGAGATCATGATTCGCGGCGACGGCCACGACCCGTCCGCCGCGCCCGGCTCCGCAGGAAGTTATCTCTGTCTTGGCCCCGGCTGGTCGAGCACCGCCAACACGCCGTTGCGCCGGCACAAAGTCTGGGTCCACGAAGGCGGTATCTCGACACCTCTTATTGCGTACTGGCCTCAAGGCATCGCCGCGCGCGGCGAGTTCCGCAACAACCCTGCGCATCTCATTGACATTGTTCCCACCATCCTTGAACTCGCCGGGGGAAAATGGCCGGAGAATACGCCACCGCCGCCGGGTAAGAGCCTCGTGTCGGTGTTCGCGAAGGACGGCACGGTGTCGCACGATTACTTCTGGTGGCTCCACGAGAACAACCGGGCGATCCGCGTTGGCGATTGGAAGCTTGTTTCCGCCGCCAAGCAGGGCGGCGATTGGGAACTCTACAACTTGAAGACCGACCGTAGCGAAACGAAGAACTTCGCCGCCGAGTATCCGAACAAGGTGAAGGAACTGGCGCAGATCTGGCAGCAGCACAACGACGAGTTCCGTGCGCTCGCACTGAAAGATCAGCCAGCCGCGCGAGTCCGCAAGTTTGCTTTCTACGACAGATCCTCCGATGATTAACATGCGGACGAGCGACGGTTCCGGACACGATCCCTACGCGGCGTTTCGTTACCGCGATTACCGTCTCTTCGCCATCGGTGCCCTGCTGGCCAACATCAGCTTCGCCATGCAGGAAACTGCTGTCGGTTGGGAGCTCTACGAGCGCACTGGCTCACCGGTGCCGCTGGCGTTGATTGGTCTCGTGCAGGCGGTTCCAGTGCTTCTGCTTGCGCTTCCCTCCGGGCACGTGGCTGACCGGTTCGAGCGGCGGCGCATTGTCATCCTGATGCAACTGGTCATGGCAGTAACTTCGCTCGGCATCGCGTTTCTTTCCCACACCAACGGTCCGGTTAACGCCTTCTATCTCTGCCTGTTCATCGGCGCGTGCGCCCGCTCGTTCAACTTCCCTGCGCAAGCGTCGCTGCTGCCACAACTGGTCCCGCTGGAGTCATTCACTAACGCCGTTACCTGGCGCAGTAGCGGTTTCCAGCTTGCCTCCGTCATCGGTCCCGTGCTCGCTGGTTTGGTCATCGCCTGGCACAAGGCGGTTACGCCCGTCTATTTTGTCAACGCCACCTTAATGCTTGTCTTTGCCGTCTGCCTTGTGCTGATCCGTAACCGGCAAATCATCGCTGCCTCATCCAAACCGATAACCCTCCACTCGGCACTAGCTGGAGTGCGGTTCGTCTGGAACACCAAGGTCGTCCTCGCCGCCATCACCCTCGACCTGTTTGCCGTGTTGCTCGGCGGCGCAACTGCACTGTTGCCGATTTATGCGAAAGACATTCTTCACGTCGGTCCGGCCGGTTTCGGCTGGCTGCGCGCCATGCCCGGGGTGGGGGCGCTGGTGATGGCGCTGTTCATTGCGCACCGGCCGCCGCAGCGCGCGGGTGTGACACTGTTGTGGGCGGTAGCAGGTTTCGGTGTGGCGACGATTGTGTTTGGATTGGCGCGGTGGTTTTGGCTGTCGCTGTGGATGCTTTACATGCTCGGTTCGTTCGACCAGATCAGCGTTGTTGTCCGCCATACGCTCGTCCAAGTGCTCACGCCCGACCCGATGCGTGGACGCGTCTCTGCCGTCAACAGTGCGTTCATTACCACGTCGAACGAACTTGGTGCATTCGAGTCCGGTGCCGTCGCCGCACTCGGCGGCGCGGTCTTTTCCGTGGTGTTTGGCGGCGTCGGCACGATCATTGTTGTTGTGTTCGCAGCGCTCGCTTGGCCGCAACTCCGCCGCCTCGGTCCGCTCCAGCAGAGTTGATCGCCGCGAAATGTTACGGCTTTCCTTGGGCGCTTGCAGGTATCAGTCGGTTCGTAAACGAACTGTCCCGCCGATTTCTCGGAGCGTCAAGCACGATGTTGCCGAACGCCGAGCTTGCCGCAGTGACGCTGACTGGCTAGACTCCGCCGACATGCCGAATATCAATAGCGTATTGCCCAAAGGGTAAGTTTTGGGTGGTGTTTCAAGGGATGCTCACAGGGTTTTAGTTTTCACTGAATGTGACATTGATCGGTTGGTGGCTACGCCCAGAGCCACAGTGCAACGACTCCCAGCAATGTCGAGCCAAACGACGTTCTTGCAAAACTTCTTTTAGTGGATGGCGATTGGAGTGGAGATGGCGAGCCGAAGGTGTGAAAACAGTTTTTCCAGAGGCCCTTCGGCTTACTTTTACGATGGGCGACCATGC
>CAIKAP010000160.1 GCA_903825435.1 uncultured Verrucomicrobiota bacterium
AGCGGCTGCATCTTTCCCAAAGCCCTTATGCGATTCTACAGATTTCGAGCCTGACGTTATTCGGGAAAATGCCCATTTTGCAGGCCTTTGCTCCATCTCCACCCATTTCCGAAACGCTCAACATCAAAAATCAACTGTCTTTACAGGGTTTTTAATCGGACAGCAGTGATACGGCATATATCGGTATTAGGGTCCGGATTTTTTTGAAGGTCATCAATGGCTATACGTTTTTTATACTACCAGCGTCACAAACTGGACGTGTATCGGTACGACACCGTATGGCTTCAAATTGAGTGCGGAGAGCGGAGTAGGTGGATTTGTGTCCATTGGCAACGACCCTCCTCTTACGCCGGGCGGACAGCCTGCCCGAACAATCCCTCCGGTCATACCTACGCAGCTAACCGCATCTCTGGATTTCACACAGGTGCAGACTGCACTTAGTCAATTTGGTGCAAGCCTATATGGTAGCTCGTTTACGCTGAGCAGTGTTTCTTCCGGGCAACAATCACCACAAATCGTGAATAAGCTGGGCGGAGTTCAACCAATGGACGCGGTCAGCTCAAGTGCAACAAACGCACCGTCATGGCTGGCGGTGGGAATTACTGTCACGAGCTTGGTAAACTTCGTCCAGTTCGATGCGGGATTTACGGATGGCAGTTCAGCACAAGGATTGTTGACCGTCTATTGGAACACGAATCAGATTGGAAGCGTGGATGAGCGGGTAGCGTCATACGGTTTACAAACGTACCGGCTTCTCTTGCCGCAAACTTTGGCAACTGGACTTTATACACTGAGCTTCCGTCTCGACGCCTTCAACAACACGTCGTCGAGCATTACGGTGACGAATGTGGTCACCGGTTTTTCAGGCATCACACAGGCGACTACGCTTGGCATCACGCGAGACATAACCGGGGCACCGTTCTTGCAATTGACCGGCGCATCCAACTGCACTTATTTAGTACAATGCTCGTCGAACTTGGTGGATTGGGTGCCAATGGCTCTTGTCGTAACCACGAACAATACAATGTTCTTCCCCGATCCTGATTGGACGAATTACAAAGCCCGTTTCTATCGTGCCTTGATTCCCCAGTGAGCAGTATGCCATGATGAATGCAGGCCAAGTTTTCTGAACAAGTTGTTACTTCACTCAGTCACGGTCGGCGTTGACTCTCCGTCAGCAAGCTGTAATTATGCGCTCATGAAATTTTACGTCACGACGCCGATCTATTATGTCAACGACCGTCCGCACATCGGGCATGTCTACACGACGACGATTGCCGACATCCTCGCGCGCTATCACCGGCTGTGCGGCGACGATGTGTTTTTCCTCACGGGTACCGACGAGCACGCGGCGAAGGTGGTGGACTCGGCGGTGGAACGCGGGCTGACGACGCAGCAGTGGGCCGACCAGAACGCCCAGGCATTTCAAGACACGTTCGCCAAGCTCGGCTTATCGAACGACGATTTCATTCGCACGTCGCAACCGCGGCACAAGGACAAGGTGCAGCAGTACGTCGGCGAACTGTTGAAGACTGGCGACGTGTATCTCGGCGAGTACGAAGGCTGGTACGACGCGGGGCAGGAGGAGTATTTGCCGGAGAACAAGGCGAAGGAGTACGAGTACAAATCGCCGTTCAACGGCAAGCCGCTCGTGCGCAAGAAGGAAAAAAATTATTTCTTCCGCCTGAGCAAGTACGCGGAACCACTGCTGAAACTGATGGAGGAGAATCCGCGTTTCGTCCAGCCGGATGTGCGTCGCAATGAGGTGATGAAGCGCATCCGCGAGGGCCTCAACGATGTGCCGATCACGCGCACCGGCGTAGGTGAATGGGGGATCAAGGTGCCGGGCGATGCGGAGCACACGATCTACGTTTGGATTGATGCGCTCATCAATTATCTTTCGACGGTGGACACGCCGGAGCGGATCAAGTACTGGCCGGCGGATGTGCATTTGTTGGCGAAAGATATTTTGTGGTTCCACGCGGTGATCTGGCCGGCGATGTTGATGGCTCTGAAGCGTCCGTTGCCGGGGCAAGTGTACGCTCACGGGTTCTGGATTGCCGAGGGACAGAAGATGAGTAAGAGCCTCGGCAACTTCGTGGACTTGGAGAAGATTGACCGGCACGTCGCGGAGTACGGGCTCGATTCACTCCGGTATTTTCTAGCGGCGTACGGTCCGCTCGGTGCGAACGACAGTGATTTCGCAGAGGCGAAATTTATTTCGGTTTACAACTCGGAACTCGCAAACGATCTCGGCAACTTGGTGAACCGTGCGTTGACGATGATCACGCGTTATCGTTCCGGAAATGTTCCGTCGGCAAACCAGATGGATTTGCAGGCCGATGCAGAGAGAGTTTGCGCGGTGTACCAGCAGAAGATGAGTTCGCTCGATCTTGGCGGTGCGCTGGAAGCGTGGCGTGGTTTGGTGACGCGCGCGAACCGCTACGTCGAGGAGACGGCGCCGTTCAAACTGGCGAAACAGCCGGAGCAATCGGCGCGCCTCGATGCGGTGCTGTACAATCTCGCGGAGACGGTGAGGTTGCTTTCGGTGTTGGTGGCGCCGGTGATGCCGGGGATTTCTCGGCAGATTCGGGAGCAGCTTGGCATCGGCGAAAAGATTGGCGGGATTGGGGAGGAATTGCGTTGGGGTGGGTTGGTGGCGGGGGGCAAAGTGGGGAAGTTGGCGCCATTGTTTCCGCGGAAGATCTGACCCCAGAATCTGTGAATCATGCCAATAGATTTTACGACGGCGAGGTGTGCTCTATCCTGGAGAGATCCGAACGGTTCGGGCCAATCAGTTCTGCTGTGGCCGGAGGGCGCGGCATTCCGTTTCGCGAACGCTACTGTTTCTTCAAGCACCAGCCAGTCATCAAAGCTGAGCTGGAGTTTGACTTCAACGGCGACGAGGTTGGAGATTCCCATATCGAGGAGACCAAGCTTAACGGTTACTATCCAACCGCGAGACTGTGTGAAAACTGAAGCGCTGCGGTGAGGTTGGCGTTCGGGAATGAGGTTTGATTCATGATTCGGTGTGGTTTTGTGTTGGCGGCGGACTCAGCTCACCGCCAACAGTAGTTTCGGCACGCCGAG
>CAIKAP010000161.1 GCA_903825435.1 uncultured Verrucomicrobiota bacterium
AACCCGGCCGGTCGGCTGGCTCGCGGTTCGCTCCACTGCATGGTTGGACTCTTGCCTCATCAATCACCAATGCTCAACTCAAGGAATGGCCGCTCTGAAATCTTCGTGATTCTGTCTGCCGGCTTCTCGGTCAGCATAGACTTCTCATCACCGACAGGCTCAAACTCAACATCTAACTTGATGTACGGACAACTCGGATGAACATACCGGCGCCACTTCCGATTCGAGAGGCCGCCTTCTGTGGTGAAGACCTTCAGCAAATCCGCCCGGGTCATGCCGGGCTTGATCTGCTGAACTTCGCGAATGATCTTCTCGATCTTCTTTGTGAGATCAGCGTCGTATTTAGTATCGCCAGCGAAGGCGGTCGCTGTCAGGGCGACGATGGCGACCGCAATGAATGAGCGGAATGAAATCATATTCCTCCTTCAGTCCAACATTATTATTCACCTAAACTCAGCGCGTTTCCTGTGAAGGGGGCGGCGAGTTAGGTTTCTGGTCGGAGGTTGTCATGCGATGTGTGGCCTGTCAAGCTCGGTTTCAAGGGGTTACGGACATGTCTATGCCAGTTGGGAATATTTCAGTGGATAGATTTTTGCTTGCATATCAGGCAAGTAAAAGCCTAACTCAGTTAGGCTTTAGCAAAACCGATATGAGCACCAGTCCGTCTTCGCCGAACTCTGCCATCTGGTTCCCGACTTGGGCCGCTGCCTTGGAACAGCACAGGCTCCCCGCATTGCATCGTCAAGCGTACCGGCGTGCCCTCATTGACTACCTGCGCTATTGCAAACAAACCCGCTGTCGCGCCACGGTGCACTCGGCTCGACAATTCATGACGGAAGTGGAGGCGCGGCGACGATTGGCGGTGTCGCAAATTGCTATCTGGAAGCAAGCTTTGAACTGGTTTTTTGAGGCAGCAGGGAAACAGACCGGTGTCGGCGCCGCCGTCTCGCCGTCGCGAGGCCATCGCTGGATGGCGTCCGGGACGGACGCTGCTACAACAATGCCCGGTTTGCCAACCGTGGCCGAAAAGGACTTGGGCGAAACGGCATGGGAACAGCGCCTGATCCGGGAATTACGGACGCGGCATTACCAGTGGCGAACGGAGCAGACCTACCGGATGTGGGCCAGCCGGTTCGCGCGATGGCTGGAAGTACGCGGCCAAACGGTGGAAACAGCTGGTGAGGAGCAGGTGCGGGATTTCCTCTCGGATTTGGCCACGCGGCAGCGCGGTTCCGCGTCCACGCAGAAGCAAGCGTTGAATGCGCTGGTGTTCCTGCTCCGCGAGGCGATGGCAAAGCCCTTGGCCGATTTCAGCAATTTCACCCGTGCCCGGCCTCATCTCAACATCCCGGTGGTGCTCACGCGCGAGGAATGCCAGCGGTTGTTTGCCGCGCTGGAGGGCACGATGCAATTGATGGCGGAGTTGATGTACGGCAGCGGCCTGCGATTAACCGAATTACTCGGCTTGCGTGTGAAGGATGTGGATCTCGACCGTCGACAATTGATTGTGCGGGCCGGCAAAGGCGGCAAAGACCGCGTGACGGTTCTGCCGGAATTGCTGGTGGAACGGCTCCGCGCCCACCGGGAATACCTCCGCAAATTGCACGCCGACGATCAACGCGCCTGTGTTCCGGGCGTGTGGCTGCCGGAGGGTTTGGAACGTAAATATCCCAAAGCAGGGCAGTCATGGGAATGGCAGTGGTTCTTTCCATCCCGCCAGTTAATGAACGATCCGCGCTTGAAGTTGCGACGACGATTTCACGTGCTCGACGCCCGCTTTCAAAATGCGATTCGCTTCGCAGCGCGGAAGGCGGAGTTGAACAAGCGGGTGACGCCGCACGTGTTGCGCCACAGTTTCGCCACGCACCTGCTTGAATCTGGTACCGACATTCGCACTCTGCAAGAATTGCTCGGCCACAAAAATGTCACCACGACACAAATCTACACGCATGTGATGAAGAAGCCCGGCCTCGGCGTCCGCAGCCCGCTCGATGTCCCGTAACAGCGGGAGGGCGCGGATGGCTCCGCGCCCTATTGACTGACCGCTTACGGCTGACAGTTTTTCGGTTACGGCGCGACTTTGGTGGACGGGTCGCTCCACGGGCTTTGGCCAGCGGCACCGATAGCGGCGACACGGAACCAATACTTCTGGCCGGTCGTCAGGCCAGTCAGTACTTGCTTCGACTTCGTCGTCACCCCGGCGGATTTCCAGCCGGTCGCGGCGGCGGCATCGGCGGTCTGTTCGACCACGTAGCTGTTCGCGCCTTTGACTCGTTTCCATTGGACATCTATCTCGCCGTCCCGGTCGCCGGTCGTGACCCTCAGGTCGATCGGGGCCGGTAACTGGCCAATCGGCACGGTGGCGTTACGCACGTCCATCCCGGCACTGCGAATCGCGGTTTCATCGCCGTTGGTGATGGTCGAGACGTATGCGCCGAGCCGGGAGAGCACCTCATCCAATGCCGCTTTGCTGGCGGCAACAATAACGGTTTGTGCCTGCGCCTGTTGGCGCAGGTTCTGGAGTACGTTATAGTCCGTCTCCAACTTGGTGGTCGCGGTGCCCACCGCGCCAAGCCCGGGTGAGGGCGTCGGGAACGTCGCGTTGCCGGTCATCGCTTTCACGATGGCCCGCGCTTGCGCGATCTTTTGGACGACGGATTCATCTTTCAGGGCGAGTTTGACCTTGGCTTTTGCCATGATTGGCTCCTTTTATGTCTAACTGGTTGGTGATTTGGCGATTATCTCCTGCAACACTGTTCCGAAAGCGACTCAGATTGTCATAAACCGTCCTCGGATTGTCGTAAACCGAGGGCGGTTCACGGTAAACCTAGGCAGGATGGGCGTCAACAGTATCCGGCCGAGGGCGACGCCGCACGCTTTCGAGCGGTTCACGGTAAACCTAGGCAGGATGGGCGTCAACCGAGGGCGGTTCACGGTAATCCGTGCCAGGATGATGACGAACCGAGGACGGATTGCGGTCAACCGAGCCGGGACGACGGCAATCCCGGCTCGACGCTCTGTCGCTGCGTCTTCCGGTACAGCACGCCGACAGAGCGGCGTGGCGACAGGGCAGCATCTTCAGAGCGGGTGAGCCGACGGAGCCGAGTTCGACGAGACGCCACACGCCGTGTTCCCGTGGCAAACGCCACACTCGGTTGGAGGCAGGTTCAGGAGGAGGCGGAAAAAAGTAGGGAAGGGGACTACACAAACCGGGGAAAGGCTGGTACAGTGCCGCGCCCAATGGACCTTTCACACATACGAAATTTCTGCATCATCGCGCACATTGACCACGGCAAGACGACGTTGTCGGACCGTTTGCTGGAGGAGACGGGCGCGATGGCGCAGCGCGACATGCGCGCGCAGGTTCTCGATTCGATGGACTTGGAACGCGAGCGCGGCATTACCATCAAGGCGCACCCGGTGACGATGGCGTACCGTCACGAGGATGGCGTGGACTACGAGTTGAACCTGATTGACACGCCCGGTCACGTAGATTTCGCGTATGAAGTATCGCGCAGTCTCGCGGCGTGCGAGGGGGCGTTGCTGGTGGTGGACGCGGCGCAGGGTGTCGAGGCGCAGACGGTGGCGAATGTTCATTTGGCGACGAAGCAAGGACTGACGATTGTTCCCATCATCAACAAGGTGGATTTACCAAACGCCAACGTCGAGGAGACCCGTCGCCAGCTCGAGGACATTCTGGCTATTCCCGGTGATTCGGCGGTCTTGGCGAGTGCGAAGTCGGGCCTCGGCATCAAGGACGTTTTGCGGGCGGTGATCGAGCGGATTCCGCCGCCGAAACCGACGACGGAAACATCGTTGCAGGCGCTGGTGTTTGATTCGATGTTCGACACGTACCGGGGCGTGGTGACGTATGTGCGGGTGTTCGCCGGTGAGGTGCAGCGCGGCACGATGACCGAGTTGATGATGACTGGTCTGAAGTTCGATGTGAAGGACGTGGGCGTGTTCGAACCGAAACCGGTGGCGCGCAAGAAACTGAGCGCAGGCAGCGTCGGCTACATCATCGCGAACATCAAGAGCGCGGCGGACGTGCAGATCGGTGACACGATCACCGATGCGCGCGCGCCGGCAAGCAAGGCATTGCCGGGGTTTCAGCAGGTGCATCCGATGGTGTTCAGTGGCATCTATCCGGTGAACTCTGCGGACTACGAGCACCTGAAGACGGCGATAGGGAAGTTGAACTTGAACGACTCGGCGTTCCATTACCAGGCGGAAAGCTCGGCGGCGCTGGGGTTCGGATTCCGATGCGGATTCCTCGGCTTACTGCATTTGGAGATCGTGCAGGAACGGTTGCGCCGGCAGTTCGACATGGACATTATCGCGACGTACCCGAGCGTGATTTACCGGGTGTTGAAGACAAACGGGGAGGTGGTGGACGTGGACAACCCGGCTTTCCTGCCGGATTTGTCGCAGGTGGATCACATCGAGGAGCCGTATGTGAAGGCGTTTGTGATTTGTCCGAACGAAAACATCGGTGACATGCTCCAATTGATCATGGAGAAGCGCGGCAATGTGTTGAAGACGGACTCGATTGACACGCACCGTGTGATGTTGACGGCTATGATTCCACTCAACGAGATCCTAGTGGATTTCCACGACAAGATCAAAAGTATCACGCGCGGTTACGGTTCGCTCGACTACGAGCACGCCGGTTATCAGGAAGGCGATCTGATCAAGCTGGATATTCTGGTGAACAGCGAGCCGGTGGACGCGTTTTCCAGCATCGTGCATCGGACGAAGGCGGAGGCACGCGGGCGGGCGCTGGCATTGAAGTTGAAGGAGGTTATCCCGCAACAGATGTTCCAGATCGCCATCCAGGCGGCTATTGGTGGCAAAATTATCGCGCGCGAGACAGTGAAGGCACTCTCGAAGAACGTGACGGCAAAATGCTACGGTGGCGATATCAGCCGCAAACGGAAACTTTGGGAGAAACAGAAGGAAGGCAAGAAACGCATGAAACAAATCGGTAAAGTGAACATTCCGCAGGAAGCGTTCATCTCCGTATTAAAGGCGGGGTAGGGGACGAATGAGAATCATCAGTTGGTGGCGACGCTATCAATCACGAAAACAGGCGTGCGAGCTTGTCGAGAGCACACGGAAGCTGCTGCGGATGCATCGGGACATTATGGATGAGCGGCAGGCGACCAATCTAGAATCGCTCTGCGATGACCTGAAGCAGCGGGCGATTAACGAAGACAGACCACACCTGATTGTGGAATTGTCCGAGAAACTGGAGAAGGGCCTAGCGAAGGCATTTCCGCAAAGCCCGGGCCAGTCGGTACGCGAGAACATTGAGGTCTTTTTGGTCGCTGCCATCGTCGCTATGGCGATCCGTAGTTTCTTTATTCAGCCCTTCAAGATTCCCACCGGCTCTATGCAGCCGACGTTGTACGGGCTGCATGAAGCGCAGAGCTTCGTTCGCACTCCATCGTTGCCGCAACGCGTGGCCGACTGCGTGTTTCTCGGCAAGTGGCCGACGAATCCGCAGGCACGAATGTCGTATTCTTTGATGAACGTTGTGAGTTGGCTCGCCATTGGAAGATGGCCGACGGATGCAAGTTACATCTTACGCGGAGATCATATATTCGTAGACCGCTTTACCTACCACTTTCGGAAGCCGCAGCGCGGCGACGTGGTCGTGTTCGAGGCCAACGACATTTACACGGACCTTGTCAATAAGTTCCGCTTTAGCGACTACGAGAAGGAGCAACTCAAGGACAAGGTGTGGAACAAGTTCTACATCAAACGCCTTGTCGGTCTCGGCGGAGACAAGATTCAGATTATACCGCCGCATCTAGTAGTGAACGGCGAGATCCTAGATAACCGAGTCGGATTTCGGCGGATGTATTCGGGTCAAGATGGATATGGTGGCTATGTGACGCCCGGGCCATTGCCGCCACCATGCTATCTCGGCACGCCTGCGGATGAGTATCAGGTGCCGGAGAAGTATTATTTCGTGCTGGGAGACAACAGTCGCAGCAGCTTTGATGGCCGGTTTTGGGGGGGCTTTCCACAAAAGGCGCTGATTGGGCGCGCGGTGTTTGTGTATTGGCCATTCACGAAGCGCTTTGGCTTAGTGGAATAACACGGCGTTATCCAGAAAAAAAACCACTAAGCGAAGCGTCGCACAAGATATATTATGTCTAATACTGAGTTTGTGGTAAAAGGAGGTTTTGACGATTCGACGACAGAGCGCCTAGAGAATAACGCGGCAGCGATTACCGGTGTTTTTCTAGAATGTTTTGCTTTATTGGCTGCGCTATTTGAACTCAGACTTGCCAGTTTGCCGACTTGAAGTCCTCGTCTGGTATCACAATCATTAACGGCTCACCTTGGGGGTGACGCTCCAATTCGACACCGTCGCCTAACAGTTGGAGGAAGAAACCCACTTGCTGGGTCGGCCGCCAGCCGAGTTTAGCGAATGGGATCTGCACTTCCAGGATCTCCTGAAGCGCGACACCTTGTACCTCCGAAGATCTTTTGGTGTCCGATGTGTCAATGAGGACAGCCTTACACTGCCCTCGTTCCAGAGGACTGACATCCAGTGTGCAGTGTGCCGGTTGGATGAAATTGACCCGAAGCACCAAGTTGGACGGCCGTTTCGATTTCGTCTGAAAGTCAACGCGTAGGTAGAACTTCGCCAAGTCACAACCGAAATAGACAACCTCGACTACTCGCTCGCTCCGGTACATGGCGCTCATCGCCCGTGACGGTGCGTAGAGTCCGGCTCCGTCCCATTCGTAGAATGAGGTGACCTGGCCGTCAATGACCGGCGTGATGAGATCGGTTGGGTTCCGCGTTTCCCGGTGAAGTTCAGAGCGGCAAATGTACGTTTTCAGTGTGGACGGGATTGGGACTCCGAGTAACTGATAGACGTTTTGGAGATGAGTACGGAACAGTTCGTCGAAGAGTAGATCGTCCTCGGTGGCGAACTGGTCGCCGTACCACCAGAACCAATCGCTGCCCTCGGCGGCGTATATCTCGTCCATTGCTTTTTGTACGATGGCTGGCGTAACGGTTTGTGCCTTCAGGAAGTCTCGTGTCTCGCCAAGTAGTTGCCAAGCGCGGTTGTCTTCAAGGTCGCTGATCCAGATATGAAAATCGGCATTGATCCATGATCCGGTATAAATGCCTTGGAGTGTGGCTTGCGGTGGATGCGACTGGAAATATTGCCCGAAGGTTGTCGTCTGGAGGCCGGGATGTGCGCTGAGCCGTTCGTAGAGCGATCGCAGGAACGTCTCTCCACCGTCGGGAAAATGTTCCCATGCGTTTTCGCCGTCGAGGATGATGGAGCAAATGGCGTTACTGCTTCGGCTTTGGCTGCGGGCGACTTGTTCGATTTGCTGGACTAGCAAATCGGCCGCCTGACGTGGTGGGTTACGAGCGGCGGTAAAGCCGATGAAGTCGCTCAAAGAACGATCGCGAAATGCGGCGATGGCCTTGGAACTCCCCTGCTCCACTTGAAAACCTTGATAGAGGAAGTTGCGGTCTGGTGTTTCGCCGTTGGGAAGACTGCGCCAGAGAATTTCTTCGTCGCTGGCGAACCACTCGAAGCCGAGTTCCTGGAGCATGGGAACGAGTTCCGGGCATACGGACCCTTCCGACGGCCAGACTCCGCGCGGTGGTGTGCCGAACAGTTTCGTGTGGTAATCGCGCGCCAGTTCTAACTGGGCGCGGGCGTCTTCTGGATGCGTAAACGGTGGCGGCAACCGGCAGCCGGGCATTGAGCGGCGGGCAAACTCATTATCGCAGAGCAACGGCAGGATCGGATGGTAGAAAGGAGAGGTGCAGACTTCGATCTGGCCGATGTCGGCGGCGGCCTTGTAGCGTCCGATGACGGTACGGAGCACCTGTTCTTGGCAACGAAAAAGGATTTGCTTGTCGGCCTCGCTAAACTCACGTCCTTTCTGTTTCAGTTCCACGATTTCTGGCAGAAGCCGTTGCGCGGCGTAGCCAAACCATGCGAGGTGCAACCACACCTGTAGGTCGCGGAATTCCTGTTCGCTGAACCCGTCGGCGATGTGGGGCAGTTCCGCGTGCGAGACTTTGAAGCCGCGTTTCTGCAACAGCGACCAGTACCGTCTGTGCGGCTTGATCATGTTGTCCCAGTTCGCCTTGAAATAGTGCTCCAACAAGGCGTGTTTCTGCTCAGCGGTCAGTTCCTCGGCGGGTGTGCTGGCCAGTTCGTACCAAAGGTCACGAACTTCGTTGTTGGCGAGTTGCTCGATCTGACGGAGCAATACGGGCGTGAGATTAAACGTACAGCGAAACTCCGGGTACTGCTCCGCGAGCCATATCATGTCCAAGTAACCCTTCGTTGCGTGTAGCCGCACCCATGGCATCAACATCGTGCCGCACACGCTGTCCACGTAATGCGGTTGATGCATGTGCCACAGAAACGCGACATTCATGCGCATCGGGTCCCTTCCTCGGCCCACTCAGACAGTGATTTCGCGGAGGTATTTCGCCGCTTCTTCGGGCGGCGTCGGATTAATGTAAAAGCCGGACCCCACCTCGAAGCCTGCGATCAACGTCAACCTCGGCAGAATCTCGATGTGCCAACGAAAATCCAAGTCAATCGTCGCCCAGTACCCATATCGTGGCCGACGGGCGGGCGCGGTGTGCAGGATGTAGTTGTATTGCGGCTGATTCAACGCCTTGCTCAACTTCTGGAGTGTGATCTTCATCGCGTCGGCCAGCAACAACATCTCGTCGGGCTGAATCGCGTGGTAGTCCGCACACTGGCGGCGCGGCAGCACCGTGACCTCGAACGGAAACCGCGACGCAAACGGGCAAAACACGACGAACCCCGCGTTCTCATAGACCAACCGTGCCCCCTCCCGTACCTCCTGGCGCAAGATGTCCTCGTAGATTGAGCGGTCTTTGTAGGCGAAATACTGCTTACCGCCTTCCAGTTTCTCCTTCACGTGGTTTGGCGTCACCGGAGTCGCGATCAATTGCGAGTGCGGGTGCGGCAACGACGCGCCCGCCTGCCTTCCGTGATTCTTGAAGATCAGGATGTAGCGGAAGCGTGAATCGCGCAACAAATCCGTCATCCGCACACGGTAGGCTTCCAACACGCGAACAATCCCCTCGACCGGTTGCTGCTCCAACTGCATGTTCGGATCCGGTGTCTCGATGACGACCTCATGCGCGCCAATACCGTTCATCCGGTCATAGATGCCGTGCGGTTCCTTGTCTAGTTCCCCCTCAATCCGCAACGCCGGGAAGCGGTTTGGCACCACCCGCACTTGCCAGCCCGGACCGTTCGGTTTGCTACCCGGCTCCCGCGCCGCATACAACTCCGACGGCGTCAGGTGTTCATTGCCCTCTGCAAATGGGTCCTTGCCCCGATCCGCCAGCTCGACTGACGCGACTTGATATTCGCTGGGACGTTTCCCGCGCTCTGTCGCCACGATCACCCATCGTCCGACAATCGGGTCTCTGCGTAATTCAGGCATGTTGTTGATCTCTCCTTGTTCTGCGTTGTCACTAATACCAGCGCCCACCCCTGCGGTCAAGGAATCGGGCGCTTGTGTTTTCCCGCGCCTCCTTCTACAGTGCGCCCCGTGACAACCGACGGCAAACTCTTCCTCGTCGCCACGCCCATCGGCAACCTCGAAGACATCACGCTCCGTGCCCTGCGCGTCCTGCGCGAAGCCGACCTCATTGCGGCCGAGGACACACGGCGCACCGCCACGCTTCTTACCCGTTACGAAATCCGCAAACCGCTCGTCAGCTACCACGAATTTAACGAAGCCCGCCGCACCGCCGAACTCATTGACAACCTTCGCACCGGCCAACGCATCGCCCTCGTCTCCGATGCCGGCATGCCCACCCTCTCCGATCCCGGCCTCCGCCTCCTGCGCGCTGCGCTTGACGCGGCTATTCCCGTCGAAGTCATCCCCGGCCCCTCTGCGCTCACCATGGCACTGGCGGCTTCCGGGCTTCCTGTCGAACCGTTCCTCTTC
Source organism: uncultured Verrucomicrobiota bacterium (assembly GCA_903825435.1). GTDB lineage: Bacteria > Verrucomicrobiota > Verrucomicrobiia > Palsa-1439 > Palsa-1439 > CAIKAP01. The sequence continues at coordinate 9,990 of CAIKAP010000161.1, forward strand.
CACGGGTTTCTTCCCCACAAATCCGCCCAACGCCGCCGTCTTCTTACGAACCTCGCTCCCCTGCCCTACACGCTCGCCTTCTTCGAGTCGCCGCACCGCATCCACAAGACACTCGCCGACCTCGAAGAAGTCCTCGGCGACCGCCGCGTAGTCCTCGCCCGCGAACTGACCAAGAAATTCGAGCAGATCCTCCGCGACCGCGTTAGCGTCATGCGGAAAAGTCTTGAGAACCGGACCGTCAAAGGAGAAATTACCCTCATCGTCGAGGGTAACAACACATGAACACCTGTCACCGTTGGATATTATCGTGCGCGCTTGCGCTCGCCGCCGGCTGCGCCGGCATCGGCCAGCAGTCATCGCAGCCACGCATCACCGAAGTCTCCCGTAAGACCTACCTCAAGTTTTACCCGACCGCCGACCAACGCGAGGAATTCTACACCGTCTGGACCGGCCTCAACATCACCCTCGTGAAGTTCGAGTACCGCCAAGTCAACGTACCCAACGAACTCTACGCCAAGTCCTACGTCCCCACCGCCCGTCGCTCCACCGTTTTCACCGTCGCTGGCGACGAGTTCCAGAAAGGCGGCAGAGTCTCCGCTTGGCGCGCCACCCTCTGGCATCACCAGAAACTTCTCGCCGAACAGAAATCCGCCCTCTGGTGACCGTGCAAACCGTTCTCGCACAATTCGACGCCATTGCGCGCACCAAACCCCGCCGCATTGCCATTTACTGGGGTGATAACCGCATTCGATACGGCGACCTCGCTGACCACATCGCCCGTTTCGGCGGCAACCTCCAGGGCCACATCGAGCTTCGCCCCGGCGATCGCGTCGGCATTTTCATGCGGAACTGTCCCCAGTACATCTACACTCTCTACGCCATCCTCAAATCCGGCGCCGTCGCCGTCCCCATCAACAACTTCCTCAAAGCCCCCGAAGTCCAACACATCACCGACGACTGCCAACTCACCACACTCATCACCGACACCGACCTCCACGAAGTCGCCTCCAAGGTCGAACGTGTCCGCATCCTCAACCTGACCGACCTCGACCGGCCCGCCACCGCACAACCGCGCTTTATCGAACCGCAACTCGATGACCTCGCCGTCATCATCTACACCTCCGGTACCACCGGCAAATCCAAGGGTGCCATGCTCACCCATGCCAACTTCGCCGCCAACGTCAATAGTTGCATCCGCGTCCTCCGCAAGACCGAGCGCGACCGGCTCACCCTCGTTCTGCCCATGTTCCACAGCTTCATGCTCACCGTCTGCATCTTCACCCCCCTCAGCGTCGGCGCCGCCATCGTCCTCATCAAATCCGTCCAGCCATTCCACCACGCCATTAAGGAAATCATCCGTGCCCGCGCCACCATCCTCATCGGCATCCCCCATCTTTTCCAAGCCATGGTCCACGCCCATGTCCCCTTCTACGTTCATTGGCTTCTCAACCTCCGCCTCGCCATCTCCGGTGCCGCTCCCCTGCCCCGCGAAACCCTCGACCAATTCGGCAAGAAATTCCGATTCCCCCTCCTCGAAGGCTACGGCCTCAGCGAAGCTACGCCCGTCGTCTCTTTCAACCCCATCCACGGCGTGCGCAAACCCGGCTCCGTCGGCCTCCCCGTCACCGACGTCGAAGTCAAAATCTTCGACGACACCAATACCGAACTCCCCGCCGAGACCGTTGGCGAGATCGTCGTCCGCGGCCCCAACGTCATGCGCGGCTACTGGAACAAGCCCGACGAGAACGCCATCGCACTGCGTGACGGCTGGCTCCACACCGGCGACATGGGCAGGATAGACGCCGACGGCTACATCTTCATCGTCGACCGCAAAAAAGAAATGCTCCTCGTTCACGGCATGAACGTCTACCCGCGCGAGATCGAAGAAGTCCTCTACCAATATCCCGGCGTCGCCGAAGCCGCCGTCATCGGCCGCCGGCCCGACCGCAAAGGCGAACTCCCCGTTGCCTTCGTCAGCGCCGCGCCCGACGCCAAGCTCAACACCAAAGACATCCTCCGCTACTGCCACGAACGCCTCGCCGAGTACAAACTCCCCCGCGAAATCCACGTCCTCGAAAGCCTTCCCCGCACCGCCACCGGCAAAATCGCCAAGCTCGAACTCAAGAAGCTCATCTAGCCAGTCCGCCGGAACATTACCGGAACATTTTCTTTTCCTGTCATGCTGAGCTTGTCGAGCCGAGTTCGACGAGACGCCGCTTTCTTTTCTTGCGGCAACCATCTCTACTTCGCTACACTGCGCCGCCATGAACCGACTCCTCTTCGGCGACAACCTGAAGTGGCTCCGCGATGTGAAAGTCTTCCCGGATGCGAGCGTTGACCTCGAATACCTCGACCCGCCGTTCAACTCCAACGCCAACTACAACGTCCTGTTCAAGGAGACCAGCGGCGCGGACAGCCAAGCGCAGTTCCACGCCTTCACCGACACGTGGGAATGGACAGCCGACGTGGACGCCACCTATCACCAGTTCATTGACACCTGCCCCAACGCCAGCGTCGTCGAACTCGTCGAGGCGCTGAAGAAGTTCCTCAAAACCTCCCCGATG
>CAIKAP010000162.1 GCA_903825435.1 uncultured Verrucomicrobiota bacterium
TCGCAGAGCTGATTGCCGCCATCGCCGAGTACTTGAAGAATCACAACCAAAATCCCAAAGTGTTCGTCTGGACCGCGCCGGTGAACCGCATCATGACAAAAATTGCCAAATGTAAAGAAGCGTTGGAAACACTACACTAGTACCTGACTGCGGATTGGCGCCAGAACGCCATTTGTCACCGAAATGGTTGGGTTAAGGCCGATCAGCGTCAGCGTGCTGGTCAAGGAACTGGAGTACTGGCCGGTGGCTCCAATGATAATCGAATTGGCGGAGACCGTGGCAGTTCCATTCAAGTTCAGCGTACCGCCACCACCCATCGTGCCGATCGCGATGGCGTTACTGACGATCAAGTTGCCCGCAGCATTAACGATAACGTTCCCATTCGTGATTCCCAGACTATTGGCCCGGCCGGTTGCTCCCAAGGTGGCCGTGCCGCCGTTGCCGACAATCGCATCGTTGGTGAAGGTCGGCGCAAAACCTTGACTCCAATTGGCGGTGGTGGTCCAAGGGCCGGTTCCGGCGTTGTTCCAGTTGTCCGTCTGCCCTTGCGCCGACGGGCTGCCGCTCCAAACGAGCACCAAGGCCAGTGTCAGGCCGAAGAATAAGGCGGCGAAGGAACGCGTTGTGGGAATGCTATCGGTGTTTTTCATGGCGCTATCTCCTTAAGATTGGTCTGCTGTTACTCACGTCACGTTGCACATCATTGAAAGATAAACTATGATACTGCATACGGCTTCTCCAAGCAGTTGAGACACTAACGCCAGCTCCTAATTTTCGTCAACACCTTTTTACGTTTGGATTAGAGCTTACGCATCAGGGTGACGTGACCTCAGTGATTCCGCTGAAGAACCCCCGATTATATTAAATCAGGATTTCATTCGTCCAAATCTACCTGTCCATTTCGAAATCGTGCAACAGCGACGATTTTAGAGGGAAAGTTTTCAACCCCATTTTTCGGTGTCGAGGTTTTTCAACGGAATCCTCAGTACATTTGTCATTACGACTTGCCACTCTGCAAAAGGAGGCGGTTTTGCGTGATCCGTGGTTAACCGTTCGACCTTGCCGCGCAGCTCCGCCAACTTCCGATCAGAGGTCTTGAGGGAGCGACGAATTTGCTTGCCGTCGCGACGAAAAATCGCATAGTACACACCCGATGCGACGCTATAAAAAAGGTTTTTGCCGGCACGATTTAAGACCTGTAGTTCAGGAGTTACAGGGGCTTTCATGGTTCCTCGATTCTAAGAGTGATAAGTCAAAGTTACAGTACGAAGTATTGGGCGTATAAGGAAGTTGCAAGTAGTTGTAAATCAAGCTTAGATGCCAGGGTAGCTCAGTGGTAGAGCAGGGGACTCATAAGCCCTTGGTCGGGAGTTCAACTCTCCCCCCTGGCACCAATTTCCTAATTCCGATGAACAAGCTCGAAATCCAAGCCCGCATCGCAGTGGTGGTGCCCAAGTACGGCCTAGTGGGCGGCGGCGAGCGTTTCGCTTTCGAGGTGACAGAGCGATTGGCGCGCACGGGACGCTACCTGATGCATGTCTTCGCCAACCGCTGGCAGGCGGCGAACGGCTCGCCGGTGATCTTCCACAAGGTGCCGATGGTGCGATTTCCGCGGTCGTTGCGTCCGTGGAGTTTTGCGTGGTTTGCGCAGCGCGCGATTGCGCGTGAGCGGTTCGACTTGGTGCATTCACATGACAGAATTTTCCGGGCGGATGTGTTTTCCGTACACTGTGTGCCGCATGCCGGTTGGGTGCGCGAAGTACGGCGGAAAACGTCGAGCCTTTTCGATCAAACGACGACCGCAGTGGAACGAAGGATGATTCGCAACGGCGCGGCGTCGCGCTTTCTACCGGTATCGTCACTGGCACTGGAGGCCTTTTGCCGCGAGTACCAGGAACTGACGGGGCGCTGGGAGGTGATGACACCGGGTGTGGACGTGGCGCGGTTCGCGTCGCCGGACCGCGCGGTTTGCCGACGGGAGATTCGTGCGCGACACGGAATCGGTGAGTCGGAGTTCTTGCTGTTGTTTGTTGGAATGAACTTCGAGGTGAAGGGACTGGACGCCATTATTGCTGCGCTACCTAAGACGCAGGCGAAGCTGCTGGTGGTGGGCCGTGGCAACGAACAGAAGTACCGCGATTTGGCGCGTTCGCTGGGGGTGGCAGACGCCGTCACGTTCGCAGGGACGCAAACGACAGTCATCGAGCGTTACTACCGGGCGGCGGATGCTTTCATCATGTTGTCGGCATTCGACACGTTCGGCTTGGTGGTAGTGGAGGCGATGGCGGCGGGGTTACCGGTGATTGTCAGTGGCAACGTCGGCGCGAAAGACCTGGTTGTGGATGGCGAAAACGGCTTTGTGGTCGCAGACCCGCTGGACGCGGACACGGTGGCGGCGCGCTTGTCGCAGTTGCTGGATGCGAACCGGCGCAACGCAATGGGTGCGGCTGCGCAACAACGTGCGTTGGCGCATGATTGGGACGCGGTGGTGAAGGAGTTGGACGGCGTGTATCAGGACGTGCTGGCGCGAAAGGTTGCAAGAACGGCATGACGAACATCTCGGTCGTGATCGTGTCGTACAACACCGTGCACTTGCTGGCGGACTGCCTTGAGTCGGTGCTCACATCGGAGGGAGTGAGCCTGGAGGTGTTTGTGGTGGAAAACGCGTCGCGGGATGAAAGCGCGGCACTCGTGCGCGAGCGGTTTCCATGTGTGCGCCTGATCGTCAATGCCGGGAATCGCGGGTTTGCCGCCGCAAACAATCAGGCGCTGCGCGAATGCGCTGGGCGATACATCGTGCTGTTGAATCCAGACACGACAGTCGAGCCAGAATCATTGCGCACACTGGTGGCGTTTATGGAAGCGCACCCGGAGGTCGGGCTGGCGGGACCGCGCGTGCTCAACCCGGATGGGACGCGGCAGGATTCGGTGTCGTTTCGGTATCCCGGAGAACGGTATGGCGCGGTAGACATCGGAGACCTGCCGGGGAAAATTGCGTGTGTGATGGGCGCGTGCCAGATCATCGCGGCGGATTTGCTCCGGTCACTCGGCGGGTTCGACGAGGATTTTTTCCTCTACGGTGAAGATCAGGACTTGTGCCTGCGGATCCGTCAGCACGGAAAGGAAATCGGCGTCGTCAACGACGCTGCGATCCGTCATCACGGAGGCCAGAGCGAGCGGGAGACGTTGCCGGAGGAAGTGGTGCGCAAGAAGGTGCGCGCGGAGTATCTCTTTTACCGCAAGCATTATCGTCCCGAGACAATCGAGCGGATTCGCCGCCGGCAGCGGACGCGAGCGCGTTGGCAGTTGTTCCTGAAACGCCTCTTGCCAGCATCGGACCGTCGAAAGCTGGCGGGATACCGTGTCGTGCTCGAGGAGACGGCGCGCGTTTGACATCCCGGTTCAGACCGGGCAGAATCCGTCCGCGTGGACGCAACCCTCGAACCTCCTGCCGCGGCGTGGCCCGAAGACGGCCTCGAATCCGTTTCGTCCTGTCCAGTTTGCGGCGCGACGGAACGGACGCTGATGCACTGCGGGCTTCGTGACCGTTTGTTTCGCTGTGCGCCCGGCTCGTGGGACATGCAGCGGTGCGACGGTTGCGGCAGCGGCTATCTTGACCCGCGCCCGAACGCTGCCACCATCGGCCTCGCGTATTCGTCCTACTACACGCACACCTCGGTGATTGGCGCCGAACAACCGCCCAAGTCTGCGTGGCGCCGGCACCGCATCGCGCAGCGCAACGCCTGCCTGAACAGCACCTACGGCTACGAACTTTCCCCGGCCAGCCCGCGTCCGCCATGTTGCGTCAGCACTGACCGCCGGCAGCGCTGGGACAAACAGGTTGGCTACCTCCGGTTTCCGGGACGAGGCGCGCGACTGTTGGACGTGGGCTGCGGCAACGGACGGTTTCTGATGCAGATGCGCGCCGCCGGCTGGGAGGTGTCGGGCGTGGAACCGGATCCGGCCAGCGCCGCACAAGCCGTCGCGGCCGGGCTGGACGTGCAGGCCGGTTCGCTCGAAACGCTTGCGGTGCCGGACGGACGCTTCGACGCGGTCAGCCTACATCACGTACTCGAACATCTTCACCGGCCACTGGAAACGTTGCGACGGTGCCGGGCGGCGTTGAAGACGGACGGAACGATTGTTATTGCGACGCCGAATTTCGCGGCATTCGGGCATCGCGTGTTCGGTCCCGACTGGTTTCCGCTCTCGCCGCCGACGCACTTGGTGTTGTTCACGCCGGACTCGTTACGGCGCGCGCTGGAGAACACCGGGTTCGAGCCGGAGCCGTCGTGCCGGTTGCGGCTCGGCGCAGCGGAGGTGTTTCGCCAGAGCGTTCAGATCCGGCGGCGCGGCGACCCGATGCGGATGCAGCCGCCGCTGTCGTTCGCCGACAAACTTTGCGCTGCCTGGCTCGCGCGGCAAGCGGACCGCGCGACGCGGGAACAGCCATCGCTGGCGGAAGAACTCGTCTTGCTGGCGCGACGGAGGGATTGAACGATGCTTGACGGGTTCAGTTTTCAGCGGCTGGAGATCGCAGGAATTGACAACGAGCCGGTGTTCGCGTTGAACGTGCCGAGCGCGCGGGAACAGGAAAACTGTCTCTTTCACAACACGGTTGCAAGTGGCGACGACTACGTCCGGCGGTTGGCAGAGCGGATCGAAGCAGCGATGCGCGCGCGTACCGCGTTGCCCGTGGTGCGGTTCGCGGACGGCGAGTACGCGTTCTACAGTTTGTCGCTGCTTTGCAACGGGCTGTACCAGCAGGCCGAATCGGTGCAGGTCATCCGCGCCGCGTTGCCCGGGCACATCGAGGCATTGCGCGCCGTCGCCAGCGACGGGGTTCTCGCACCGCTGGTGTTTCCCGCTAACGTCCGCCGACGCTCGTGGTGGCGGCGCAAGAGCGGCGACGATTCGGCGCAACGGTTCCTCGATTTCCTGGCGCGCAACGGCGTTCGGTTGACGGCGCAGAACTACGTGCCGTTTTATGCCGTCTATGCCTGCCTGTCCGACGTTCCGTTCGCGGCATTGCTGGATGGCAAGACGGTGTGTGTCGTCAACTCCGACTACGATGCCGCGGCGTGCGCCGATTGGTTCGCGCGGGCCGGGTCGTATCCGCGGTTGACGCACGCGCGGATACCGTCTTCGTATGTCGCCACGCAATGGGAGACGATGCGCGATGCGGTGCTGGCGCAAATCAGCGACCCGCCGGATTTGCTGATGGTGGGTGCGGGCGTCGGCGCGTTGCCGGTGTGCGTGGATCTGGCGCGGCAGTTCTCCGCGCCGGCGATTGACGCGGGACACATTCTCAATATGATGAACAATCTGGAACGGAAATCGCAGGGACCGCGATTCTACACTCACCGTCGATGAACGACCCGATGAGACCATTGCGCCGCGCGTTTCGCGTCTGGCGGGACCAGCGCAGGATTGAGCGCGAAGGCGACCGTTACCGCCGTCTGTTCCGTGAGCGCGGGATCGCGATTCCCGACGACGCGGAAATCCGACGGCAAATCGCGGCCCGTTTTCCGGGGCAGGCGTCGCGCGCGAAGGGTGCATTGCGGATTCTCTCGATCTATCACGATTTCAACTGGGAAGGTCCGGCGCTGGGGACGTCGCTGGCGGCGTTCGGCGAGGTGCGGCATCTGGATTGGCAGACGACAACGAACGAGGGCTTGGTGCGGGCGGCGGCGGAACGCCCGTTTGACGTGGCGTTCACCTACCTCTCCGGCGGGCAGATGACTCCTGCGAGCATGAAGGCGCTTCGCGGCGCGGTGTTCGCGCCGATGGTGAACCTCGCGCTCAACGACAAGGAGGCGTTCATCGGTAAGGTGCGGGGCGGTCGCGCCATCGGCAATCGGGACATCTGCCGGTACTTTGATTTGTGTTGGACGAGCACGGTGGACGCGCTGGAGAAATACGTCGTGGAAGGCGCGATCCCGATCTACCTGCCCACCGGCGGCAATCCGTACGTGCATCGGCCGTACGAGGAGGAGAAACGGTTTGACGTGAGTTTCGTCGGCCAATGCTATGGCAACCGGCCCGCGGTGATCGCGCGGTTGCGGGAGGCCGGCGTGCGCGTCGAGGCGTTCGGGCCGGGCTGGCCGAACGGGTTGTTGGGCACGGAGGAGATGGTGCGGACGTGGTCGCGGAGCCGGATCAACCTCGGCTTCGGAGGCGTATTGGGGCACAAGGATACGTTTTGCCTGAAGGCGCGCGATTTCGAGGTGCCGATGAGCGGCGGGCTGTACCTGACGGAGCATCATGAGGAGTTGTCGCCGTTCTACGAGATCGGCCGCGAGATTGTGACGTATGACGGGTTCGACGATCTGCTGGGGAAAATCCGGTGGTTGTTGTCGCGCCCTGAAGAGGCCGAGGCGATCCGTCGGGCGGGTTACGAGCGTGCGCTGCGCGAGCACACGTGGGAGATGCGGCTGGAGCGCGTGTTTCGCCTGATGGGGGCGCTCCGTTAGCGGAGCCAAGCCCACAACATTCCCACGGGCCGACGCCGGGTCGCAAAACCGTTTTGGCGCAGGTATGCCTCCAGAGATTCGATGTTTTGTTCTGGTTTTGTTCCGGCATGGACTTCCATCGCCATGTTGCGGATGCGCGCTAGGATTTCCCGCGGACAGTTGTAGAGAATGTCGTACTCGGCGCCCTCGCAATCCATCTTCAATAGGTCGCATCGGTCCAGATGATTGTCCCGGAAGATTTCGGCCAGCGAGGTGCAGCGGACGCTGATCGTTGTGGTGTTGGCTTGCGGGTTGATCGTCGCGGATGTGGTGAACTTGTCGCGCGGGTCGTAGCTCAGCGTCAACGTTCCCGGTTCTCCTGCCACCGCCATCTGGAAGCAATGCGCGGATTGTCCGGGGTTCAGGTCGAGGTTGCGTTTCAGTTGGTTGAAGTTCACGGGAATCGGCTCGTAGGAAAACGTCCGCGCGCCCGGCAGCCGCGACAGCGCGAACAGGGTGAAATAGCCGGCGTTGGCGCCGATATCAATGACGACGGGATTGTCAGCGGCGGGCAGGCTCATTCCCTGGCAGTAGCATTCGGCCATGAAGATTTCCTTGAACGTCTGGAGCAGCCGGCGCGGGACCTCGACGACCACGCCGCTGCGGGTGTGGAACGTCAACGGGTCATCGGAGCGCAGGCCGAATTTGACCGCGAGGTAGAGCCACCAGTTCGAGAGGTTCTTCAGCAGGTTAAGGTAACGCATGGATTCTCCTCAGCATCTCGTTCGCCACCGCGATCACCGGCTCGACCTCCAGTTGCTCCAGCTTTCCGCTGTCGGGAGTGACAACCTTGTGCCGATCATCCACAAGTCGCCAGCCGCGCCAATCAGTCGGGCCGTGGATCGTCAACGTCGGCGTGCCGACCGCCGCCGCGATGTGCGGCGCGGCGCTGTCCACGCCCAGATGCAGCGTGCTCATCGCCAGCAGCGCCGCCAGTTCGCCGAGCGTGGTCTTGCCGGCAAGGTTGAATGCGTGATCTGCTCGCCCGGTCACAAGCGCGGCGGCCCGCGTTGATTCGTCTGACGAACCGACTAGCACAGTGGCGATTTGCTGCTCCTGCCAGAGTCGGTCAATCACCTGCGTCCACTTTTCGTCGGCCCATTCCTTGTATTGCCAGCGCGCGAACGGGTTGATCGTGACCCAGCGCGCCGGGCAGGCGGCCAGCAGCGCGCGAGCGCGTTCGGTGTCTTGCGCCGACGTGTAGAGCCGCGGCGTAGAGTTGACGGTGTCAACGCCGATGTGGCGCGCGACGCGCAACGATTGGTCCGCTCCGGGATGGACGGGTGGAGGTGCGACGCGGAGATCGCGGATGACGGTGGTGAACACGAGGTCGTGCCAAAATTGTTTGCCGCCGATGTGGCAGCCGACGCGCTCGTGTGCTCCGGTCAGGAACGAGAGAAAGGCGCCGCGGTCGCCGGTGCGCAGGTCCACGACGAGATCGTAGCGTGACGCCCGCAGCCGTCGGAGAAAACAGAGCGATTTTTCCAGTTCGATGACCTCATCCAGATGCGGGTCGGCGATGAGAAGGGAGCCGTACGGTTTGCGTACGAGGATGGCGAGGTGGCTTTGCGGTCGGGTTTCCTTGAAAGCGCGAATGGTGGGCGAGGTGATGACAACGTCGCCGATGTCGCCCAACTGGATGAGGAGAATGTTCCGTGCGTCAACGATCATTTCCGTGATTTCCAAGCGGCCTTGTCCACAAAGATTGTGTTGACGTAGGTATCGGCGTAGGAGAAGTAGCCTTGGCTCAACATGAATTCGATGGTTGGCGCGATCTTCTCCTCGGTCTTGTCTTCGGTGTAGGTGAGCGTCTCGATGCAGAACACCTGCGGCCGGTAACGGGAGAAATCCACGGATTGCAAAATCGCGAGGTCAACCCCTTCCACGTCCAAGGAGACGAAGTGTGGCCCATACGGCATGTAGGCGCGGATGATTTCATCGAGGGTAATCAACGGAACGCTGATGACCTTCTCGATCTTTTCGGTCCCTCCGGAAGCCAGGCGCTCGGCGGCTTCTTTTGAGAAGCTGCTGAGTGTCGTGCTGGACATGATGTAGAAGGGCACTTCGGTGGCCGTCGAAACACCGACGCCCATGTTAAGACTTACGTCTCGCGGCCGTTTTACCTGAATGTTCCGATGCAGTTCGGGGTTTGGCTCTACGCAGACGCCCCTGCTGCCGCGCCGGTAAAATAGATAGGTGTTACTGAGGTAAACGGGATCGTGTGCGCCGATGTCAATGTAGGATGGCCTCCGAATGCCGAGCGTATCGAGAATGGATGCCACGATGAGGTCTTCGCCGCATTGTGAGTAGCTTAGTCTTGCGTGTTTTCCAAAGAGGATGCGTTTAAGTAGTTCCATCAAGCGTCCCTATTTCGTGAACTGGAAAAGTCCGCAGCCATATTTCAGGTCGCGTCCGTGTGCCGGCTCGATGTTTTGGCGGAAATGGCCAGCGTCGTCAACGAGCGAGAACTCCAGTAGTTTCAATCCGGAGAAGTACTCCAGTATTTGATCGGGAGAATGGATGCGGTGGGCGTTAAAACAGACGCGCGGACGGCCGATGGGAAGTCCGAAATAGAGGTTGCCGCCGGGCGCAAGGACGCGCTTCAACTCTCGGCAGGCTTTGACGGTGCCGAGCGGGTCGAGCGGATCGCCGTAGCGCCCCAACCCGATGTGCTCGGCAACGTGCAGACAGGAGAGCGACGGAATCGAGTCGCTGGGGTAGGGCATCTCCAAGATGGAACCGGCTTTGCTGGCGAGGTCAGGCAGGTCGGTCACCAGCGGACGAATGTCAATGAAGGTGACCTGCATGATGGTGGACAGGAATCCGACGTAGTCCACCTTGGAGCCGACATCCACATGGGCAGGCGCGCCGCTGGCGTGGATTTTGCAGAAGGCCCAGATGTTCTGGTAAAAGTAGTGCGTGTCGAATGCGGTGGTGGAGGTTCGTTCGCGCGGACACGGATAGAGATCGCGCCAAGAAATCTTCTCGGCGCGCGGCATCTTCTGGTAGCGACGCAAGTCGCCGGAAAAGGCGATGTACTTCGCGAAATCTTTCAGGCGGAGTTTCATGCTGGCGGTCGGATTAACTAGCCAAAAGTCCCGTGAGTCAAGCAAGAGATTGGGATTTTGTCTTGTGTGGCGCGGACAGAGCGCATAGTTTTCGTTTCCGTTGGCCATGAATAAACTGCCCATCACGGTTGCCATGATTGCCGGAGCGGAGGCGTCTCGGATCGCGCGCGCTTTGGAGAGCGTTGCGGAATGGGTGGGCGAAATCGTCGTTGTGATCAACGCCGACGTGGACGACGGCACGGAACAAATCGCAGCGCGACACGGCGCGAAAATCTTTCGTGAACCGTGGAAGGGATTCCGTGACCAAAAAAACTCCGCCGCACAGAAGGCAACCCAGCAGTGGGTTCTGTCGCTCGATGCGGACGAGGTTGTCTCGACGGAACTGCGCGACGATATTGGAAAGCTGTTCGCTGACGGCCGCCCAAAAGGTTTTGCGGCGTTTGATATGCCGCGGCTCTCGGTGTGTTGTGGGCACTGGCTGCGGCACGGCGATTGGTATCCCGACCGGCAAATTCGTTTTTGGCGTAAAGGCGCCGCGCAATGGGGTGGGGGAAGCGTCCATGAGAAGCTCGTCGTCGACGGCCCGTTGGGACACTTGCGTGGCGATTTGCTCCACTTCAGCATGGACAGCCTTGACCGGCACCTTGAGCGGATCAGCGAGTACAGCACTTGTTTCGCGCAGGATTGGATTGCGAAGGGACGTAGGCCCGGTGCGGTTGATTTGGTGTTGCGTCCGTTCTGGCGTTTTCTGCGCTGCTATTTTCTCCGGCTCGGTTTTCTGGATGGCTGGGTTGGGTTCTACCTGGCATGGCAAACGGCGTTTGCCTGCCTGACCCGGTATGCAAAAGTTCGTGAGGCACTCGCGACATGCTCGACCTCTCCGTCATCATCGTCACCCGCAACACCCGCGCGCTGACCTGCGCCGCCATCGAATCGGTGCTCAACAGCCGCGATGATCTGCGCAAGGAAATCATCCTTGTGGACAATGGGTCCAGCGATGACACGGCGACGGTGCTACAAAAACAATTCTCGGGCGTCCGTTATCTGCGAAGCGAGAACAACCTCGGTTTCGCGTGCGCCAATAACCGGGGCGCGCGCGAAGCGCAAGGGCGATACCTGCTTCTCTTGAACTCCGACGCCGCTGTCAAGCCGGACTCACTTGCGTCCGCAGTGGCGTGGATGGAGGCGCACCCCGACTGCGGCGTGGCGGGCGCGCAGTTGCTCAACCCAGATGGTTCTTTGCAAAACTCCATCGCCAACTGTCCAACGCTGCTTACGGAGTTGCTGAACAAATCGCTGCTACGACGGTTGGCACCGCAACGCTATCCGGGCAAGGAACACCGCGCCGCGGAACCGATCGAAGTGGAGAGCGTCGTCGGCGCATTCCTGCTGGTGCGGCGTACCGCGTGGGAGGTGGTCGGCGGGCTTGATGAACGCTACTTCTTTTTTCTCGAAGAAACCGATTTCTGCCGGGAAGCGCGCCAGCGCGGGTGGCGCGTGATGCATCTACCCCAGGTCGGCGTCTGGCACGGACAGGGACAAAGTGTCCGTCAGGTGTCCGCCGCGGCACGGATCGAGTACTGGCGGTCGCGGTATTCGTATTTCGCTAAGCATCGCGGTCGTGGCACGCGCCTGATTTTGGGCATCGGGCTGGGGTTGCGGTTGACCGTTGACTGCCTCGTCAGCGGACTGATGTGTGTCGCTAGCGCACGATGGCGGAATAAGTGGCAGGTCTATTCCGCATTGGTTTGCTGGCATCTGCGGGGACGACCGCTGTGGATGGGGTTGCCACGCTGAATTTACGGCTTGCGGGCGGCGACGAGGAGAGTGCGACCGGTCAGGAGGTCGAGGGTGTTCATCTGGACGACAAGGGGCTGGTTGGTGTCGTCCACGGTGCGGTATCTGGTGGTTTCCCGTTAGAGGAGCCAGCGGCCTAAAGAGAAGGATCGGTAGACCGAAGAAGACGAGGCCGAGGAGCGAACTGCGCTGGCGTTTGTCCACAGCCATGTGCAGGTCGGTGAACCCAGCTTCGATGAGAGCGTGGCTGAGATAGAAGCTGGAGATGGGATTGATGTGGCTGCCGGTGGTGTGTTTCTGGCGAACGATAACTGGCAACGGGCCGAAAAGATTCCAGAATCCAAACAGGAAAAACCGGACGCGGGAGGTGACGTTGAGGATGTTGGGAGTAGAGAGAGCAAGGATGCTGACGGGTTGGAGGACGCGGTGGTATTCGCGGAGGAGACGACGGTAGTTTTCGACGTGTTCGATGACTTCGGCGCAGGTGGCAACGGCGAAAGTGAGCGTTGGGGGTCCACGATGTCAACGTGCTGGACGGATAACTGCATGAGGGCGTCGGTGTAATCACAGGCGAAGGAGGTGACTGGAAACCGCGCGCGCATGAGGCGGATGAGATTGCCGTGGCCGCTGCCGATGTCGAGGTGAACACGACATGGAACCCGCTCAGCTCCAGTGTTTCGCCACTGGCCATAGTCACACGCGCCGCATCCAAGATTTGTAAGAACACGTCCAGCACGCGTGGGTGTGCCTTTTCGATTTCATCGAACAGCAGCGTCCCCACTTTTGAGTGATCATAAGCCATCGCCAATGTGCCCGTTCTCCAAATTTTCCGCCGAGTAGTAGACCAAGACTTTCCTGTGTCTGATACTCCGACATATCAAACCGGAACAGATGTTCCTTGCTCATTAAAGAATTCTCCGGTCGCAGTTATTACCGCTGCGTGCCGCCTGAAAAAGTCATCACGGACAAGCCAGCCATCCAAAATCAAAGAGTCAATGCGATGAACCAACAATCAAAGAAGTCGCCATGACCAAAACCACACCAAAAAACCAAACCGCAACCCTCAACTTGGTTCAGTAAAATAGTTACCTGGAGTTCTCTATTATAGTCCCAAGTTTTAGCTTGTCCGCTTGATGCTGACGACATACAAGCATCTGCCATGAAGACAAGATTCTTATGTGGCTTTGTGGCGACGTTGATTCCGGTCCTCGGAATCGGTGCGACTGTGACGCCGGAAGATGTGGATGTGTCGGCGTGCAAGATTTTCCAATCGGGCACGGTCATTGGTGTAGGGGACGCGGCGGCGCGTGCGGTTTTGTTTGAGCCGCAAGCTGTCTGGAAACCGAAATCGGCGACGGGGAACGATGCGCCGGTCCAGTACGTGATTACATTTCGCCGTGCGGTGCCGGTGGGGACGGTGATGGCATTGGATGTGGACGAGATCGCCATCTCGAAGAAGGATGTTGCCAACTTGTGGGTGAATGTACCATTCGTGACGCCGGGCGGCGGACGGCTCCGTCTGGCACCGTTGCCACCGGACACAATGGTGCGCGCGATCCGTTTGACGCAGTCTTGGAAGAACACCCGCAACAAGACGCGCCAACTAAATATGGTTCGCCTGCCGACCGAGCGCCTCGTTAACGCGGCGGTTGACGGCGTGGCGAATGCCGACGCGGAATTTTGGCGCACAGACGTGCCTGAGAAGGCGATGCGGGCGCAGTGCGCCATCACCGGCGAAGGTCGTGGCGCGTGGCAGAACACCGCGCCGCCGCAAGGTAAGAACGTTGACAAGACGACTGCGAATCGTCCACCGATCAGCGCAAAACATCCGTCATGGTTCGTTCTGTCGTGGATGGAATCGCAGCCGTTGACCGGCCTCTGGCTCGAAACCTCGGCGAGTGCGTTCAATCTTTATGCGTACGATGGCCCGTCGGGTGTCAACCCGGCGGCTGCGCTGAAAGACGAATGGCGGAAGCTTGACGGCTGGCGGCGATCCGGTCCAGCAAACGCGCTGATCAACTTCGACAAGCCACTCACCACGCGCGGTGTGCGGATTGAGTTCACGACCTCCGTCGTGGAAAAGAATCCGGCCATCGTGCGCGTGGACGGACTACAGGCGTTTGTGCCGGCAGGAACGAAAGATCGTGTGGCTGCCGCCGGTGGTGCTGGTGAGAAACCGCCGGTTATGCTCAATGTTCCAGTTCCGACCGGGACTGGAACGGTGTCGGTTGTCATCGAAACGACAGACGGCAAGCGTGTGCGAAATTTGGCCGCCCGACGCCCCATTGTTGGTGGCGCTCTGCAACTTCCTTGGGATCTCCGCGATGAAAGCGGCTCGATGGTCACACCGGGTGACTATGTTTACCGAAGCCTGTGGTTACCGGAGCTCAGCGTAAAGTACCAGATGACGGTTTATCCGAACGTTGAGATGCACAGCACCAATTCGCCATGGATGAACGGTTATTCGGGGCCCGGCAGTTGGCTCGGCGATCATTCGGGGCCGAGTTCCGTCGCGGTTGCCGGTAATCGCATCTTTTTCGGTTGCGAAGGCTCCGAGGAAGGCGTGTGCGTCATCGAGTGCGATTTCGAGGGCCGCAAATTGTGGGGGCACCGCGAGTTTGGGCCGAGTCACGGGCCAACCTCTTTGGCCGGTGACACCGAGCGACTCTATCTTGGCCTGTCGCGTTACGAGGAAAAGGCGCCAAGCCAGAGGATCGGACAGATCAAAGTTGCGACGCATGAAGATGAACGACCACTCGCCGTGATGCATCCCGAACCTAGCCGTCAACTCGGCTTGCAATCTATCGCCGTCTATCAGGACCGCCTCTACGTCGCCGTCAAAGCCAACGCTCCAGCGGCGAAGCTCGACACGTCCACTCAGCGCGTGGATGTTTATAGTACGAAAAACAAATCGCTCCTAAAGACCTTTGCAGTGCCAAACCCGACAAACATCAAGCTTGCAAAGGATGGCACCTGTTACGTCATCTCCGACGGCAAGATCGTGGTGCTCGACACGGCAAACGGGACCATCACGCCGCTCTCACTCGATGTCGTCAGCCCCGCTAGCTTGGCTGTGGATGCCGATGGTTTGCTGTACGTCTGGGACGCAGCACCGGAGCGGATGAACATCCGTGTTTTCAACGCAAAACAAAACCGGTTTGTTCGCGTGATTGGCACGGCGGGCGGTTATCGGTCCGGTCCGTGGGATCCGACCCGAATCGGCGTATCGGCGAAAACGAAAGTGGCGATGGCTGTTGATCCAAACGGCAAGCTTTGGGTCGTTGAATCTACATTCCTTGGCAAGCGCATCAGCCGGTGGAGCCGCGATGGCAAAGTTGAGAAGGAGTTCTTCGGAAACCCGAGGTACGGCGGTGGTGGCACGGGGAGCCTCGATCCGTGGGACAAGTCGCGCCTATTTCTCGCAACACGGGATGGTACGCTCGAATTCAAGATAGACTGGCAAACCGGCGCATCACGAGTCGTCGGCGTGACCGGTATTGGCATTCACGGTGACGGCGGCGGCAGCGTGATGATTCGCGCCTACGGTCACGAATACTTGGTGCCGCCCGGCAGGAACGATTTCCAATCGCCCGTCCAGCAGCTTTATCTGTATACGAACGGTGTCTCCCGGCTGGTTGCCGCCATGGGCTGGGTGAAAGATATGCCACAGCTGAAAACTCCTGAGATTCTCGCCAAGATGGGTAAGGCACCGCCGGAGTCGTTCTATTTTGTCTGGAGCGATATGAATCTCGACGGCAAACCGCAAGTTGACGAGATACAACTCTTCCCGATTAAGAAGCGGGAATTTCCATACTCGTTCGACCGCACGCTGCGCATCTTCACCGCACACGCGCGTTACGACGTGGTGAAGGTGCTCGACAACGGCGTGCCAATCTACAAGCGCACCGAGTTGGAGGGAACCCCATTTGATGGGATTGGCATCCAGGGATTGCCAGACGGCAGTCTCGTCGGCCGGATCAACGGCAAATGGGTGGGCCTCGACAATGACGGCAAGATCCGCTGGGCTTGGCAAACCTCAGGCTTTGGCGGCCAGAGTTGTTTGCATGGCAAACCGTTTTACGCGTCCGACGAATCCGTGGCGGAGTATATTTGGTGCGGCGCCGAACAAGCCCCGGCCGGCGACCTTGGTGCGTTTTTCGTCACCTGCCACTATTTTGGGTGCTACACCATCTGGACCGCTGACGGCTTCTTGGCGGGAAGGATTTTCACGGACATCCGAGATCCCAAACGTATTCCCTGGAACATGCCAAACCACCAGCGCGGCCTCGAACTCCAAGGCGTCACGCTGTCGGATGAACACTACTCCGGTTTCTTCACGCATACCTTCGAGGATGACAAGTTCTACGTCACTGCCGGCAAACACCATGTCAGCGTAGCAGAAGTGGTTGGCCTCGACAAAGCCAAACGCGGAACTGGCCCGATTAAGATTACCATGGAGAATGTCCACGATGCCATGGCCCAAACTGCCGTTGCCGGTGAACGTAAGGTGTACGCGAGCGCCCCCGTCTTGCGCGTGTCGCGTTTTACACCGAAACTTCGCGGAAACCCCAATGACTGGCCTCGCGAGGGTTTCAAGCAGTTGAACAAGCGCGTTCGTTTCCAGATCGCCTACGACGAGAGCAATCTTTACGCACTCTGGGAAGTCAACGAACTCGGTCCGTTCAAGAATAGCGGTACCGATTATCATTCTCTTTACAAGACCGGCGCTGGCGTTGATCTACATCTCGGTACCGATCCGCAAGCCGACGCGCGCCGAAAATCGCCGGTGGCCGGTGATCTTCGTATTCTTATCGCGCCGATGGCTGACAAGCCTGTCGCCGTGCTCTACAAGCCGGTCGATCCGACGGCACCCGCCGACCTCTCGTGGGACAGCAGCACTGGCGTTGCACAGATGCGGTTTGACCGCGTCGAACTTCTTTCCCACGCTACCATTCGTGTCCAACCACGTCCGAACGGCTATGTTGTCGAGGTGAGGATTCCATTCGCAGACCTCGGTGCCCGTCTCAGTCCTGGGTTGCGACTCAAGTGCGACGTCGGTGTTCTTGAAGCCGACGCTGACGGCACGCGTGTTCTTAACCGTTCGTTCTGGGCGAACAAATCAATTCAGTTCCTTTCCGACCTCGCGTTGGAATCGCGCCTAGAACCTGCGCAATGGGGTTGGATGCTTACCGGCGAAGAAGCCAAATGATGCGTAATCACCCACTCGTCGTCATCCGTCTAACTTAGAGCGTGTTTTGAAAGTATGTTTTACGGGTGGAGACGGCGCAACATGAGACGGATCATGGCGATGTAAATCATCGTTTCGCTGGTCGTGATGAGGTGTTCGTAGTCACACCGCAGACGGCGCTGTTTCATCAGCCAA
>CAIKAP010000163.1 GCA_903825435.1 uncultured Verrucomicrobiota bacterium
ACCCGCCAAGCGCGGTCGCAAACCCACTCCATGGCGCGAGGTCCTCAACGCCATCTTCTATCTGCTGCGCAGCGGCAGCGCGTGGCGGATGTTGCCGAAGAACTATCCGCCATGGCCCACGGTATACGGTTGGTTCCGCCGGTGGCAAGGCAACGGCGTCTGGTTGAAGATTCACGAGGCGTTGCGCGGAGAACGCAGCGGCAAGCAGCGAATAGTGAAACGTTGATTCTCATCGCCATGACTGGTCTGATGAGTCGCCGCCTCGCTCGCAAAATGAATTCCAAAACCCACTCTAAGCGAAGACGCTGTGGTCGAAGCTCCCCTCCGAGAGTTCACGGTCAAGGAACCAAAGCCAGAGCAAATTGTAGCCGAGTTGCTCACAGAACAGCCGTTCACACTGCGCACACTGTACAGCGCGCAGAGCACGCGGGCCTTCAGTAGTTGTTCCGGCGGAATGCTACCACGGCCTTCGTTGGCGTAGAGATCATCGAACAAGGGCAAGAGTTTCTGAAGCACACTGTCCATGCGTCGCTTGATGGCTCGAAGCGGGTGATCCGCTGGTACGCAGGCGTGAAGGTTGATGACCGTGAGAAAGTCTGGTTGGGCTTGAGGTTTTCCACGCATGCTTCTCAGACGTGTTCACTCCTCATCCGTTCAAACATTTTGGGAGTTTTTCACCAAGCTGCTAAGGACGGCCTTGAGGTCCAGCCACGGTGGGCATATGATGTGCGCCCAATGATCCTGAACATAGAGCGCGATTGCGAGCTGTCGGTTGCTTGAGGTCCTGGGATGGCACGCGTGTTATACGGTGTCGCGAGCGACAGCAACGGCCACTGTGCCCGCGCGCTGGCCATTGCCAGCCGGTTACCGGAGCACGAGTTTCACTTCGTCGGCGGCGCCCGTCTACGCGAACGAATCGGGAACCGGTACCCACTCTTGACCCTGCCTGTCCTCGGCACAGCGTGCCGGCACAACCGCGTGGACGTGCCGGCCACGTGTTTCCAAGCCAGCCGGTACCTGACCGGCTTCCGCCAGGTCCGACGGCGGCTGGTGAACTTCATCGAGCACTGGCAACCGGACATCGCGCTCACCGACTACGAGTTTGCTTTGCCACTCGCCGCGCGAACGGCGGGACTGCGGTGCGTGTCGATCGATCATCAACACATACTGAGCGCATGTCACTACCCGGTACCGGCGGCGCAACGATTTTCGTGGGCCATGGTGATGGCCAGCTTGCGCCTATTCTACAGCAACGCCAACCTCAATCTGATCGTGTCATTCTACCATCCCGAATTGAAAACGACCGGCACGAATGAACTCTTGCCGCCCGTCCTGCGCCCGGCGGTGACGGAGATCGCCGTGCGGCCCGGTGACCATGTGTTGCTCTACCAAACGACGCCCACGTTCACGCCGTTGATCGATGCCGCCCGTCAGTTGGCGCGCCCGGTCATCGTTTACGGGTTCCGCAACGCGCCCGCAACAGAGGGCAACCTAACCTTCAAGCCGTTCGATCCACGCGGGATGCTCGACGACTTGGCCGGCAGCGCCTACGCCGTGGTCAATGGCGGCCACAACGTGATCTGCGAAGCGTTGTATTACCGTAAGCCGATACTCTGTTTCCCCGTGGCGGGAATGTTCGAGCAGTACCTCAACGCCTGGCACATACGCACGCTCGGCTACGGCGATTTCTCGACCAGCCACGCGCCCACGCCGGCGTTGTTCCACAAATTCGAGGCGCGCCTCGAAGACTACCGCGCCCGGCTCACCCGAGTTTCCATCGACGGCACTGCCACCGTCGTCAATCGTGTCCGCGACTTGATCAACCACCGGGGGGCTGCATGACCAAGCGCAGCAGCGCCGGGCTGAGCATGGTGCTCAAGAATTTTTGTCGAGTCGCCCCGCATCCGTGGATCGGTGTGAAGCTGGCCAAGTTGGAAATGGCGAAACGGTTCTTCAACGTCCTGAACCCGCGCCGCGCTACCGGCCACGCCGGCAAAATACGGCAGGCCAGTTTCCGCATCACCGATCTCTGTAATCTCCGGTGCCACACCTGCGGCCAGTGGGGCGATAGCGGATTCCTGCACAACCAAAACCTGAAACAACTCAAGTCAAGCGAAGTCACGCCCACCCGCTACCGGGAAGTCTTCACCGATCTCGTGCACCACGGGCATCAGCCGGTGGTGTACTTCTGGGGCGGCGAACCGATGCTTTACGACGGCCTCCTCGACGTGATTGACGACGCCGCGAAATTGGGCCTGCCGCCATCTATCGCCACCAATGGTACACGGCTAGCCGCCGCAGCCGCTCGCCTCGTCGCGGCGCCGCTGTTCCTTCTCCAGGTCTCCATCGACGGCCACACCGCTTCGTTGCACAACCAGCTCCGCCCCTCTGCCGGCATCGGCGACAATTTCCGCGACATCAATCTCGGCCTCGACGCTATCCGCACCGCCCGGACCAAACGCGGCCACGGCTTGCCGGTTATCGCCGCTCTGACCGTGGTGTCGCAAGCCAACCGTCACCATCTCGTGGACATCTACGAAGCGTTCCGTGATAAGGTGGATTTGTTCGTCTTCTACCTCTCGTGGTGGATTGACACAGAAAACGCCGCCACCCACGAACAGGATTTCAGCCGGCGGTTCGGTTTCTGTCCCACCAAGCATCGCGGATGGATTGGCGACTGGAAATCGACCGACCACGAACTGCTCGCCAGCCAGTTTGCCGAGTTACAAGCCCGGTCGCGGCCGTTATCGGCACCGGCCGTCAGCATCATTCCGCCGATTGCCGGCTGCGCGAACCTGAAGACGTACTACACCGATCACCGTGCCACGTTCGGGTTCAACCAATGCGTGTCGATCTACCAAGTCGTCGAGATCAACAGCAATGGCGACGTCTCGCCGTGCCGCGACTACCACGATTACGTCGTCGGCAACATCAAGACTGCCACGCTGACCGAGTTGTGGAATGGTCCAGCCTACCAGAAGTTCCGCCAAAGCCTCCACCGTGACGGCTTGATGCCGGCCTGCCGTCGCTGTTGTGGATTGATGGGCTACTGACATGAACGTCCTGTTGATCAACCCGGAATTCCCCGCGTCATTCTGGAGCATGCGGGAAACCAACCGAATGCTGGGCTTCAAGACCCTCATGCCGCCGTTGGGACTGCTGACGGTCGCCGCGTTGCTGCCGCAGGAATGGGAGTTGCGCTTAGTGGACCTGAATGTCCGCGCCTTGTGTGACGGCGACTGGGCGTGGGCAGACGTCGTCATGATCACCGCCATGCTGGCGCAGCGAGACGGGATGTTGGCGCTGGTCCGTGAGGCGAAACGCCGCGGCAAGACGGTCGTGGCCGGCGGGCCGTATCCAACCTCTGTACCGGACGAGGTGCTCGAAGTGGGCTGCGATTTCCTCATCAAGGGCGAAGCGGAAGGACTCATGCCGCAACTGCTGGCGGCGCTCGGCAAAAGACGGTACCGTGGGGTGTTCGAGTACGCCGAAAAACCCTCCCTGACACAATCGCCCGTGCCGCGTTTCGACCTTCTGGAGCTGGATGCGTACGCCATGCTATCCATCCAGACCTCGCGCGGCTGCCCGTTCGAGTGCGAGTTCTGCGACGTCATTAGTCTTTACGGTCGCGCACCCCGTTACAAGCAGCCGCAGCAGGTCCTTGCCGAATTGGAATCGATTTTCCGTCTCGGCTGGCGCAGGGAAATCTTCATCGCCGACGACAACTTCATCGGCAACAAGACCCAAGCCCGCGCTCTCCTCAAGGAATTGATTCCGTGGTCGCAGCAGCACAGCGAGCCGTTTGGCTACACCACCCAAGCCTCGATTAATCTCGGTCACGAGTTGGAACTGATTGACCTGATGACCGCCGCCAATTTCGGGTTCGTCTTCGTCGGCGTCGAGTCGCCCGACGTTGCCGTGTTGGCTCAAACTCACAAGCGCCAGAACCTCATCCAGCCGCTGGTGGACTTGCTTCGCAACATCAACTGCAACGGCCTGACCGTCCTCGGCAGTTTCATCATCGGCTTCGACCACGAAGCGTCAGGAGCGGACGAGCGTATTCAGGCGTTGGTCGAGACCGCCAACGTGCCGTTGGTGATGCTCAACCTCCTGCGTGCGCCACCGAACACCGCGCTCTGGGGACGGCTCCAGCGGGAAGGCCGCCTGCGCGACAGGGATGGCGATGAGATGTCCGACACCCGCATGAATTTCGCTCCCGACCGGCCGGAAGCGGAAATCTTGTCCGAGTACGCAACCGCATGGGAATCCCTTTGCGATCCGCGGCAGTTCTATGAACGCGCCCGCCGTTGCGTCCTCGCCATGCGTCCCACCCGTCGCGCCCTCGGCACAGACGGGACGTCGGCTTCCAAATCGCGCGTGCGTAGAAAACAGGAGCTGGCGATGTTGCTGCGCCTGCTCTGGCGCGCTCAGCGACGGCTGCCGGGATTCTGGCGGCTGGTGCTCGACGTGTACCGCCGCAACCCCAGCCGTCTCACCCGTTTCTTCATCCTCTGTGGCTACGGCGAAAACCTCTTCCCTTTGAGCAAACAACTCAGTCAACAAGCGCGCGCTCAACTGACCGGCAAAAATCCCTGAGCCTTCAGCCACGCGATGCAACGCGACGGCCACTCGCCGCTCACGCCAAACCCGTGTCCGCCTCGCTCGTAAAGCAATAACTCATGTGGCACACCAGCGCGCCGCAACGCCTCCGCGTAACACGTGCTATTCCCTACCGGCGCCACGTCGTCGTCGCGCGCGTGTACCAGCAACGTCGGCGGCATCTGCGCTGTCACGTGCCGTTCCATCGAGTAGCGCGCGACCTGTTCCGCTGTGGGCCGGCGTCCCAGCAACTGACGACGCATCCCACGATGCGTCAATCCCACCTCCATTGAGATTACCGGATACACCAGCACATGAAACGCCGACGGTGTCGCCGCCGCTATGTGACCACCGGCGGAAAAACCCATCAGACCAATCCGCTGCGAGTTCAGGTGCCATTCGCCGGCCCGTTGCCGGACGATCTCCATCGCCCGTGCCGCGTCCTCGATCGGATGCGTCAGCCGATACTTCAGTACGATGCCTGCCACGCCGACCGACGCCAGCCAGCGCGCCACCTCGTAGCCCTCGCGGTCAATCGAGACACCCGCATAGGCACCGCCGGGACAAACCACCACCGCCGTGCCCGTCGCGCATTCCGCGTCCGGCAGGAACACCGTAAGCGTCGGCGTACCGACCCGTCGGTACGAACGATCCGGACGGAATCGTCCGCGCTCCTCGATGCGGTCCGGCCCGGTCGCAGTCCCCAGCGGAATTTCCAACGGCAACCGGCCGTCAGTGGTCGTCGTCCAGTTCGAGCCGCGTTGCGCCACTTCGCGCAACACCTGCTCCGTCGCCCGCGCCATCCGCGTCACAGAAAACTCAGCCAGCACACGCCGTCGTCCCGCCTCACCCAGTTTGCGACGGAGTGGTTCGTCGTGCAGCAACGCCCTCAGCGCCGCGCTCAATGCCGACGGGTCGCGCGGCGGCACGAGCAATCCGGTTTCACCGTCGGCCACAAGTTCCGGAATGCCACCGACGCGCGTTGCCACCACTGGCAATCCAGACGCCATCGCTTCGAGGATGACGTTCGGCGACGCCTCGCTCGCCGATGACAACGCGAACACCCACGCCCGTTGCAGATGCGCGCGCACGTCTGCCATCGCCGGCAAGAGTGTCACGTTCGGCGTGGTGGAGAGCGATTGCGGGCCGTCGCCAATAATTTCCAGCCGCGCGTTCGGCGTGAGGCGGATCGCCTCCACCAACGTCGGCAGATCCTTCTCCGGCACACGCCGCGCCACGCAAACGACCAACGGCTCCGGCGATTTCACGCCACCGGGCGCAAAGAAATCGGTGTCCACGGCGTTCGGCACGACGGTGATTTGATCCGGAACAATACCGGAACATGACGCCAGTTGCTCTTTCAACGCTGCGGCGTTGGCGATGATGCGGGCGGAGAAGCGATGGAGGAGCCATTCATGCTGGCGGGGATGCAGGCTGCGGTAGCCAGACACGACCGGCACGCCGAGCAGCCCGGCAAAAAGCCGTCCCCAAATGTTCGGCACAACCGTCAGCGTGTACAACACGTCCGGCCGCTGCCGACACAATCGCCATGCCAGCCGCGTCAGCGCAACCGGCCCAACACGCCGTGCCCCGGATAGGCGGACAATCTTCACGCCGTCCGGCGACCAGTCGGTGCCGCCGCGCAGCACCCACAACTCCGGTGCGAACCGGTCGCGGTCGAGATGTTGCAGTAGTTGGAGCGCGTAGCGTTGCGTGCCGCCGAACTCCAGATCCTGAAGCAACACCACGAGTCGAATCGGTGGGGCCGTCATTGCAACTCCGCGTAAAGTTCGAGAACGTGCCGGTGGTTGCGTTCGGGGTCAAACTGTTCGCGCACACGGTCCCGACCGCGCACGGCAAGCGACAGTGCGGCGGCGCGGTCAGCCACGAGCCGGCGCACGGCATCGGCCAGCGCGGCCGGATTTTTTTCCGGGACGAGAAGCCCGGTTACGTTGTCGACGATCAACTCCGGAATGCCGGCGACATTGGTGGCGACAACCGGCAGGCGGTGCGCGAGCGCTTCGAGTAGCACCGTCGGCAAACCATCGCGGTCGCCACTGGGCGCGACGATGCTCGGCATCACAAAGATATCGCTGGCTTGGAACAGTTCACCAATGCGGTCGTGCGGCACGAAACCAGTGAAGCGGACGGCGACGTTCAGTCGCCGCGCCAACCGCTGGAGCGTGCGGCGCTGCGGACCGTCTCCAGCGAGTGTGAGGCGGACGTCCATGCCGGTGTCGGCAAGGAGACGGAGGGCGCGGAGTAGTTGGTCGAAGCCTTTTTTGCGGACGAACCGGCCAACGGCGAGGAGCTGGTACGGCGGTCTCATTGGCACCGGCGCGTCGCCGCGCGCGGTGAGTGGGAGGCCGTTGTAGGTCACGCGTAGTTTGCCGGTGTCGTTGGTGAAGGCGGCAAGGTGCGCCCGGGCGGCGTCCGTCTCGCACCGGACGAGTACTGCGTCGCGGATTTTCTCACGGAGCAATCCGTCAGGTGGATGAATATCCCAAGCACGGGCCGTGAAGGAGAACGGGATGCCGGTCAGTTGCGAGGCGACCCACGCAGCAGTGGCCGCTCCGCCGGCCCACGGGGCGTGGATGTGTTGGATGCCGTCGGCCTCGAAGCGCCGGGCGAGATGGAACCCGGCGAGGACGGCCCAGAAGTTCTCGGCCCATTTCTCGCAACCACCACGGCGCCGCAGCGCGTAGCGTAGCAATTGTGCAGTGCGGCCGGATCGGCCGACGGCGACAGCAATCGCCGGCAGCGTGCAGCAGCCGAGTCGCTCGACGTCGCTGGCGGCGTCGCGCATTTCGGACGAAAGGTCGCGGGGCCATTTGCCGTAGAGACTAAACAGATGCAGCGGCAAGCCGAGCCGTCGGAGGTCCTGAACCTCTCGGAAGACAAATGTCTCCGATGGTTTCGGAAACCAGAGCAGTATGTAGGCTGTGCGGGGTAAAGCCATGATGCGAGGCGACAGTGTAGCAAGCACAAGAAGTCTCGACAAGGCGGCGCGTTTCGGTTTAATCACCGGCCAGATTTCGCATGGACAACCGTTTTGAAGTGGCCAATCCCCGCTACGCACCCTCGTGGTTCTGGCGAGCCTTCGTGCATTCGCGCGTTGTGCAGAACATTTATGTGTGGGTGATGAAGGGTTTGTTCGGGCTGCGAATCCGCAACTTGGAGTTTGTGCCACCGCCCGGACCTTATATCTTCCCCGCCAACCACGGCTCGCACTACGACCTATTTTTGGCGCTGGCGGCGTTTCGTGGCATCAGCGGACAAGTGCCGGTCTCCACAGTTTGGGATGGCGCGTATGCCATTCCCATCATCGGCGGCATCCTCAAGGCCGTGCCGTGCATCGCGGTTGACACCAAACCCAGCCGTGACGTCGAGCGCATGGCCGCGCTCCGCGAGATGATTGCCCATCTGCGTGCGGGCCGCTGTCTGATTATCGGCAGTGAGGGTGAACGTCGAGATCAACTGGGAGAGTTCGAGGGTGGCGCGGCTCTGCTGTCGTTGCACACGGGTGTGAAGATTGTCCCGGTCAGTCTGCGCGGCGTGCAGGGATTGTTCAGTGATCTTTCTTGGCCGGATCGGTATCGGGGAAAGGTGGAGATCATCCTACATGCGCCGCTTGACCCGGCAGAGTTCGAAGCCGGTGGCGGCTCGCGCGCCGAGATCGTCGCGCGCTTCACCAAGGCGATCCGCGAGCGGGTGGCATCACAACTCGATTATACGGCTTAGAGCGTGTTTTGAAAGTATGTTTTACGGGTGGAGACGGCGCAACATGAGACGGATCATGGCGATGTAAATCATCGTTTCGCTGGTCGTGATGAGGTGTTCGTAGTCACACCGCAGACGGCGCTGTTTCATCAGCCAA
>CAIKAP010000164.1 GCA_903825435.1 uncultured Verrucomicrobiota bacterium
AACCCCGCCGGAAAATTCCGGCAGGGTTTTTGGTTGAAATTTACGGGCGGCGGATCAGCCGTTGTTGCCGATGGCTTCGACGGGGCAGCCTTCCATGGCTTCCTTGCAGCGCGACTCTTCGTCGGGCGTCGTCGGCTGTTTGTAGACGAACGAGTAGCCGCCGTCTTCATTGCGCTTGAAATTGTCGGGTGCGGTTTCGCGGCACAGGTCGCAGTCAATGCACTGGTTGTCCACGAAGTATTTGCCGGCGATGTTTTCGGAATATTTATTTGCTGCGTCAGCCATAAAATATAATTTTAAGTTTAGGAGTAAAGTTTAGGGGCCAACTATGCCTGCCCGTCCGCTTGATGGCAAGCCTGATTTGGCGGCCGGAGAATTTTCAACCCGTTTTTATCCGATCTGGCCAGGGCGTTTCGCAGCAAGCCCCGCTGCCAGGCCTTTGCGGCCGGCCGCCAGGAGCGTCGCGTCGCGACCGGCAACCCTTCAGCCGTTTCGCAGCGGGGGTTTGCATCTGGCCCCATCCCCAGTCGGGGCCGGGAGGTAAAGCTACTCGTCCGTTTCGTGCGGTGCGCACTTTAACCCTGCGTCACCGCGTCCCGGCGGTTCAGCCCATCGCACTTTCGAGCAATCCCGCAACAGGTGGCGCAAGAACGCACGCGACAGCCACGCGCAACCGGCGTATGCTGGCCTCGCAAATTGAACCAACCATGGGAGCATTCCTTTATGAATCATACGAAAGCCTACTCTGCCGCCAGTGCCACTTCGCCGCTGGCTGCCACCAATATCAATCGTCGCCAGCCGACTGCAACCGACGTGCAGATTGAGATTCTCTACTGCGGCGTCTGTCACTCCGACCTCCACTTCGCCCGCAATGAATGGGGCTTCACCCAGTATCCGGCCGTGCCCGGCCACGAGATCGTCGGCCGCGTGACCGCCGTGGGTGGCGGTGTGAAGAAGTTCAAGGTTGGTGACACCGTCGGCGTGGGCTGCCTCGTGGACTCGTGCCGCACCTGTCCCGATTGCCACTCGGGTCTGGAACAATTCTGCACGAACATGGTGATGACCTATGGCAGCCTGGACAAACATCTCAACGCCCCGACGCTTGGCGGCTACTCGCAGAGCATCGTCGTGACGGAGGATTTCGTGCTACGCATGCCGGCCAACCTCAACCTCGCCGCCGCCGCGCCGTTGCTGTGTGCGGGCATCACCACGTATTCCCCGCTGAAACACTGGAAGGTCGGCCCCGGCCAGAAGGTGGGCATTGTCGGTCTTGGCGGTCTTGGCCACATGGGCGTCAAGTTTGCCAGGGCTTTTGGCGCGCATGTCGTGCTGTTTACCACGTCACCGAACAAGGTGGCGGACGGCAAGCGCCTTGGCGCGCACGAAGTCGTCATCTCCACCGACGCCGCGCAGATGGCCGCGCACGCCAACAGCTTCGACTTCATTCTCGATGCCGTTTCCGCGACGCACGATATCAACGCCTATTTCAACCTGCTGAAACGCGACGGCAACCTGACGCTCGTCGGCGCGCCCGAGAAGCCGCTCCCGGTGGCGGCCTTTCCGCTGATCTTCAAACGCCGCTCCTTCTCCGGCTCGCTCATCGGCGGATTGCCCGAGACGCAGGAGATGCTGGATTTCTGCGGGAAGCACAACATCACTTGCGACATTGAAATGATCCGCATGGACGAGATCAACACCGCCTACGAGCGCATGCTCAAGAGCGACGTGAAATACCGCTTTGTCATCGACATGGCTTCGCTCAAATCCTGATTTGACCAGCCATGGGAGCCGTGAACCGGCTTCAGCTTATAACCCGGAGAGCCTATGAAGAATGAGACGCCGAAAAATATCATCGTTGTCATTGGAGCCGGATCCATCGGCCAGGCGATTGCGCGGCGGGTGAGTGCGGGGAAGCACATTATGCTCGCGGATCTGCGTCCAGAAAACGCTGAGGCGGCGGCAAAAACTTTGAGCGATGCCGGATTCACCGTGACCACGGCGAAAGTTGATGTGTCCTCGCGCGCTTCGGTTCAGGCGCTCGTTGCGCAGGCCACGTCTCTTGGCGAGGTTTCTGGCGTCATCCACGCCGCTGGGGTTTCCCCTTCCCAAGCGTCACCGGAAACGATCTTGAAGGTGGATCTCTATGGGACGGCGCTGGTGCTGGAGGAATTTGGCAAGGTCATCGCGCGCGGCGGTGCCGGTGTCGTGATCGCGTCGCAGTCCGGTCATCGTCTGCTGCCGCTCACTACCGATCAAAATGCGGCCCTCGCTACCACGCCGGTGGAAGAATTGCTCGCTCTCCCGATGCTTCAGCCCGATCAGGTGAAGGACTCACTTCACGCCTATCAGCTTTCAAAGCGCGGCAACTCGTTGCGGGTGATGGCCGAGGCTGTCCGTTGGGGGAAACGCGGCGCGCGGGTCAATACCATCAGCCCGGGCATCATCGTCACCCCGCTCGCCAAGGATGAACTGACCGGGCCGCGTGGCGCGGGCTACCGGCGCATGATCGAGTTGTCTGCGGTTGGACGCGCCGGCACTCCCGACGAGGTGGGCACTGTCGGCGCACTCCTGATGGGTTCTGACGGCGCGTTTATCACCGGCAGCGATTTCCTCATGGATGGCGGAGTCACGGCGGCCTATTGGTTCGGCGAACTGGCTCCAAGTGCGAGCCGCACGGGCAATTAACCCGAAGCCCTGCTTCACCTCGACCGGCGGCAGATAAACGTTGATCTGACTACGCTTCCGAAGGTTCCTCGTCTTCCAACGCAGGCCCGCCGAAAATCACTTGAGCAGCTCGATTTCACCGGGCCGCCAGGTCTTGTCGAACCACGGGTCGAGCGGGCCGTAGAGGCGCAGAATCATGAACCAGCCTTGGCCGGGAATCGTCTGCACCCAGTTGTTTTCCCAACCAGCCGGAGCTTTGGGTCCAAAGTAAACGTCCACGGAACCGTCGGCGTTTACCTTGATGTTTTTGTTCTGGCTGCTGACGCTCGGGGATTTTTGATCCGTCTGCACCATGGAGCGGGTCTGGTTGTCATACACGATCACGGACCAGAAATCCTTCACCGGCACATTCGGCGGCAGGTGCATCTTGTAGGATTTTTCGCCGCTGAACGGGTTGCCGTCGGAGTCCTGCACGGACCACGGATATTGCGAACCTTTGCCGACCATCTTCATCTCCATCGCGGGCGTGACGCCGGTG
>CAIKAP010000165.1 GCA_903825435.1 uncultured Verrucomicrobiota bacterium
CCGTCGTATCGTTCGACACACTTGGCGAACTCGTACTTCGGAACAAAATCCATCAACTGGGCAAATACCGACCGGCCTTCCTGCATGCTTTATCTCCCTTCGGGTATAAACAGGGAGAACCGTGCAAGATTGCTTCGGCAACCCTGTATACCCCTTAGAACTTCTATCGACTCTTATCGCAAACCGACGGCTTTGCGCACTTTCTCCATCATCACATTGGCGACTGCGTTCGCGCGAACGGCACCGTCGCGGAGGACTTGTTCGACGTAATCCATATTCTTGACCAGCTCGGCGCGTTTTTGGCGCATCGGGGCGAAGTAATCCATCAACGTCGCCAACAGCATCTTCTTCAACTCGCCATAACCGTAACCGCCCACCGCGAGCTTCGCTTCTTGTTCGCTGGCTTTGTCGGGCGCGATTGCCCGCAGCAGTTGAAGGGCGATGTTCTTATCGAGATCTGTCTTTGGCGCTTCCATCGGTTGGCAATCGGTAACGATGCCCATGACCTTTTTCTTGGCCACCTTCTCGTCGCCGAAAATCTCGACAGTGTTGCCGTAGCTCTTCGACATCTTCCGCCCGTCGGTGCCGGGCATCACGGCGACGGCTTCGCGGATGCTGGACTCGGGAATGGTGAACACTTCGCCGAACTCGCGGTTGAACGCGCTGGCGATGTCGCGCGTGACTTCGATGTGCTGTTTCTGGTCTTTGCCGACGGGAACGACGTTGGACTGGACGATAAGGATGTCTGCCGCTTGTAACACCGGATACGTGAACAGCCCGGCGTTCGGCGTCAGGCCCTGCGCGATCTTGTCCTTGTAGCTGACGCAATTCTCCAGCATCGGCAACGGCGTCAGGCACGACAAAATCCACGACAGCTCCGTGACCTGCGGCACGTCGCTTTGCCGGTAAAAAACCGTCTTGGTCGGATCGAGGCCGCAGGCGAGAAAATCCAGCGCCACGTCGAGCACGTTCTGGCGAAGCTCGACGGCATCGCGCACGCTGGTCAGCGCGTGGTAGTCGGCGATAAAATAAAACGCCTCGCCCTTCTGCGCCAATTCGAACGCGGGGCGCATCATCCCGAAATAATTGCCGATGTGCAGTTTTCCGCTGGGTTGTATGCCGGATAGGATTCGCATGGCGGGCGCAAAATAAGGATTTCCGCACGCGCAGGCGAGCAAAAAATCAGCGCGCCATATTCCAGTTTTGTTCCGGCTGCGCCAGCGCTGCCTTGATTCGCTCGGCGCGGGCTCGGAGTTTGGCGTTTGTCGGCTTCATCGCCACCATCAAATTACTTTTCACCTTGCCGAGCCGGATCATCGAGATCGTCGTCAGCATGTTAAGGACGAGTTTGGTGGCGGTGCCGGCTTTGAGGCGCGTCGAGCCGGTGAGAGCTTCGGGGCCAGTGAGGATGGTGATCGGTGAATGGCGAGTGGTAGCCGGGGAGCAACAAAGAAGAAACGTTTTCGCGCCGCGGTGTTTGGCTTCGTCGAGCGCGCCGTGGACGAACGGGGTGCGTCCGCTGGCGGCGATGCCGACGACGACATCGCGTTTACCGACGCCGCGATTGCGAATGGCGTCGGCACCGGCGCGCGGGTCGTCTTCGGCGGCTTCGACGGAGGAGTGCAAGGCGTTGACGCCGCCGGCGATGATGCCTTGGACCATTTCCGGAGCGGTGGAAAATGTCGGCGGACATTCGCTGGCGTCGAGGACGCCGAGGCGTCCGCTGGTGCCGGCGCCGATGTAGAAAAGACGGCCGCCGCGTCGGAACGCGGTGACGATGGTGCGGATGCAACGCGCGATGCCGGGCGCGGCGTTGCGGATGGCGGGGATGACGCGTGATTCTTCGTCGAGCATCGTGGCGATGAGTTGCGGGATGTCGCGTTTGTCGAGGTCCATCGTACGCGGGTTGCGCTGCTCGGTGAGGGGAAGAGGAAGGATTTGAGATTTGAGATTGGAAATTGGAGATGGCGGAAGGGACAGCGCGCCGAGGGCGGTGTCGGTTTTCAAAATGCGAACACGATAACCGGGAAGCGCGGCGCGGAGGGCGCGGCAAAATGGCGGTCGGTTCCGAAAGACGCCGCCGGCAAGGACGATGTCGGGGTTGCGGAGTCGGAGTTTGCGAGCGACGGCATGGACATCGGCGGCGAGGAGCGCGGCTTGTTCGTCGAGATGGCGGCGGTCGGAGGTGATGAGGTCGGGCAGGAGCGCTGCGATGTCAGTTTTGGTGGCGTTGTGAATCCAGTCGAGGAGTTGTTCCGGCGAGTTGAGGCAGAGGCGGCGAAGGACCGCGCGAAGGTGAACACTGACTTGGCCGGTGTGATCGTAGTTTGAGATTTGAGATTTGAGATTCGAAAGGGCGAGGGCGTAACCGCTGCCGTGATCGCCGAGGAGGTGTCCCCAGCCGCCGGAGCGAGCGGTTTGGGCGCGGGCGTTGCGTCCGACGACAACGGAGCCGGTACCGCTGAGGATGAGGATACCGGGATCGGTGGGACCGAAGGCGGCAGCGAGGCCGGAGTCGAGGTCTTTTCCGACAAAAATCTTTGCGTGCGGCCAGAGGCGGAAGGCAAGGCGACGAAGGCGTTGACGATCAGTTTCGGTCCGGCAGCCGGCAAGACAGAGCGCCACGGAAGCGGGAAATGGAAAGTGAAGTTGGCGGAAAGCGGCAAGGAGTTGGAGGTCGGTGGAGAGTTTGAGGTTCAAAGGACCAAGGGTGATGCGGCGGAGGATGTTGCCGGTCAGGTCAGTGAGGAGCGCGGTGGTTTTGGTGCCGCCGCCTTCGATGCCGAGGTGGAGCGCGGATGTTCGTCGCATGGGGTGACTATAGCAGGCCAAGGCGACCAGCGGCAAGCAGACGTTGATGGTGGTACGTCTTACTTAGTAACCGCAGATTGCATTTCACGACGATGTTGGGCAAACTACGCTTTGTTTAAATACCATGAAACGACTCCTCTATTGGCTGCCTGCGTTGTTGTGGGCCGCTGTCATCTTCTACTTCTCTGCCCAATCCCGAGCCCCGCAACTCAGCGGTCAACCCGGTGTCCAACTTGCGCTCCAAAAAATCGGCCACGCCACCGAATATGGCATCATGGCTTTCCTTATCTATCGGCCACTGCGTCGTGCCCACCGGCTTCCGCTCCACCGCGCCCTCCTCTTCGCCATCATCCTCGCCGCCACCTACGCCGCCTCCGACGAATGGCACCAATACTTCGTCCCCGGCCGCTCCGCTCAACTCTCTGATGTCGCTATCGACACTACCGGGGCTATTATTGACATGACCGGATTTTATATCTATGAATCGCGCCGACGCCAAAAAACAGATCGCTGACCTTCGCGATCAAATCCGTCGCCACGACCACCTCTACTACGTCGAGGCGCGTCCGGAGCTTTCCGACTACGACTACGACAAACTTTACGCCGCACTCCAGAAACTCGAAGCCGAGCACCCGGACCTCGTCACGACTGATTCTCCGACTCAACGCGTCGGCGGCGCGCCGTTGAAGGAGTTCAAGAACGTCCGACATCCCGTCCCGATGCTCTCGCTGGAAAAATCCGACACCCTTGATGCGCTCCGCAAATTCGACGCTGACGTGAAGAAACAGTCGCCGGGCGAGGAAATTGAGTACGTCCTCGAACCCAAAGTAGACGGCGTCTCCATCTGTGTCCGGTACGAGCACGGCCAACTCGTCCTCGGCGCGACGCGCGGTGACGGCCAGACCGGCGACGACATCACCGCCAACATCAAAACCATCAAAGCCATCCCGCTTTCCCTTTCCAAGCCCGTTACCCTTGAAGTTCGCGGCGAAGCCTACATTCCGCTCGATGCTTTCGACAAACTGAACGCCAAGCTCCGCGACACCGGCGAGAAAACTTTTCCGAACCCCCGTAATGCCACTGCCGGCACGCTGAAGCAACTCGATCCACGCGTTGTCGCCACGCGCCCACTCAGTGCCGTCTTCTACGCCGTCGTTGGTGGTGACTTCACCACCCACGCCGAGGCGCTCAATCACCTCAAGACTCTCGGTCTAGCCACGCCACCCCATTGGGTTTGTCGGAGTATGGATGAAGTCCTCGCGCGCTACGACAAAGACATCGTAGCCGGCAACGACGAGCCCCGCGACCTCCGCACCAAAGTTCCGTACGAACTCGACGGCATCGTCGTCAAAGTCAACAGCCTCGACCAACAGCGCCGCATCCCGCCGAAAACCAAAGCGCCCGGCTACGCCATCGTGTACAAGCCCGAACACTGGATCAAACCCGCCGAGACCAAGCTTCTCGGCATCACCATCCAAGTCGGTCGCACCGGCATCCTCACGCCCGTTGCCGAACTCGAACCTGTTTTCGTCCAAGGTTCGACCGTCGCCCGCGCCACGCTCCACAACGAGGAGGAAATCAAACGTAAAGACATCCGCATCGGCGACACCGTCATCATCCGCAAAGCCGGCATGGTGATTCCCGAAGTCGTCGAGGCCGTCGCCGCCAAGCGCACCGGCAAAGAGAAACTGTTCCACATGCCGAAGGAATGCCCCGCCTGCGGCGGCCCCGTGAACCGCGACCCCGAGTTCGTCGCGTGGCGTTGCGAGAACATCGCCTGTCCCGCGCAACTCAAGCGCACGCTCCAGCATTTCGCCCAGCGCGGCGCGATGGACATCGAGGGCCTCGGTGAAGAATTGGTCAATATACTGGTTGAAACAGAGTTAGTTAAAGATGTCTCAGATTTGTACACACTGACCGTTGAACAGTTGGAGCTTTGGCGAATCTTTGATTCTCTGCTAAAATGCATCCTTCGTCGGCGTCTTCCCAATAAGAAGATCAAGACATACAGGAGGGTTGCTAAATCTGTCTCTTTAGAACTCGCCAAGAGATTCCACAGTTTCGATGAACTTTTGTCAGCAGGAGTGAGAGAGTTGGCAAAATGCTTCAATCCCACTATCGCTGCCAATAGAGTTCACGCATTTCTACACGATCCACTGAAACAAGAAGTGGTTAAACAATTCAAAACAGAACGTGGGCTTGCCGCTACAAATGTCGCTACAGCCATAGCCGGTAGCAAAGATCGCGAACTTTGGCGACTCCTCAACGGTCTCGGCATCCTCCATGTCGGTGAAGAAGCTGCGCGCAAACTGCCGGAACATTTCCGGAGCATGGACGCCCTTGCCGCCGCCACCGTTGAGGAACTTCAGAAGGTCGAGGATGTCGGCCCCGTTATGGCGGAGTCCATCCACGATTTCTTCCGCAACCCGCGCAACCAAGCTGTCCTCAAGAAACTCAAAGCCGCCGGACTGAATCCAAAATGTAGGAGCGACCTTCCGGTCGCGACCGGGCCATTTTCCGGCAAAACCGTCGTGGTCACCGGCACGTTGGAGAAGTTTAGCCGCGATGAAGTGAAGGAAGTACTACGTAGTGCTGGAGCTAACGTCACCAGTAGCGTCAGCCGAGAAACCGACTACCTCATAGTCGGCGAAGAGGCTGGTTCCAAGCTAGAAAAGGCACGCGAATTAGGCGTCAGGGTGATTTCAGAAAGAGAGTTTTTGAAGATACTTGGTTCTCAGCCTGAGAAGAAGCCTGAGGCCAAGCAAGGCCAGTTGCTCTAAACAGTCCAGCTAGAGCAGTCGCAAGAAATCTTCTTCACCGATGATTTCAATCGGCTGACCCGCTGTGGCAAGTTGTTCTGCCTTCTTTAGCTTGGCTGATTTTCCGCCACTCCGCATAGTGGCGAAATTGAAGCTTCCCACAACCAGATAGTCGGTATCTGCGTTGATGCTATCGCTCGCAAATCCACCGCAATTCACAACTTCTTGTGCGGCTGCCGCTCGCTCCATTGTCTCCAGTTTACCAGTGAATACAACTTGTTTGCCGTACAGTGGACTCTCACCAACGACCACATCCACCGTCGGAGTTATGCGAGACAAAACAACTTTCTCCTGTTTAGAGCGGCTGCGACGACTGTAGCGACAATCTTCCGGCAAACGGCAGGGGCTATATGATCCACTAAAAATGTTTCCGGCCTCGATTCGTGTTTTGCTTATGAGGTTGGGAAACGAAACCGCAGCATGCACCGAGGCGGAAGCCATGACAATAGCCGCAGCACCGTTAGCATCCGATTCGGCGTTGTGATGTTTAAGGTCGAAACCCAAATGATCGGCCAGATAATCCAGCCGATACGAGACCAAGCCGGGCCAAGTCACCTTAGCCAAGAGGACGGAACAGAGGTACGAAGTACTCGGATACTTAAGCCTGTACAAATCCAGCGTCTTCCGTAGAACGCTCATATCAAAAGACGCATTATGAGCGACGATTGGATACTGCGTCAGGTAGGATTTGAGTTCCGGCCACAGCTTATTGAACTCTGGCTCACCGCGCATCATCTCCGGCGTGATGCCGTGAATGGCAATATTAAACGGGTCAAACTGCATGTCACGGGGGCG
The DNA here is from genome assembly GCA_903825435.1 of uncultured Verrucomicrobiota bacterium. GTDB lineage: Bacteria > Verrucomicrobiota > Verrucomicrobiia > Palsa-1439 > Palsa-1439 > CAIKAP01. The sequence continues at coordinate 6,426 of CAIKAP010000165.1, forward strand.
AATAAGCCATTGTCGCGAAGTGGAGATCACCCCCTTCTCAACTACGGTCATCCCGATGGCACATGGGCTGGAACGCGACGCATTGGCAGTTTCAAAGTCAATCGCCACAAAATTCATCGCTTCTAGCATCGATGGATCCATAGGAATCTCCTAGTGAGACATCCTATCGACTCAAACCGGCAATCGTCAACTACCAGACCAATTGAGGTTGACTGAAAGAGGCATTGCAACACAACGGCACCTATGCCTAAATGTGTTCACTATGTCTGATTGGAGGTTGACCCCGCAGAATGCCGTCCTCGTCATCGTGGACGTGCAGGAGAGGTTGATGGCCTTGATGCAACGGCGCGACGAAGTTGTCGGCAACATCAAGAAGCTCGCGGCTGCCGCGAAGATTCTTGGCGTGCCGACGTTGGTGACGACGCAATACACGCGCGCCATCGGCCCGACGCTCGCCGAGGTGGCCGAGGCGGCGGGTAATCCGCCGGCGATGGACAAGATGACGTTCTCTTGTTGCGGCCACGAGGAGTTCGCGAAGACGGTCAAGGAATTGCGCCGTCCGCGCGTGTTGCTCTGCGGTGTCGAGACGCACGTCTGCGTGCAGCAGACGGCGATTGACTTGATGGCGGACGGGCGCTCGGTGTACGTGTGCGCCGATGCGGTTTGTTCGCGGCGCGATTCGGACCGCGACGCGGCGATCGCGCGGATGCGGGATTGCGGCGCGGTGATCACGACGGTCGAGAGCGCCGTGTTCGAGTTGCTCCGCCAAGCCGGCACACAGGAGTTCAAAGCGTGTCTTCCACTGTTCAAGTGAACCCGCAAACGATCAACCGCGAGGAACTGGCGCTGTTGCCCGTGCAACGCTACGAGGGTCCCATCGTGCTCGTCGCCGGCGCGCACGACCTAGAGCGGGCGATGCGCGATATCCGTCGCGAACACGTCGTCGGGTTCGACACGGAAACACCGCCGACCTTTCGCAAAGGGCAATCGCACAAGCCCACGCTGGTACAGGTGGGGACTGGTCATGCGGTGTACCTGTTTCAGTTGCAGCGAATGGACTTCTCTCTCGCGCTCACGGAGCTGCTTGAGAACCCTGGCATCGTGAAAACGGGCGTGGCGCTCGCCGATGACCTGAAGAAGCTGAACGCGGTCTTTCCGTTCGAGTCGCGCAACGTCCTCGACCTTGGCAAGGTGGCCCAGCACCACGGCCTGAAACAGTCCGGCGTCCGCAACCTGGCGGGGATGTTCCTCGGGTTCCGGATCACCAAAGGCCCGCGCACGTCGAATTGGCGCCGACCGGATCTCTCTCTTAGTCAGATCAACTACGCCGCCACGGACGCCTGGGTGTGCCGGGAATTGTACCTGCGGTTCCAGCAGCTTGGTCTTCTGGGGAAAAATGTACTTTGACTTTGCTGGGTTTCCGGGGTTTAGTAATGTTGTTAGGTGGCCCGACTCTCCGATAGCAGCGGGGGCTTGTTCACCTTGAGAACTGAACAAAGGTACAGCCCCAATCATGAGTAAGAAGATTCTATTAACCAGTGTGTGTCGCCCCTTGGGTCCCAAATACGGGGACGCCCCATCGGTCGGCTATGAGTTGTTGTATTGTCAGGTGACCCGCGCGCAGGGCATCTTCAGCCCGCGCACTATCAATTCCAATTTCGCCCTCGAGTACATTGCCGAGAACCTCGACGCGCCGACAGTGGTGTTGCAGTACCCATCAAAGAAGGAGTTTATCCGCGAGTTGAAGAAGAGCTACGACTACATCGGTATTTCCTTCATCATGGCAGTCTTTCACAAGATGAAGGAGATGGTCGCGCTCGTGCGCCAATACGCGCCACAGACTAAGATCGTACTCGGCGGCTATGGCACAATTCTCACCGACGAGGAACTCACACCGTACAGCGACTACATCTGCCGCGAGGAAGGTGTCGGATTCTTCCGCCGGTTGCTCGAGGCGCCGGCCATCCCGATGCCGTACAAACATCCGTTGCTGGTCAGTGGGCTGAAGGTGTTCTCGATACCGACATCGCGCACGGGCAAAATCTTCGCCGGGCTGGGCTGCCCCAACGGCTGCGATTTCTGCTGCACCTCGCATTTCTACAAACGCCGCCACATCCGTCTGCTGCCGGAGGGCAAGGACATCTACGACGTGCTGGAGCGCTACCGGGCGATGAACCCGGAACTTGTTTTCCTAATCATTGACGAGGATTTCCTGCTCAACAAAAAACGGGCGATGGAGTTCCGCGATTGCGTGAAACAGGGCGGCAAGATCCCGTCCATCTTCGTCTTTTCCAGCATCAAGGCGATCAGCCAGTACACCGTCGAGGAAATCCTCGAAATGGGCATTGACGGGTTCTGGATCGGCTACGAAGGCACCCGCTCCGGCTACGCCAAACAACAAGGTCGGCCTGTTGGGGACATCCTCACCGAGTTTCGCGAGCACGGCATCTCCGTGCTGGCCTCGATGATTCTCGGGTTCGATTATCAGACACCGGAGGTGATCGCGCAGGAGTTGGACGGGTTGATGAAGCTGAAGCCGTCGCTCAGCCAGTTCCTAATTTACGGACCCGTACCCGGCACGCCGTTCGGAGACCGCGTCCGCAAGGAAAACCTGCTGCACGAAGTGTACGTCAAGGAACCCGAAACCCTCTACCGCCGTGCCGACGGGTTCACCACCACGATGAAACACCCGACGCTGTCTGCCAAGCAGATCGAAGACTTGCAGCGCTGGTGTTTCGACGAAGATTTCCAGCGGCTTGGCCCAAGCATCATCCGTTTCCTCGAAACGCGCCTGCTCGGCTACGAGAAACTCAAGGACTCACCAAATCCAGCGTTGCGCGACAAAGCCCGCCATTACGCCAACGAACTACGCAATGCCTATCCCGTGTTCTTCGCCGCCAGCCTGTTCGGGCCGAATCGAGAAGTCCGCCACTGGATTCGCGACCTTCAGCAAAGGGTGCACACCGTCCTCGGCCAGCCAACATTTGCCGAGCGATTGAAATCAGTGGCCGCCATCGGTGCCGCAGCGTGGACCGCGTTCACGTTAAAGTTCGACCTGTTTCAGCACCCGAGCTTGGAGCGCATCGAATATCGCCTGCCCTCGCGCCAATGGAGCGCGGCGCAACTGTGGGAGAAGATCCCCCACGAAATCTCGGCCCCCGGCCTCTCGATTCAAGTCGAGTTGCAACACGCCAGCAAACAAGTCTGGATGCGTCTCGAAGGCGCACTCTCCACCGACAATGCCGCCGGACTTGCCCAGCGCATCCAACATTCCCTTGCGAATACCAAGAACCGGCTCGTACTCGATTTGAACCGGTTGCACTGGGACAAAGTGGAAGACCTCGCTCCGTTGCGCGAGAAACTCATCGCCTACCGTTCGCGGATTCAACTGGTGCTGCCCAAGCTCTCCGCCGCCCATCCCGAACTGCTGTTGCTGACGGCGATGTTCCAGCACTACAAGGGCTGATCGCGCCGGTTCAGTGACGATGCGAGCCGCCGCCGCAACAGCCACAGCCGGACCGTTTCTGCTGCGGCGACGGACACGCCCCCATGTCGCACGGCATCAGGACGGATGACGACGGAGCGGCGGGAGCAAATACCGAAAGCTGTTTTGTCAATTTCTTCGAGCCGCAATGCGGGCACGGTGTGCCTTCCCATTGGCTGGACGACACCAGCAGCTCAAAATCCTTTTCGCACTTGCTGCAATGAAATTCGTAGAGTGGCATAATGTTATCTTATCCAGTTATGCCGTCGCGTCCAGCACGCGTTGCGATGTACGGAAATGCATCTTCGCAACCGTCGGCAGCACCTCGCGTCCATGTTTGGCGACGACTTCCTTGCCCGCCGCGATGACGGCGTCCGACGCGCCCTTCGGTAGCTTGACGCCGATCTCCCTGCCGAGCAACGCGAGACGGCGGACAAACTCATCGCGTGCGATGATCGAGGCGGCGGCAACGGCGATGTCGCTCTCGGCTTTGTGGCGTTGGACCAGCTCGATCTTCTTGCCGCGCTCCATCAACGCCTTCTCGATGATCCGCTTGTTGCCGAACTGATCGGAGATTGCCTTCTTGCAATCCGGCACTTTCGCTAGAAGGTTCTCAATGACGCGGGCGTGCCCCCAACCGAGTATGCTGTTGACGTTCCGCATCGAGGCGTGGAGCCGGTTGTAGGCTTCGTTGCCGATGGGCACGACGCTCCAGAGACAGCCCTTCGTGGCGCAAATCCCCTTCGCAATCTCGAAAATCCGTTTGTCGCTGGAAATCGCCTTACTGTCCTTCACGCCAAGCTCAGCCAACTCGTTAATCGCCGGTTCGCTGACGAACACACCGGCGACGACGAGCGGACCGAAGAAGTCGCCCTTGCCGGATTCGTCAACACCAATGCGCGGCTGGAGCCGCGTCGGGTCGAGCACATCCTCGTAGCCGAACTTCACTTCGCCCAGCAATACCGGCTCAAGATAGAACTGGATGAAATCGGTGGTGCCTTTGCCTTGAATGACGAGCTTGCCGCTCTCGTACATCGCCAAGCTCACCTTCTCGCCACGATGTTCCGCGCCGAAATGCGCGTACGGTATGTCGCGGAACATGAAGCCGCGCTCCGTCAGGTCGCGTTTCAATTGCGCGACCTTGTCGGCGGGCAGCGGGCACGTGTAAGATGTGCGTTCAGGCATGGCGAAACAATTCCACATTGCACCGGCCACGGTCAACGCATTTCGGCGGGCATTGCCCCGCTGGTATCGCCGGCACCGACGCGACCTTCCGTGGCGGCGGACGCGCGATCCGTATGCCATCTGGGTCAGCGAAGTGATGCTCCAACAAACTCGCGTCGAGACGGTGATCCCCTACTACGACCGCTGGATGCGCGCCTTCCCGACTGTCGAGTCGCTCGCCCGCGCTCCGTTCCGTCGCGTCCTCAAGCTCTGGGAAGGCCTCGGCTACTACACGCGCGCCCGCAACCTCCACCGCGCCGCAAAAATTGTGAGCCAATCCGGTTTCTCTGAACTGCGCCGGTTGCCGGGTGTCGGCCGGTACACGGCGGGCGCCATCGCCAGCATCGCGTTCGGCGAACGGGCGGCGCTGGTTGACGGCAACGTCGCGCGCGTCTTCGCCCGCGTATTCGACATCCGCGCCAACGTGAAATTACCGGCGACGCAGCGGCAGTTGTGGACGCTGGCAGAGATGCTCTTGCCGGCGCGCGAGTGCGGCGAATTCAACCAGGCGCTGATGGAACTCGGCGCGCTGGTCTGCCTGCCGGCGAATCCGCGTTGCGCAGTCTGTCCGTTACGGCGCGTGTGCGTCGCGCCGACCGATGCGTTGCTGAATCGTGGCGCGAAGCAGCGAACAAAAACGGTGACGCACGACGTGATTTTAGCGCGGCGCGCCGGCAAAGTGTTGTTGCGGCGTCGCCCGGCAACGGGTCTGCTGGCGGGGATGTGGGAGCTGCCGCCGCTGGACGGGCGACGCGGCCGGCTGGTGTTGACGTTGCGACACACGATCACGGACAAGCGAATCACGTTGCGAGCTTGGCAGTGCCGGCTGCGGGGAACGCCGCGCGGTTGTCGTTGGGTGTCGCCGCGCTCGCTCGCCATGCCGGCGGCGCACCGGCGGGCGCTGGCGTCAGCGCACTAGCAGGACCGGGCACTTCGCCATACGCATCAGGCGCACGAAGATGTCACTGACCAGAAAGTTGGAGAACCGCGCACGCGTGCGTGGCGTTATGACGATGAGATCCACTGATGTTTCGTTGACAAAGTTGATTAAATTCTGCATCCGGTTCTTTGGGTCCGAAAACAGCAAGACGTTCGCGTTGATGTCCTGAAGCTGGCAGAGTTCGCGCAATGCAGTCTGCTCGCCGGATTCTGTATGCCGGCCGCTTTCCATCGGGAAGATGTGCAAGATGCTGTTGAAGCGATTGACCCACGGGATCACCCGTTCTATTAACGCTTCCCGTTGCGGGCCGAGTTCGGTCAATAACGCGATGTGACGGAAGACAGGCCGCTTCCAGTCCTTCTCCTTGATCGGCTGGCCACGCAGGCAAAGCACCGAACACGGCGCGTGTTCGATGACGCTCTCCACCGTTTTGCCCGCCGACCACCACGTCAAGTCCGCGCGCTGGCTGGTGGCGGCCATACAGATCAAGTCCATCTTGCGTTCCTTGGCTACGTCCGCGATCATCCGCGGCGTGCTGCGGTCGTATAGGTACAGCTTGGTCAATGGCAGTTCGGGTTGCAGCGGCGGGTTGAAATCCTTGTCCAGGTTTGCGTGGATGAACGATTCGAGCGGAGGAAAATCACCGAGCCGCTCCGGCTCCTTGACCGAGGCCGGCGGCATCACGTGCAGTAAAAACAATTTCCCGCCGAATGCTTGCGCAATGGTCGTGGCGCAGGGAAACACCGAGTTCGACGCTGCCGTGAAATCCGTTGGAACCAGAATCCGCTTCAAGATCTGGCACAGCTTACGGACGACGGCGGTGATTTGCAACGCCTTTCACACCAGCGGCATTTGTTCCTCACCGGCTGGCGCGACGCGGCCGCGCAACTGCGGGAACCGCGCCAGCAACGCCGACGGGGCGCGCGCGGCGGCGGCGGGCTGCGCGCGCAACTTCAACTGGAGCGCGTTGGTGAACGCTTTGGCATCCTTGTGATTATTGAACACGGCGAACGTCCGCTGCGTCTTCGTCGCCACGCGCCGCATCCGGGCCAGCAACTCGTCCAGTTCGCTCTCGGCGTACAGGTAATCGTAGCGCGCACCGTACACCTCTTCCTTCTCGCGGAACCAGTTCTTCGCGTTGCGCCCGTGCAGACGGAAGTAGCCGGTGGCGCCCGTCGCCACCTCTGTCGGGCTGAGACAGTGCGATAACTGCGGCTGGTCAACGTTGCAGTAGATAAACCCACACTGCCGGAACAAAACCGGAACATTTTCCGTCGCCCACGAATCGTGTCGCACCTCGACCGCCACCGGCCACCCGGCGAACTGCTCCCCGATCCGGGCCAGCCAGTCTAGGTTACGCGGCTCGTGGCGGAACGACCACGGGAACTGGAAGAGCAACGCATCGAGCCGGCCCGACTCGCGCAGCGGCGCGAAACCGTCGGCGAACAACTGGAACTCGGCTGGCGACCACGCCGAGGTGCGTTCGTGCGTGAATCGCTGCCACGCTTTCGCGAGAAATCGGAACTGCGGACGCTCCGCCGTGACGCGCAGCCAGTTCGCCGTCATTCGCGCGGTAGGTGGATGGTAGAACGAGCTGTCCACCTCGACGCAATCGAGGAACTCGGCGACAGCGCGGAGTTTGTCAGCCGGTTTGCAGCGTGCCGGGTAAACCGCGCCTTCCCAGTCCGGATAACTCCAGCCAGCGGTGCCGACGAGAACGGAGAATTGTGGCGGTGCGTTCACGGTTGCGCTAGGATAGCTCCGCGATGAACAAGCTGACAACGAAATTGAAGTCGGGAGCCAACTTGTCGCGGGAGGATGTGGCCGCGGCGATGGTGGCGTTGCTCGACGACGGTGTCGGCGAGGACGCAAAAGCAGACTTTCTGACGGCGCTCACGCAGAAAGGCGAGACGGCGGAGGAGATCGCGGCATTCGCGCTGGAGTTGCACGCACGCGCCGTGGACCCGCAGGTTCGAGGCGATCTGCTCGATGTCGTCGGCACCGGCGCTGACATGGCGCACACGTTCAACATTTCTTCCTGTGTCATCTTCATCGCCGCCGCGGCGGGCGTAACGGTGGCCAAGCATGGCAACCGGGCCATCACCAGCAAATGCGGCAGCGCCGACGTGCTCGCCGCGCTCGGCGCGAACATCGAGATGTCGCCCGACGCGGCGCGACGGTGCTTAGAGGAGACGGGGCTGACGTTTTTCTTCGCACCGCTCTATCATCCCGCGTTCAAGAAGATCGCGCCGGTTCGGAAGAGGTTGGCGGAGCGGAAGCAGCGCACCGTCTTCAACATCCTCGGCCCGCTGGTGAACCCGGCGCGTCCGACGCACCAAGTCATCGGCGTGTTCGACCGCGCGCTGGTGGAGAAGTACGCCGAGGTGTTGCGGCTGCTCGGACTGAAGCACGCGATGGTCGTGCATGGTGATGGCCTCGACGAGTTCACAACACTCGGCCCGAACCGAGTCGCCGAGTTGTGGGGTCGCCGCATCGAGGTGTCGGAGAAAACTTTCCCGTATCGTCCGTTTGACATCCAGATTTCTGCGCCGACGCTGCACCATCTCGAAGGCGGCGACCCGGCGACGAACGCTCAGATCGTCCGCAACGTTCTCGCCGGTGACGATCGTGGGCCAAAACGCGACATCGTGCTACTCAACGCCGCCGCCGCGCTGGTGACGGCGGAGAAGTCACCGGATTTTCCGAGCGGCTGGACACTGGCGGCGGAGTTAATTGACGGAGGCGCAGCGCAGGCGAAGCTCGACGCGTTTGTGGCGGCGACGAAGGTAGCGTAGACGGAACATCCGCTGCCGTTTGGATGGACGGTACCGCCCACAAGGTTAATCGCCCGTTTCAGGTTGTGGGCAGCACTATCCGCCCTATGTCGGCGCGGACTTTTTCCAAGCCGCGCAGCAGAAAGTAACCGGCAAAGGTGGGAGAAGCTCCGTGATACAGACCAATGCGGTGCGGGGGAGCGGGTTTGCCGATGGCAGTCCGTTGATCACTGTGCCCGGCAGCAGTGAGACGAACGGGAACTGGCACGACACCGAGGCGACTCTAGAGCGCGTATGTGATTCGTTGCCGGGACTCGAACCGAACCAATTGACGGCAACCTCTTCGCAGCAGCAGGTCCTGCATAGCGGTAAACTTCGTGCCCACCTGATCCGGCGCATGCGCGTCGGAGTTGACCACCAGCGGAATGTCGAGCGCCAGTGCGCGCTCGATCAGCGGTAACGACGGGTACGATTCCGGTTGAAGCAGTTCGGGATGACGATAACCGGAGGTGTTGATCTCCAGGCAAAGATTGGCACGGGCGATTTCCTCCAAAGCACGTTGCATCTCCTCCCTGCCGCGCGGGCCTGGAATACGGCCGGAACGTTTCGGCACGTCGAAGTGGCTGACGATGTCGTACAAGCCGCTGCTGGTCAGTTTGCGCAGTAAGGTGAAGTAGCGGATATATTGTTCTTCGGCGTCGAAGGGGAGGGAGCGGGACCAAGCGCAGAGTTTGCATTTCGTATCAAGATAGTGGATGGAGCCGATGAGGTAGTCCCACGGATACGCCGACGCCTGCCGGGCGAGGTAGTCCTCCAAGCCCTCGACGTAATCCATCTCCAAACCGAGCAACACGTCAATCTTACCGCGGTAGTGAAACTGCAGGTCCGTCACGCGGCGGACATAGTAGTCCAGTTCGGATTCTTTCATCCGCACATCGCCGCCGAGTCCGCGTGGTAGCGGGTTGTGGCAGGCGAACCCGATTTCGCGCAGGCCGAGTTCGATGCCGCGCTCGACATAGGCATCCATCGGCCCTGTCGCGTGCTGGCAGAGCGGTGTGTGCATGTGATAGTCGGTGAGAGTAGGCATAATAGGCTGCGTAATTTAGACGGAAAACGACGCATTAACAACCCCGAAGCCCGCTTCTACTATCTCGCCTACATGGAAACACCCGTTGTCTTCAATTGCAAAGGCCAGCAGATCATCGGCATATTGCACCTGCCCGACGGCCGCACCAAAGTGCCCGGTGTGCTGCTGCTGCACGGTTTCACCGGCCACAAGGCCGAAATCCACCGCATGCTCGTGAAGCTTGCTCGAAAACTCGCTGCACACGGCATCGGCTGTCTGCGGTTCGATTTCCGTGGCTGCGGCGACAGCGCCGGGGAGTTCGAGGAGATGACACTACGCACGAAACTGTGCGACGCCACGGTGGCGCTGAAGTTCCTCGCCCGGCTCTCCGTAGTCATTTTTCCCTGCGTACAGTCGTGCCGACTTTGAATTTCCAGATCTCTCTCGTCTAGACTGGAAATGCTTGAGTGAGCTACGCCAACCCTCTTGACCACTACCCAGCACATGGTAATTTAGGATCATTTTGTTTTAGATGAATTATTTGCCTGTGCGCGCAACTGGTAGCGTACAAACAGCATTGCTTTGGCCGATCTCGATAAATATCGCTAGTTTCTGGCTGTCTCTTTCGCAAGAACTTAGAATAGTCATCCTGACAATTATACGGAATGAGCCGCTGGAAAATGCAGCCGTTCTTGACAGCACACATTCATCGAACAGTTCTCGTCAGAAACTCGCGACACGGGCGGCTTGGACACGGACGAGTTCGGTGAGGACCGCAGCCACGTCCGGAACATTTTCGAAAGATGCAAGAGTGCGCACGTCGAGCAAAAATTGGCGCGCGGCCAGCAGCCAACTGATCGCGTTGGCCATCGAAAAGGTCACGCCTCGGCGGGTGCTGTAGTAAAGGTCGTGGCCGAGTGCGTCGGTGGCGCGTTGCACGTGGTCGAACGTCCAAAACCACAGGTTCATTACCTCAGCAAGCGCGGTGGCGAGGGTGGCGGTCCACTTCTGGAAGATGGCGCGGAACAGTTTCGTCGCCATCGTAAACGTGAGCTGGCGGCGTTGGATGGATTAGGGCCCCCGTAGTTGGCCTCCAACTGCGTGTCAAACTATTTTCCCGACGGGAAACCAGGGCAGTCCTCGGTGAGTCCTTCCTCGCCGAAGAAGCTGACGGCCTCGCGTAACATTGTCGCGCCGTAGCCGGTGTTCCAGAGCTTGACGGCGGGACAACACACATTGGCCACGGTATCGCGCAGGAGGAGGCGGACGAGGGGGGGGCGGTGGAGGTGGGCGCAAGCGCCAGATGTCCGGCCAGGCAGGAGGTGGCCTCCCCAGCGTCCACCCTCAACCAGTAATTGCGTCACAAGGCCATGTGCCGCAGTGCGGGCGGACTCGGCGAGGCTACTGGCCGGTTCGCTCAGAAAAACACCACAGGAGCGTTCGCCATGGAGCTGTGCTGTTGGTCACCATCGTGTGTGGCCATCAGAGCATAGCGAAGCAACCTAAAAAAATGTATTCCCATTTTGGTGGAGTCTTGATATTGTAGTATTGACAGGTACACAGATGGCTTTGGATGAGAAAACACTGACCGACTTGAAGGAAGGCCTGCGTCGCTGCAATGCGGCGACCGTGGAGGCGGCCATCCGCTTTCGCGAGAATGGCGATAGCAGCGCCATTCCGACAATCGTGTATGGGCTGATCGAGCGATACCAGCCATCAACCTCAACGGTGCGGCTAGCCGACGCCAACGACGAGACACGGCTGGTGGAGGATCTTGGGCTGGACTCGCTGACGTTGCTGGAGTTGGTGTTGTCCATCGAGGAGGTGCTGCAGTTGCGAATCGAAAACGAGGAACTGAAGGCGATCCGCACCGTGGGCCAGATGAAGAAGTTCCTCGAAGACAAGATCAACGGCGCGCGTTCGACACCTGCGACGGAGCCCTACAATCGCGACCGCATCGCGCTGGTGTTGCCGCAACAGCCGCCGTTCCTGTTCCTCGATACTGCCGAGTTGAACGGCGAAATCCTCACCGCCACCTACACCATCAAGGGCGATGAGTTCTTCCTTGAAGGCCATTTTCGCGGGGATCCGATTTTTCCGGCGTCGATTCTGTTCGAGGCGCTGGGACAGGCTGCGTGCCTCTGGGTGCTCGAACGCGGGCCGCAGGCGCTCGGCAAACCGATCCCGTCTAACCAACTTTTCTTCGCCTCGCTCGATGGCGCGCACGTCTATCGCAAGGCCCGGCCGCAGGAGCGGCTCTCGCTCGAAGTGAAACTCACGCGGCTGCGCGAGCCGCTGGCGATCTTCCAAGGCCGCGTCACCACCGCCGCCGGCGACCGCGTCGCCCAGGTTGACCGTCTGGTTCTCGCTTTCGGCGAGCAACTGCCGACGGCGGAACCATCCCCCACCCCCTCCGCTTGAAACGCGCCGTCGTCACAGGCCTTGGCTTCATCACCAGCATCGGCAACAGCCGGGCTGACGTGTTGCGCAGCCTGCGCGAATGCCGCACCGGAGTCGAGCCGTTCGAGGAGTTCTCCGGCGCCGACTGCCCTGTCAAACTCGCCGGCACTGTCAAGGGATTCGCTTTTCCCAGCACCGATCCCGAAGACTGGACCTACCCGGGCGAGCCACGGCTGACGCGCACACAACTGCGCGCCATGACCCCCAACGCACTTTACGCCTTCTGCGCCATGCAGCAGGCCATCCGCGAAGCGCGCCTGACACCCGACCTCCTCTCACATCCTCGCACTGGCCTGATGTGCGCCTCCGGCGGCTCGATGTGGCTGGCCTACCACAACTTTCACACCATGATCACCCGCGGCGTCGCGCGCTGCCAACCGCTCGCCGTCGTCAACAGCATCCCAGGCTCGCTCTACATCAACCTCGTCGCCACCTTCGGACTCAAAGGCGCCTCCCTCGGTTGCTCCAGCGCCTGCGCCTCCTCTGCCCACGCCCTCGGCCTCGCTCTCGACCTCATCCGCCTCGACCGTCAGGACATCGTCTTCGTCATCGGCGCCGAGGACTGCAACAAATTCAACATCCTTCCCTTTGCCGCCGCCCGTGCCCTCAGCGTCCAGACCGATCCCGCGCGGACACCGTGCGCCTTCGACCGCAACCGCGACGGCTTCGTCGGCACCGGCGGCGCGGCCGTCCTTGTCGTCGAGGAACTCGAACACGCCCGGCGCCGCGGTGTCCCGATTCTTTCCGAAGTGCTCGGTTGGGGACAAGCCTCCGACGGCTACAACGTCATGATTCCCGACCCCAGCGGCGACGGCCTGCGCCGCGCCATGGAATCCGCGCTGAGCGACGCACGGCTCCGGCCCGACGACGTGGACTACATCAACGCCCACGCCACCTCCACCCCCGTCGGCGACGCCAGCGAGTGCCGCGCCATCCGCGCCGTCTTCCCCGGCGGCAAGCTCCCGTTCGTCAGCAGCACCAAGAGCCTCACCGGCCATGGTCTCTCCCTTGCCGGCGCGATGGAAGCAGCCTTCTGCGTCCTCGCCTTGCAGGAGAAATTCACACCCGTCTCCGCCCACATCACCGAACTCGACCCCGAATGCACCGGCATCCCGATCGTCACCGCACCCGTTGACGCCGCGCCGCGCGTCGCGTTGAACAACGCCAGCGGCTTTGGCGGCACCAACGTCTGCGTTGCCCTCCGCCGCTGGGACCATGCCGGCTGAAGTTCCCAAGAAAGTCCTGCTCACCGGCGCCAGCACCGGCATCGGCCTCGCCATCGCACAACGGTTGTGCGCCGCCGGCTGCGACGTCTGGGGAACCTCGCGCGACATCGCCCGCCTCCCCCAATTGCCGCATTTCCATCCCGTCGCGATGGACCTGCTCCAGTCCGACTCGATCCGACGCGTCTTTGCCGCCGCCCGCGAACAATCCGGCGGCTTCGACGCGCTCATCAACAACGCCGGAGCCGCCGTGTTCGGCCCCACCGATACCGTGCCGCTCGAAATGGTTCGCGAACAATTCCAATTGCTCGTCGAAGCCCCAATGGAATTGATCCGACTCGCCCTCCCCGATATGCTCCGGAACAAAACCGGAACAATCATCAACGTCACATCCCTCGCTGGCGTATTCCCGGTACCGTACATGGCCGCGTACAGCGCCGCCAAGGCCGCGCTCAGTTCCTACACCCGCTGCCTGCGCCTCGAACTGCCGTTGTGCGTCGTCGAGATCCAGCCCGGCGACATCAACACCGGTTTCCACAACGCCACCCAACGCGTCAACGCACCGCACACCGACGGAGTCTGGCAGGTCCAAATCGAGACGATGGCCGCCGCGCCCGGCCCCGAGTGTGTCGCCGACGCCGTGTGGCGCGCGTTGCACGACCCTAATCCGCCGCCCGTGTTGGTCGTCGGCAACTTCGCCCAAGCTCACCTAGGTCCGCTCGCCGCGCGACTGTTGCCGTCGCGGCTGATGGAATGGGTATTGCGCCGGCACTACCGGCTCTGAACGAGACCGGCGATTGTCTTCAGGAACTCGCGCGGGTCGCTTGGCGGACAGGCTGCCTGCATCCGTTGGCGAACTTCGGCCAGCAACGACGGCTTCACACGCCACGCGGCAACGAAGCGCGCCAGATCATCCGGACGCCGCAGCAGTTCGCCGAGACCGTGACGCCGGCAGAACTTCACGCTCAACATCTCCTGCGGCATGACGCCGCCCAAGCCGTTCAACAGCAGCGGACACCGGCTCAGCACGGCTTCACTGGTCGTGCCTGTGCCCGGCCGCGCGACGACGGCGGACGCCGAGCGCATCAGGCGGGCGACGTTGCTGTCGGATGGCCACACACGTACGCGCCAAGCCGGGTTGGCGACAGCCCACGTGGTAACGGCCTTCGCCGCCATGGCGGACATGCCGCACAGTACGTTCACCGGCACGTCCACGCCCGCACGCCGTAACGCATCAAGAAAACGCACGTGGTTCTGCGCGCCCCGGCCCGACGCCATCAGCAGCAACGTAAACTCATCCGTTGGTTCACTGTCGGTCTCGTAAAACACGCGACGATTGAGGAACCCGGCAACGCGCGTTTTCTCCGGTGGCATGCCACAAGAAATGGCGGCTTCGCACGTGGCGGGAACGGCGCCGAGAAAGAGGTCGGCGGCTGGATTGACCCAGTGGCGGCTGAACCCATAACCGCCGGCCAGTTCGTCGCAGTAGGTGACACAGTGGACGCGGTCGCCGCCGAGCACGGTGCGGGCGTACTCGAAGAAGCCGTGGTTGAGCGAGTCGTGGACGCTGAGAATGACATCAGGGCGGAACTCCTCGAGCACGGCCCGGTATCGCTCGGCACCGAGCGGCTTTGATGTGCGGACGATGGGAACGGCTTCGAGGAAGTTGAAGTAGATGTGGTGCAGGCGCGGTGCGGTGGACTGGATCCAGTTGTAGAGGCCGACGCCAAACGCATAAATTCCATGTGAGTCTTCCAGCGGCCGGTGGGTGCGGACAATAAATCCGTCGTCGGCCCACTCGGTAAAAGCGCGAGCCCGCATATTATGGCAGCCACCGGTGCTGGAAGTTAGGATCAAAACCCGCATGGTAGACGGTTATTACACCGGCACACTGACCCGGCAAGTCTGCGCTTGCGAAGGTGTCGTGTAGTTTTCAGAACTGCATTTTACTGACACGCAAACTGTGAGATTTTGCTCCCACCGCGACAGCAGTATCGCTGCAGCCTCAGGACAACCGATAGTACCCTGACCCGTCATCACTCATACAATAGCTAGATGATGGCGGGGTACTGATGTTAAGCTATGCCACCTGTGGCTTACAGCCCAAACTACACAGCTTCCTTATGGGTACTGCCACAGTAAGCGCCAGCCGTGTGCTTGCACAGGCATAGGTCAACCTGTTTTGGAGCATCAAGTTTGAACTTGATTGATGCGAAGCCGGTTCCTCTGTGGAACCCGTCGCAATGAGATTGCTTCCTCGATTGGCCGCAAGCACACCGCTAGTGAAACCCATCACGGTCAGGGTTACTTCTTCTTCTTCGCTTTCACCGCGACTTTCTTACACTTGCATCCACATTTCGCTGCTTTTTTCTTGGCTGCCATTTTCACGTCACCCCGCTTTCCGCTCTGAACAGAGCTTCGTCAGCGCACAGGATGGACTTGTCCCCGCCGATTAGCGAGACCTATCTCAATAAATCACACACAGTAAGCGACCGAACTGTGTTCCCGCTTTCGTCAAAGCTTCGGCGGAGAATCTGTGGCGGCGATGACCGGGGGAACGTTTTGGTGGAGGTTGCCCGTGCCAGCGCGGACTTCGTCGCCGCGTCGGAGATCAGTGGAATCGCTTATTTGACTTGTCCAACACGGGAGAGAATGTCCCACTTTGTCATGTTGAACTCTGACTGACTTACCCATTCCGCCACACCTGAACCGAGAATAGATACCAACCCCACCGAAAGAATGGAAACGACAATACAGGGGATAATCAACTTTTTCATCCTTTACCACTCCCTGTCTTGCCTTCATTACTCTCTGCGCCTTCGGCGGCTTCTTCTTGTTGCTCGCTGATGACGCGGGCGATGGCGACGAGCTTGTCGCCTGCGTTGAGGTTGATGAGCTTGACGCCTTGGGTGTTGCGGCCGCAGAGGCGGATGTCTTTGCAGCCGGTGCGGACGGTCTGGCCTTGGGAGGTGCTGAGCATCACTTCGTCGATGTCGGTGACGCTGAGCGCGCCGACGACGCTGCCGACTTTGTCGGTGGTTTTAATAGTGATGATGCCTTTGCCACCGCGCGACTGTTTCCGGTATTCGTCAAACGGAGTGCGCTTGCCGATGCCTTGGTCGCCGGCAACCAGCAGCGCGGCGTTGGGATCAACAATCTCAATGCCGACAACGTAGTCACCTTTCTCAGGCCGGATACCCCAAACGCCAGTAGCGCTGCGGCCCATATCGCGGGCATCTTCTTCGTGGAACCGGATGCTGATGCCGTCCTTCGTCACCAACACGACTTCGTTATTGCCATTGGTCATCCGGACACCGATAAGGCGGTCGCCTTTCTCGATGGTAATACCGATGATGCCGCCTTTGCGGACGTTCTGGTAGGCGCTGAGGACGGTCTTCTTGATAATGCCGGCTTTGGTGGCCATGAGGAGGTAGTCTTTATCGGTGAATTCTTTGATGCGTAACAACGCGGCGACTTTCTCGTCGGGCCGGAGTTGAAGAACGTTGGCGATGGACCGGCCTTTGGCGGCGCGGCCCATTTCCGGCAACTCGTACACTTTCTCGACGTACACGCGGCCTTCCTCGGTGAAGAACATGATGAAATCGTGGGTGGAACAGACGAAGAGGTGTTCGATGAAATCCTCGTCACGTTGTTCCATGCCCATGACGCCTTTGCCGCCGCGCCGCTGGCTCCGGTAGGCGCTGACAGCGGTGCGTTTGAGGTAGCCTTGGTGGCTAATGGTGACGATGCAGGCTTCGTTGGCGATGAGGTCTTCGATATTGATCTCACCTTCGTCGGCCACGATGTCGGTGCGGCGTGCGTCGCCGTACTTTTCTTTGACTTCAAGAAGCTCGGCTTTGACAACGGCCATGAGCTTCTTCTCGGAGGCGAGCAGGCTCTTCAAATATTCGATGCGCTTGATGAGTTCGAGGTATTCCTCCTCGATCTTGTCGCGCTCAAGGCCGGTAAGCTGATAAAGCCGCATGTCGAGGATGGCGTTGGTCTGGATTTCGCTCAACTTGAACTTCGACATCAATTTCTTCTGCGCGTCAGCTCGGTCGTCGGCGCCCCGGATGATCTTGACGACGGCGTCGATGTTATCGAGGGCGATCCGGAAACCTTCGAGGATGTGGGCGCGTTCCTCCGCCTTCATCAACTCGTACTTCGTCCGCCGGGTGATGACTTCCTTCCGGTGCGCGATGTAGCACTCCAGCATCTGCTTGATGTTCATGATGCGCGGACGACCGTGGTCGATCGCCAGCATGATCACGCCAAATGTGTCCTCGAGCTGCGTGTGCTTGTAGAGATTGTTGATGACAACCTTCGGGATGGCATCGCGCTTGAGCTCGATCACGATGCGCATGCCTTCCTTGTTCGACTCGTCGCGGATGTCGGAGATGTCCTCGATCTTCTTCTCGTTGACCAACCGGGCGATATTCTCGATCAATGTCGCCTTGTTCACGTTGTACGGAATCTCGCTGACGATGATCCGTTCCTTGCCGCCTTTGACTTCCTCGACGCCGACGCGCCCGCGCATCTTGATGCTGCCGCGGCCGGTAAGGAGATAGTCTTTGATGCCCTGCTTGCCGCAAATCAGCCCACCGGTCGGGAAGTCCGCGCCCTTGACGATCTTGGCAACGTCCTTCACCTCCACGTCCGGCTCGTCAATCACCGCGCAGCAAGCGTCGATAATCTCGCTCAGATTGTGTGGCGGAATGTTCGTCGCCATACCGACTGCGATCCCGGTCGAGCCGTTAGCGAGCAGGTTCGGGAATGCCGACGGCAGGACGACTGGCTCATGTTCCTTCTCATCAAAGTTCGGTTGGAAATCAACGGTATCCTTGTCGAGATCCTTGAGTAATTCCTCAGCGATCTCCTTCAGTCGGCACTCCGTATACCGGTAAGCCGCCGCCGGGTCGCCGTCCACCGATCCAAAGTTACCCTGTCCGTCCACCAGCGGATACCGCAGACAAAAGTCCTGCGCCATGCGCACGAGCGTGTCGTACACCGACGCGTCGCCGTGCGGGTGATATTTGCCGAGCACTTCACCGACGACCTTCGCGCATTTGGTGTAAGACCGGTTATGATACAGCCCAATCTCGCGCATCGCGTAGAGCACGCGGCGGCTGGACGGCTTCAACCCATCCCGGACATCCGGCAACGCGCGCCCGACGATGACCGACATCGAGTAATCGATGTAAGCCTGCTGCATCTGTTCGCTGATATTGACCGGTGAGACCTTTTCGTTTTGTGCGTACATGGTGGTTTCCTTTGAGTATAAAAATTACACGCGACTGCGTCGTGAACGCCAAGTGTCGGCCAAGACCCAAGTTGTTTCGCCGGGCAGAAGAACTTCCCAATCCCTCCAACCATTGCGAGCTGTCTTGGTTGCTTTAACACTCGCCGCCGAAAACGATGAGAACCGCCCAAGCTCGGACACGGACAGTTCGCCGCGCTCAACACGGCCGGAAAACTTCTTCCCCTTGTACGTGAATCGGCATTCCGTCCCATCAGGAGGTAACGCACTTGAAGTTTGCCGCCGTCCTACCCCATCATCTGGCAGGGGCGGTGGAGGGGGAGATTCCCGCCTTGTTCCAAACTCGCCAATGAACTTGGTTGCTTTCTCTAAGCTGACGACGATACCGGCACGAGCAACAACATCTTTGAGAGCTTGAGGTAAGCTTGGATAGGGTGGATCGAGGATAATACGCCTAGCTTCTGGTAATGCGTCTTCCATTGCTCGCTGTTCCCGACTGAGTTGTAGATAGGCTCTCGCTTCCTGTTCTGAGTTGCCGGTTTCCACTGCTTCTCGCGACAAGAACCTAGCGAAATCCTGCTCCAAATCGTCCAGCTTCTGTTCGGTTAGGTTAAGAATCTTAAAACACTTGGTGGCGAACTCGCCGCCCGCTTGAGAGTGATAGAAACGCCACATCTGTCCGTCCGTGATAATCGAGAATAACGCAGTGTTGTTTCTGTTGTAGTCTCGGAGTTGGCGTTCCACCTGACTCAAGGCGCCCTCCAGTTTGCCGAGAGCTTTGACCTCAATGAAAACCGCTGGTTCGTGTGGCGTTAGAAAGAGCGCCACATCAATTCTGGTTTGATCTTCATTCGGAAGTACCGGGAACTCAAGGTTGATTTCTCCCGGATTCCAAATGTCCCAGCCGAGCGCTTGAAGAATTCGCAACACGATGCAAACCCGGACATGTTCTTCGTTCCGGTAAACGCCTCTCGCTATCTTGTCCCGGATATCTTCAAGCACTGTTTTCATTCGGATGTCCTCATGGAATCTGTCAGTCCGAACGTGATGAGGAATCTCTGAATGGAAGTTAGAGATTCTTCGCTTCGCTCAGAATGACAATGTTGGAGGGTGTGGTTCATGGTCTCATGCGGCTGCCGGTAACGGTGGCAGGAACTGCTCCAAGTATTTGTTCTGTTCGGGTGAAAGATGTTTGGCCCAGAGACGCTGGGTGTCCGGCCATGCGATGAAACGTTTGGTGCGACGGAGGCCGTAGAGAAGGACCTTATAGGTGAAATTGGCCCAATACTCCGCAGAGTAACCGGCCAACCGGTCGGCATATTCGGGATAAGCGGGTCGTAACGCGGTCTGCATCATCGCCAAGTTGTCGCCCTTCGGGTTCAGGACTTCACAGAATACCTCGCGTGGTCGCAACGGTAGCACGGCATCTAATACGGACTGCAAGACCTCCCGGTCGTGGAACGGCAGAAATGGCGCGGCGGCGATGTAAATTGACAGTCCGCGCTCTGCGGCCTTCTCGATCATCCGCAGCCGTCGCGTCGGCGAGGAGGCGCGCGGTTCAAGCGCGCGCGACAGCTTGTCGTCAAAATGGCTGATGGATGTCCCCAGCAAGACTTGCCGGCGATGTGCTACGAGCAGATCAAAGTCGCGCTCGACCAGTGCCGAGCGCGTCTGAATCCGCACCTTGTGCCCGGCTTCGAGGAGTAGTTCTAGGCATTGCCGGGTGAGTTTTAGTTTTGCTTCGGTTGGCGTGTAGCAATCGGTAAGGAACGACACCAACACCCAACCGTCGCCCCATTCGGTGCGTTTTGCTTTGTCGGGCGTGAACAAACGGAGTTGCTGTCGCAATGCTTCGACGATGCCATCTTTTGGATAAAGGTATGTGCCCCACTCGGCTTGTTTGCGACCGTGGTTGTTGAACTTCACGCCCGGCATCGCCGGGCAGTAGCAATGGTAGCAGCCATGCTCGCAGCCGACGTAAGGATTCAACACCCAGTCGCCAAGGCGCTTCTTCCAGAGTCCAGATGGATTGATGGCGGTAATCACAGCAACTCCGGTTGTCCCTTCTCGTCGTACTTGATGATCTTCTGCCAAAACTCGTCGGCTTTGGGATGTCGGGAGAACAGCGCCATTCGGTACAATGGACGGCCGCCGGCTTCGACGGTCATCTGCCGGCTGCCCTTGAATTGCAGCGCCTCCATCTTCTGGAAGAACCGGGCCAGCACTTGATCTTTGAAGTCGCTGGAGTTCCGCCAACGCCAATCCCGCCATTGCCGCTCGCCGAGAAACTGGTCGAGTGCGGTTTGTTCGCCCTGCGACTCGATGTAGTTGTTGGCGTTGAGCGTGATGCCCATCGCATATTGGATGGTCATTAGCACGTCAATCGTTCGGTTGCCCTTGAGTAGTCGTTGAAGTGCATCCCACGGAACTTGTTGGATGCCGGTTGGGTCAACGAATGCCACGACCAAGGCGTTGTCGAAATCCAATTTGCCCTTAGAAACCAACGTAGCCCAATCGTCTTGGACTACTTGTGCTTTGGGGTTCACCTTCGCCACGCGCTTGGCCAGTGCGTCCGCCAAGACTGGATCACTCTCGATGAACATCCAGTCAGTGAACTCGTGTTCCAACGCAATCAACGGTGACCCTGGTAATTCCTCACCGGTGTTCTCGATCTTACACAGACCCGGCCCTGCCATCACGTCGAGATATACGCGACGCGGCCACTTATTCTTCATGCCGGTCGCCGTGATGCCGCAATACCGGTCGAGATAGTGGTGCTTGCGCCGCACCCAACTCCCGCTTGGGCGCGCAACCAAACCATCTAAGGCAATCAGTTGTTGTGGTGAACTCATTGTTTCCCCAGAAAAAGTTTGGTGGTGGTGAGAAAGCTGTCGGCGTCGGCGAGCAACTCGCGCAGCCGGTCGGCATCGGGTGGCGTTTTGGAGCCGATGTCGGCGTCGTTGTGTAATTGCGTCGCGCGCTTGAAACGGTCGCCGACTTCTGGGGGAATCAGACCGGTCTTCACGAACTCGCGCTGAAACGTACCGGCCACGTTGCCGTCGCGGGACGGGCCGAATTCCTTCGTCGCTAGTAAGGCGCAGGCGCAATAGAACATCGTGAAGTAGATGCGATCCATCGCGCCCAACCGCATGGCGCGTTCGACAAGCAGCCGCGCTTCCGCCAAGCTTTCGTCGGCTTGGGAAAGGCGCAGGTGAATCAGGTCTTGGACTTCGGGTGTCACGGCGGGGTTAGACATCAAGGTTGCGAACGTAGAGGGCGTTTTCCTCGATGAACTGGCGCCGCGGCGCAACTTCATCGCCCATCAGGATGGTGAACATGGTATCTGTCGCGGCCGGGTCCATCAACTCGACTTTGAGCATCTTGCGACGATCGGGATCCATCGTGGTTTCCCAAAGTTGCTCGGGATTCATTTCGCCCAAGCCTTTGTATCGTTGGATGGTGAGGCCACGTTTGCCGAGTTCCTTGACCAACTCCAGAATCTGCGGAATGGAATGAACCGGCGTTCGTTTCTCGACAGCCTTGGCTTTGGGTTTCTTGTCGGCCTTCGGATCGGCGGGAGCCTCGCCCTCCCCGGTAACAGCGTCCGCAGCACCCTCGACGAGTTCGAAGAGAGGCTCTTCCTGTGCGGCGTAGTGGTCGATGTCAAAACCTTTGCGCGCCAGCGTTTCGATGACGGTCTGAATGCCGGCTGTCTCGTACAGGTCGAGTGGCTTGACGTCGCGCTGTGGGGTGCCGTTCTCGACGGGCTTGAGTTCGAGCGTGGCTTCTTCTGCGGGGCTGATGTCGTACTCAGCGCATATCTTGGCCCAAGCTTTGTCGCTGCAGGCGAATTCAAACCGGACAGTACCGGCTTCCTTGATGCGCACAGCATTGGTCGGTAGATCACCGGTCTTGGGATCGCGGGCATCGAGGTAGCCCTCGAACTTGATTCCCCGTCGCTCGATGGTGTCAACGAGCTTCTCCAATTCCTGCAACGATTCGAGCACGGTCATTAATTGCTGGCCGCCGAACTCCTTCTTGTCCTTCAAGCGAAACAGCGAGGCGTCACCGGAACCGAGTTCGATGAGGATCTTGCTCATCTGGTCGTCGTTCTCGATGTATTCCTCGCGCTTCTTGCGCTTGATCTTGTAGAGCGGCGGCTGGGCGATGAAGATGTGGCCCCGCGTCACCAACTCCGGCATCTTGCGGTAGAAAAACGTGAGCAGCAGCGTCCGGATGTGCGAGCCGTCCACGTCGGCGTCGGTCATGATCACAATGCGGTGGTACCGGAGCTTGTCGATTTTGAACGTGTCTTCGCCATCAACGGTGCCGAAGCCGGTGCCGATGGCGGTGATCATGTTGCGGATTTCGTTGTTGTTGAGGACCTGGTCGAGCCGCGCCTTTTCGACGTTGAGCAGCTTGCCGCGAATCGGCAACACGGCTTGGAACGCCCGGTTACGCCCCTGTTTGGCCGAACCACCGGCGGAATCGCCCTCGACGATGTACAACTCGCACATCTCCGGATTCTTCTCTGAGCAATCGGCCAGCTTGCCGGGCAAGCCGCCGCCGGTAAGCGCGCCCTTTCGGACGGCTTCGCGGGCTTTGCGCGCGGCCTCGCGACCGCGGGCGGCGGTGAGTGCCTTGTCTAGAATCCGGCGCGCGACGGGCGGGTTCTGCTCCATGAAGGTAGTGAGACCCTCGTACACGATGGAGTTGACGATGCCTTCGACTTCGCCGTTGCCGAGCTTGGTCTTGGTCTGGCCTTCGAACTGCGGGTTCGGAACTTTAACGCTGACGACGGCGGTGAGACCTTCGCGGAGATCGTCGCCGCCGAGCGACGGGTCTTTTTCTTTCAGGAGATTATTGGACTTGGCGTACTGGTTGACCGCCTTGGTCAACGCCGACCGGAACCCGCTGAGGTGCGTGCCACCTTCGATGGTATTGATGTTGTTGGCGTAGGAATAGACGGACTCGTTGTAGCCTTCGTTGTACTGGAGCGCGACCTCGGCGGTGATGCCGTCTTTTTCCTTCTCGACGTAAATGACCTTCGGGTGGAGCGGTTCCTTTGCGCGGTTGATGTGCTTGATGAATTCCTCGATGCCGCCGTTGAACTTGAACAACTCCTTCTTGTTCGTCCGTTCGTCGGAGAGCGTGATCTCGATGCCGCGATTGAGGAAGGCGAGTTCGCGGAGCCGGTTGGCGAGGATGTCGTACTTGTACTCGATGACCGGAAAAATCTCGTTGTCCGCCATGAACGTGATCTTGGTGCCGGTCCCCTTGGCCTTGCCGATGACTTCGAGCTTCGACGCGGTTTTGCCACGCTTGAAACGCATGTGATGGACTTTGCCATCGCGCTTCACTTCCACTTCGAGTATTTCACTGAGCGCGTTAACGCAGGTCACGCCAACGCCATGAAGACCGCCGGAGACCGTGTAGCTCTTCTTGTCGAACTTGCCACCTGCGTGGAGCACGGTGAGCACGACTTCGACGGCGGGTTTCTTCTCCGTCTTGTGCATGTCCACCGGGATGCCTCGGCCATCATCAATGACGGTGATCGAATTACCGACGTGGATGATGACGTCAATGTGATTGCAAAATCCGGCGAGTGCTTCGTCAATCGAATTGTCCACGACTTCATACACGAGGTGATGCAACCCGCGTTCGCCGGTGTCGCCGATATACATCGCCGGCCGCTTGCGAACAGCCTCAACGCCCTCGAGCTTCTGAATTTTGTCGGCGGTGTATTCGTTCGCGCTGTTCGACAATGAGTCTAGTGAAATGGCTTTCGACATCAACAGTTTCCCTCCTCGGAAACGCCTCGGAGTATGCCGACAAAAGACTGTAATAGCAATTGCTTTTCCGTGTGTTTTAGTGTCAGGAAATGCCCCTTGACAGGGCGGTTGGGATTGTTAATCTCAACCCTGTTGTACAACTTAGTCAGGTAAATGAAAGTAAGCATCAAAAGTGATTATGCTTGCCGCGCCATTGAAGCATTGGCGCTGCATCATCCCAACCTGCATCCGCTTTGCATCGAGGAAATCGCCCGACGCCGTCATATCCCGCCGAACTACCTTGTCCAGATTCTGCTGGAACTAAAACGTAACGGCCTAATCCAGAGCCGGCGCGGCAAGACGGGCGGGTACTTGTTGGCGCAGTCACCCCGGCAGATCACGGTCGGCGACGTGTTGCGGGCCGTCCAAGGAGAGGTGATGGACCTGCCGAGTCTGGTGAACCCGGATTGCCCGGAGGAGATCAAACAGGCTTGGCGCCGCGTGAAGTCCGCCGCCGAGGATGCGGCCAACGCCATCACGTTTGAAGAAATCTGCGCCGCCGCGCGTCATCCATCGCCGATGTACCATATCTGAGGGAGGTACCCAATATGACAGCACGCCCTAAGGAAACAATCCGACTCTGGCTAACTTATCCGCCGAAACTGATCCGTCGTCCTGCGATCTATGAACTAGGCCACAAATTCGCCGTCGTCACCGACATCCTCCAAGCCAGCGTGACCGAGGACCAGGGAATCCTCTCGCTGGAACTGAAAGGCGACTGCGCTGAAATCAAGCGGGCTATCGGCTGGTTGCGACGGATCGGCGTGAAAGTCGAGGAGGCAAAAGTTCGCGTCACACGGACGGCTGGACGCTCCGCGGGCCTAGCGCGGGCGATTTAGGGCTTTTCCGCCGCGCCAGACTGCGTTACAATACAGGCGCGATAAACCCATCATGGCTGAAACTGTCAAGGAAATCGCCCAGACACTGCGCCCACCACCAGTGCGCCAGTTCTCCGTATTCCTGGAGAACAAAGTAGGTGTGCTTCTTACCCTCACTCGCACCCTCGGTGACGCCAACGTCCATATCTGCGGCATCTCCGTCGTGGACACAGCCGATGCCTCCGTCGTGCGCATGGTCGTGGACGACCCTGACCATTGCCGCGAGGCGCTTCACAGGGCCACGTTGCCGTTCAGCGAATCCAACATTGTCGGCGTCGAGCTGCCGCGCGGCCCCGAGAAGCTTGACAACGTCCTGCGCCAGCTTGTCGGCGCCGAAGTCAACATCCAATACACCCACTCTCTCATGATCCGTCCACACGACAAGGCCCTGCTTGCATTGCACTGCGAGGACACCGAGTATGCCCGTGACGTGCTCGACAAGGCCGGTTTTGCCGTTCTGGGCCAGAAAGACATCTCCCGCTAATGAGTCCTTCCCAACCCACTCCCTCCGGCCTCGCCATCGTCATTTGCGATCAAGTCATCGAAGACAAGCTGACCAATAAAAAATCCCTCATTGGCATCTTCAACAACATCAACGCCACCAGTTTCCCCTGCCGCCACCCGCAAATCAGCATCTTCGTGTCGCTCACCGAAGGCTGCGGCGAATGCGCCACTCGCCTGCGCATCATCAACGAGGAAACCAACGACGTCGTCGCCGACGTCACCGGCCCGATCCAGTTTCCTGACATCCACAGCGTCATCGAGTTGGTCTTCAACCTCGTCGGCCTCGTTTTCCCGATGCCCGGCCTCTACTCCATCGAGTTCTACTGCGACGACGCGCTCGTTCTCGAACGCCGATTCCACGTGACTCACTCTCAGCCTCCCAAAGGCCCGCCGCCAGAAGAGATGTGAGCAACCATGCGTGAATTTGCGAATTTCCCTTAAAACCCGCTGATTTAGCGGGTTGCAAAAAAAGCTATTTGGCCACCGTTTGCTGTTTTTAGCCACTCTTTGCCATTTTTTGTTTGCAAGGTGTTTGCACGGAGAGGGCTTGTAAGGAAGAGGTTTGTCAGACCGCTAGACAGCCTTGATCATGTACTGTTTTATCTCTGCCAAGAATACAATAGGATCAAACAACCCCTTCCCGCTCTTTGGCACCTTCAACTGCCCCTTCACCACCTTCTTTCCACCCTTGAAGTACGACACCCGCCGCTCTTTCTGCCAACGACTTAGTATGCGGCGTGGGACATTAAAATGCTGACAAATAGGGGTCAGCAACTTCTCCTCGGCGGCTGGCGGCGTTGACTTTAGCACCTCAGCGAGGGCATTCTTGATTTGATTCAAGTCAACTGTTGTCAGCATTGACTCCGCAACCGTATCCAGTCGCAGGTCGTCGTCCTCCACCTCAACCACCCACCGCACCACACATCCGCCGTCCGTGTGCCGCAACACCGGCACTAACGGCGGTAGATCCACTGGCTCATCTTGAAGTAGTGAGTCACGGCTTCGGTCGGGCTCCGGAAAGCGGCGGAGCAACTCGGAAATCAGATCTTGCAGATTATTCTTGTGCGGCTTCATGGCACCAACGCTACAACCTCGGATCGACACTGCAATACAAAAAAGCATGACGGCAGCATGAAGTGAGTTCCTGATTGCCTGCAGACCCTACCCCCTACCCCAGCGGGTCGCCGCTCCAAGCGAATACCTCCCAGAGGGCGGCAACGCGATGAAGTACTTTCAGGAAGCCGCGACCCTGCGGGCCGCGGTGTTTCGTGTGCGGGGCGATTTTAGGACAGAGCGGTCACACCCGCGTGCTGCATCTGTCGGCGGCATGGGGGTGGATTGGACAACCACAAGTCGCTGTTGGGGGCCGTGTTGCGTTGGCCAAATCCAACCTTGCCAAAGTTCAATGCCCAACCAACATGAAAACCGGACCCAATCCGCAACTCAACTTCGTCTTTCGGGTTTCGGGTTTAGTGCTTGTCTTTCGGCTGCTTCCGCTTATTTTTCTCGTGATTTCACTACTTCCAAATCTTTCCTCTGCCCGCATGGATAAACACGCTATGAAAATTACCAAAGCCGTCATCACAGCCGCCGGTAAAGACCAGCGATCCCTTCCCCTCCAACGTCTCGTCGATCGCGACGGCGAGCCTAAGTCTGCCGTCCAGATCATCATCGAGGAAGCCGTCGCCGCTGGTGCCGAGAATATCGTGCTCGTCATTGCGCCCGGTGATGAGGACGCCTTCCGTCGTGCCGTCAGCGCACAGGCCCAACGCATCCAATTCATCCCGCAACTAGCGTCCCGCGGCTACGGACACGCCCTTTGGTGCGCGCGCCAGTTCGTCGGCAACGAACCGTTCCTCCACCTCGTCAGCGACCACCTTTACGTCAGCAATCTCCCCAAACGTTGCGCCCAGCAACTCGTCGAAATCGCTTCCGCCGACAACTGCGCCGTCTCCGCCGTCCAAGCTACACGCGAGAACATGCTTCCGTACTACGGCACCGTCGGCGGACGCCGTGTCACCCAGCACAAGAACCTCTACGAGATTGAGAACGTCCTCGAAAAACCCACGCCGACCGAGGCTGAACAACACCTGATCGTCCCCGGTCTGCGCGCCGGTCACTACCTCTGCTTCTTCGGCATGCACGTGTTGACGCCGACCGTCCTCGAAATCCTCGGCGAATCCACCGGCGGAACCGGCAACATCCAGCTCAGTCCCGCACTCGCCAAACTCGCGTCGCGCGAACGCTACCTCGCCCTCGAAGTCGCTGGCTCGCGTTACAACATCGGCGTCAAGTACGGCCTCCTCACCGCGCAGCTTGCGCTTGCGCTCCACGGCGCCGACCGCGACGAAGTCCTCACTCAACTCGTCGAACTGCTCGCCAAACAGAAACACGCATGAGCCGTTTGGTTTCCATCATCACCGCCGGTGATCCTGCGACGCGCGATCAATCCCTCGACGCCTTCTGCCGGCAATCGTCGCTCGACGCGCTCCTCGCCGAGGCCGCCGCGCTCGACCGGTTCCGCCGGCAGTCCGACAATCTCTACGAACGCGTTCGCGCCCTATTCTTCCTCTATGCCATCTACCGGTTTCACCTACCTCGACACCTGAAGAAGGCCGGGCTGATCCCCTTCGACGGCTACACGCATCTTCTCAACCGCCGGTTCGAGGAAGCAATTGACGTCTTCCTTCGTTGCGAACCGTCCGATGGCATCGCCAGCGCGCTAGCCGCCGCCTACCACGATCTCGGCTTCCAGACGTTGGCAAACCAAGTCCGCCGTAGCGTCCGCTCCGTCCGTGGCAACCAATGGATGTTCCGCATCGGTCATCCCGCCGACCAACCGCTCCGCATCCGGCCTGAACTCCTTCGCCAGCCGTTCCCGCTTCTCCGCGAGACTACGCCGGTCCGCATGGACCTCTCGCACAGCGGCTGGTCTGACATCTTCTTCCTCGGCATGGATTTCCCCGAAGGCGCGCGCGTCCTCAACATCTCCATCGACCTCGGCGTTCACGGACGCGACGCTACACCACGACCGCCCGTCGAGGCGTATCTGCGCGTCATTGACGAACCGGTGTTGCGCCTCACCAGTGTTGACCTCTGCGCCACCACTGACATCACTGACCTCAACGAAGTCTTCGACTTCGCCCGTGACTACCTCGGCCTGCTCAAAGCCGCCGTCATTGCCGCCGGCATTGTCCCGCCGGGCATCGAAGGTTCCGGCGAATCACTCCAGGACCTCCTCGCCCGCATCGTTGGCCACGGCCTCGGCCTTGAAATTGTCAGCAACGTCAACGGTATCCCGAAAGGCTCGCGTCTCGCCGTCTCCACCACTTTGCTGGCATCGCTCATCGCCGTGATGATGCGCGCCACCGGCCAAGCGGCTTCCCTGACCGGCCCGTTGGCGGAGAACGAACGCCGGCTCGTCGCCGCTCGCGCGATTCTCGGCGAATGGCTCGCCGGCTCCGGCGGCGGCTGGCAGGACAGCGGCGGTGTCTGGCCCGCGGCGAAATTGATTCGCGGCGAACTCGCCAAGGAAGGCGACCCCGAATTTGGCATCAGCCGCGGACGTTTGTTGCCGACGCACACGCCGGTGAAGATCGGCGCGCGGCTTCAAGACTCGCTCGTCCTAGTTCACGGCGGCATGGCGCAGAACGTCGGCCCGATTCTGGAGATGGTGACGGAAAAATATCTCCTCCGCTCCGAAACCGAATGGCAGGCTCGCAAGGAAGCGATGAAAGTCCTCGACGAAGTCGTCGCCGCGTTATGTTCCGGTAATGTTCCGGCCATCGCGGCCGCGACCACGCGCAACTTTTTCGGTCCCATCCAAGCCATCATTCCGTGGGCGACGAACCTTTACACCGAGACCGTCATCAACCGGGTCCGCGAGAAGTTCGGCGAGAAGTTTCTCGGTTTCTGGATGCTCGGCGGCATGAGCGGTGGCGGCATGGGATTCATCTTCGACCCGGCCGTCAAGCCCGCCGCGCAGGAAGCGCTCGGCGAAATCATGGCGACAACGAAACGCGAATTGCAGAACGCGCTCCCGTTCGCGATGGAGCCGGTCGTGTACGACTTCGCCATCAACGAGCGCGGCACCTGGTGCGACTTGGACGCCGCGCTGTTGCCTGCCGGTTACTACGCGCTCATCGTACCGGCGCTGTTGAAGGCCGACCGGTTCAAACTCAGCGCCGCGCGCCGCACCGAACTGGAACGATTCGGCATCGCCTGCCGGACGCACCCCGAACTCGCCGGTATGGTTCACACGCTGTTTGACCGGCTTTTCCCGCGCGCCAAGACCGATACCGGCGGCCAATCGTTGCACGACCTCCTCAACAACCTCGGCTTCGACCGCGTCCAGCACGAACAAATCCGCGCCGACCTTCGGAACGGCCGTATCGGCCTCGCACAGAACCGCCTACCGGCGGCAACGCTCATCGAGGACGTCCGCCCCGAAGATCTGGCCGCCGCAACCGACGAACACCGGCAACTCGGCCTCGACGCAATTCGCCGGGGCGAAGCGGCGGTCGTCACGCTCGCGGCGGGCATCGGGAGCCGTTGGACGCAGGGCGCGGGCGTCGTGAAGGCGCTCCATCCGTTCTGCAGGCTCGGCGGAAAGCACCGGAGTTTCCTCGACGTTCACATCGCCAAGGCCAACGGCATTCCGCACATTGTCACGACGAGCTACCTCACGCATCGGCAGATCGAACAGGTTGGGTTGCCGGTGATTCTGTCGCCGGGACGCGCGGTGGGGTTGCGAATGATACCGATGGTGCACGACCTGCGGTTTGCGTGGGAGGAGACCGCGCACCAGTTGCTCGATGAACAGAAACAGAAAGTCCGCGACTGCCTGCACGCCGCGCTCATCGGTTGGGCGCAAGCGATGGGCGAGGTGAACGATTACATCGACAACCTCCCGTCGCAATGTCTGCACCCGGTTGGCCACTGGTTCGAGTTCGCCAACTTGCTCCGCAACGGCACGCTGGCGAAACTGCCGGGCGTTCGCTGGCTGATGCTCCACAACATTGACACCGTCGGCGCTGACCTCGATCCGTTATTGCTTGGCCAGCACATCGCGAGCGGCGCGTGCCTGAGTTTCGAGGTCATCATGCGCCGGCTTGAGGATCGCGGTGGCGGGTTGGCGCGCGTCAACGGTCGCGTCCGGCTCGTCGAGGGTCTCGCGATGCCGCGCGAGGAAGACGAGTTCCGGTTGAGCTACTACAACTCGATGACGACGTGGATTGACGTGGATAAACTGCTCGCCATCTTCGGCTTGACGCGTGCCGATCTCGGCGATGAGGAGAAGGTGTCGAACGGCATCCGCGCCGTGGCGGCGAAGATGCCGACATATATCACATTGAAGGACGTGAAGAAACGTTGGGGACACGGCCAAGAAGACATCTACCCGGTTGCACAATTCGAGAAACTCTGGAGCGACATGACGGCGTTGCCGGAGGTGGACTGCAAGTTCATCGTCGTCCCGCGCCTGCGCGGCCAACAGTTGAAGGACATCGCCCAGCTTGACGGCTGGCTGCGCGATGGCAGTGCGGCGCACGTCGAATCGTTGTGCGATTGGCGCTGAAGCTTAACCAACGCAACCAGAACATTGTTTGGCGGAAGGAGAATTCAAGTGGTTGTTTTGACATTTTCCACGCCTCAAGGAATGCCCCCGGGATTTTGGTTTACGATTGGAGTTTTTAGTGCGATCTACCGCTTGAACGCTGCTCTTGCAAGCGACGACTAATTGCGATAATAGCCATCATTATGAATCTTAATCGCCGCGGTTTCTTTCGGGTCACAGGAGTCAGCACGATGGCTTTGCTGGCATCGCGCCTAGAAATGATGGCAGGGCCGTTTACGCGTGAGGACTTCGAAAAGCTCATTCCCGCAGACAAGAAACTGCGACCGGAGTGGCTGAAATC
This sequence comes from uncultured Verrucomicrobiota bacterium, assembly GCA_903825435.1. Taxonomy (GTDB): domain Bacteria; phylum Verrucomicrobiota; class Verrucomicrobiia; order Palsa-1439; family Palsa-1439; genus CAIKAP01. Next base: position 37,982 of record CAIKAP010000165.1, read on the forward strand.
GCTATTTGAACGAGGTACACCCACGGTCTATCGTGGCGCGGAATTGGAGAAGATTGGCATGCCAATCGGCGGCATCTGCACGGGCCAACTCTATCTCGGCGGCGATGGTCGGTTGTGGCACTGGGATATTTTTAACTTGCCGCAGGCGAGTAATTTTACAAACGGCAGCGGCCCCAACTACGCCAAACCGCCCATGCCTCATTACCCGATTGAACAGGGGTTTGCGATTCGCATCGGCCAAACTACGCGCACGCTCGACAGCCGAGGATTCGCTGATGTCCAGTTCCGAGGACAGTATCCGATGGCGTTTTTGGATTACCGGGCGGACGATTGTCCGGTGACCGTAGGACTCGAGGCGTTTACGCCGTACTGTCCGCTCAACGTCGCTGACTCCTCGTTGCCGGCTACGGTAATGCGGTTCGTTGTGAAAAACACCAGCAATGCCCCAGTCGATGTGGAATTGACCGGTACGCTGGAAAATGGTGTCTGCCTCCGCACCGGACAACCCGGCTTGGGTCAGCGACTCAACCGAGTGACACGCGAACCGGGTTTGACACTGTTGCAGTGTACAGCAGAGAAAGCCCCACAAACAACAGTGACAGAGAAGCGTCCGGATATCGTGTTTGAGGATTTCGAGAAAGGATACGAGAACTGGACTGTCGAAGGTAAAGCGTTTGGAGAGCGACCAGCCCGCGGTACGTTGAATGGACAAAACCCTGTGAGTGGCTTCGAGGGCAAAGGGCTGGTCAACTCATTCCTGCCCGGCGATGACGCGAAGGGCAAGCTCACATCGAAGTTGTTCCAGGTTGAGCGTCGGTATATCGCTTTTCTCATTGGAGGCGGCAGCCACAAGGGTAAAACCTGCATCAATCTGCGCGTCGGAAAGAGAGTGGTGCATACCGCAACCGGCAAAGACAATGAACACTTGGAGTCAGTTTTTTGGGATGTGTCCGACCTCCAAGGTAGCGAAGCCTGCATCGAGATTGTGGATGCTGCAACTGGTCCATGGGGCCACATCACCGTCGACCAGATCGTATTCACTGATGCGCCGCTGGCCAATGTGAATCTCAAATCACAGCCGGACTTTGGCTCGATGGGCCTGACGCTACTGGGCGTGCCGGCTGAACAGGCGAGCCCGGATGCGGCAGCGCCGTTTGGCGAGAAGCTCGTCGGCTCGCTTGGGCGCACCATGAGGCTTGCGCCGGGTGCGGAGGCGGAGGCAACGTTTGTTTTGACGTGGTTCTTTCCGACAGCGCTTTGCGGTCACCACGGTGTGTTTGTTGGCGGTCCGCAACTACCTCGCTCTTATGCAAACCGGTTCGACTCTGCTGGCGCTGTCGCGCGACACGTGGCTGCAAACTTCGACCACCTAGCCGGGCAGACGCGGCTGTGGAATCAGACGTGGTACGATTCGACATTACCGTACTGGTTTCTCGACCGCACATTCGCGCCAATCTGCACGCTGGCGACGAGCACGTGCTATCACTTCAATACCGGCCGCTTCTACGCCTTCGAAGGCGTGTACTGCTGCGCCGGCACCTGTCAGCATGTCTGGAACTATGCGCAGTCGGTTGGCCGCATTTTTCCTGAACTGGAGCGCGACCTGCGCCAGCGGACCGATTTCGGTACGGCGTGGCATGAGAACGGTGCGATGGATTTCCGAGGTGAATATCACCGCGCGGTAGCGCATGATGGCCAATGCGGCGTGATCCTGCGCGCCTACCGGGAACATCAGACAGCGGTAGACGACACGTACCTGCGCGCTTGTTGGCCGCGCATCAAGAAATCTATCGAGTACTTGATGGCACAAGACGGCGACGAGAACGGCCTTCTCGAAGGGGCACAGGCCAACACGCTTGATGAGACGTGGTATGGTCCGATGGCATGGATCAGTTCGATGTACGTCGGGGCACTGCGTGCCGGCGAGGCAATGGCCAGCGAGATGGGCGATACCACCTTTGCGAAACGTTGCCGGATGATTGCTGAACGGGGCACCAAAAACATCGTAAAAGAACTGTTCAATGGTGAGTACTTCATTCACAAGCTTGACCCGAAACACCCCAACACCACGAATAGCAACGACGGCTGCCACATTGACCAGTGCATGGGCGATGCACTCGCCCGACCATTGGGGTTGCCGCGCGTGTTGCCGGCTAAGGAGACGCGGTCTGCCCTTGAGGCGCTCTGGAAATACAACTTCACCCCCGACACAGGCGGCTACATGAAAGCCATGCAGCAGCACATCAAGGGTGGACGCTGGTACGCAATGCCGGGTGAAGCTGGTGTGGTTATGACTTCTTGGCCGCGCGGTGGGGCTGATCGTACCAGCCATAAAAAAGGCGGCGGTTGCGCCTATTACTTCAACGAGGTCTGGACCGGGCAGGAACACCAACTCGCCGCGTTGATGCTCTGGGAAGGTCTGGTGGAGAAAGGTCTCGCCGTTGTCCGCGCTGTACACGACCGTCATCATGCCGCGTTGCGTAATCCGTACAACGAAATCGAATGCAGCGATCACTATACCCGTGCAATGGCGAGCTACGGCGCTTTCCAAGCTGTGTGTGGTTTCGAGTACCACGGACCTCACGGTCACATCGCTTTCGCTCCGCGCCTCACGCCGGAGAATTTCAAGGCAGCGTTCACGGGCGCGGAAGGATGGGGCAGTTTTAGCCAGAACACACGGAAGGCCGAGATTACAGTGAAATGGGGCAAGCTGCGGGTAAAGACATTCTCATTGGCGGCTGCGAAGGTGGCAAAGGTCATCGTGAATGGCCGTGCGGCCGATTTCAGCCAAGAGACCAAGGGTGACAAGGTATTGGTGACGCTCGGCAACGAGGTCACAGTGCAGGCAAACGAAATGCTTTGCGTGGAGTTTCAATAACTGGAACCACTGTCCCAATGTTAGTTGAACAGAATCAGTTGGTTGTGACTTTCGTGTATTTCTGTTTCGGGTGAAACATTCGAAAGCACCTGTGAAATCGGGGTTTTCTGAAAGAGTGTGACACTGAGAATTTGTGGCATTGTGTAGAGGCTGTACTCCACGTTCAGCCGTTTCTTGATAATGGCCACCAACACATAGACGCTGATGGCGATCCAGATTTGCGTCTTCACGGCATTCTCGCTGGTGCCATAGAACGCCTTGATCCGTAGATGCTGCTTGATCCATTTGAAGAACGATTCCACTTGCCAACGATACCGATACACTGCGGCAATCACCTCCGCCGGCAGCACGAAGTTGTTGGTCAGAAACACCAGTCGCCGGCCACTGGTGACATCGCGATAGCGAATGCGGCGCAGTTTGTCGGGGTAGTCGTGGCGGGAATAGAATCCGCGGAGCCGTACTGTTTGATCGCACTGCACCCCGGTCGCTTTGTGGACGGGCTGTGAAGCGAGCCGTTCGCACTGGAAGTTCTTCTTGGCGCGCGTGACGAAGAATGCGCCCGCCTGTTGGATGCGGTGCAGCCGGGCAAAATCCAGATACCCGCGATCCATCACATAGAGGCCACCCGCCTCGAACACCAACTCGTCGAGGATGCGCACATCGTGAATCTTGCCATGGGTAATAATCACCAGTGTGGGCACGCTGGCGCGCACATCGAAAAGCGTGTGCAACTTGACCGCGGCCTTGTGGCGACGAAACTTCGCCCACGGAAACAGCGCCAGACATAAATCGATGGTGGTCGAATCCAAGGCATAGACGGTTTGCCCCAGACGCACCGCCAGTTCTTCGCCCGCGTAGAGAGCGCGCGCTTGTTGAATCAACACCTGTAAGAAATCGGCATAGAGGCACCAATCGCGCACCGCATTGGCGTGGGCCAATGTATTGCGAGCGACGGTGCCGCGAATGCCCAGATGGTACAGATTGATCGGCACCGAGCGAAGACAGGCTTCGATGTCGCGCAGGCTCTCGCGATAGGTCAGTTGGGCAAACGCCATACACAAGTACTGGTTCCAACAGGAAAACGCCTGCACTTTGTACTCGCCGTGATAACGAGCGACGCACCTGCGAAACTGATAGGCAGGCGCGAAGTCCATCAGTTGCGAGAACACAGTCTTGCCGATATTCATGCGGGTATCCTTTCCGTGGTTCTGCCACGGAACCCGCCCGACGACGCGATTCCAACTTCAAATCGATGAACCCTGCTTTGTCCTTGAACCCCATGTTGATCAGCCTATTCTGCCACCGCACCACTCAAACGTTGGGACAGTAATGATCTTGAATATCAACAAGCTTGATAAGCTGGAGACACCGGTGTAGCCTCCTAGTGTAGTGTTACATAAATAGCTTTATATTTAAGTAG